>NZ_VWSD01000082.1 GCF_009829685.1 Cellulomonas citrea
CAGGACGCGCAGCCGGGTGAGGGGCTGGCAGCCGAGCAGCCGCTGGTGCAGGTGCGTGGGCTGCGCCGCGAGTTCGAGCTGCGGGCCGCGGGCGGTCGCGGCGGGCGGACGGTGTTCGCGGCCGTGGACGGTGTGGACCTCGACATCGCCCGCGGGCAGACGGTGTCGATCGTCGGCGAGTCCGGGTCGGGCAAGTCGACGACCGCCAACCTCGTGCTCGGCCTGGACACCCCGACGGCCGGGTCCATCGTGTTCGACGGGACGGACCTGGCCGGCGCTGGCCGGCGCGAGCTGTTCGCGTTCCGCCGCCGCGTCCAGCCGGTGTTCCAGAACCCCTACGCCTCGCTCGACCCGCGGTACACGGTCGAGGCCTCGATCGTCGAGCCGCTGCGCGTGCACCGGGTCGGCACCGCAGCCGAACGGCACACCCGGATGCTCGAGCTGCTCGACCAGGTGGCGCTGCCCGCCGGGATGGCGCAGCGGCTGCCGCACGAGCTGTCCGGCGGTCAGCGGCAGCGGGTGGCCATCGCCCGGGCGCTCGCGCTGTCACCCGAGCTCATCGTGCTCGACGAGGCGGTGTCCGCCCTCGACGTGCTGGTGCAGGCCCAGATCCTCGACCTCATCGCCGGGCTGCAGGCCGAGCTCGGGCTCAGCTACCTGTTCATCAGCCACGACCTCGCGGTGGTGCGGATGATCTCCGACCAGGTGCACGTGATGCAGCGCGGAAAGGTGGTCGAGAGCGGGACGCCGGAGGCGATCTTCGACGACCCGCAGGACCCGTACACGCGCGAGCTGCTGGCCGCCATCCCCGGGCGCGCGCTCGCGCGGTAGGCGCGGGCGGTTCGCCCGGGCGCGACGACGGGCCGAGGCCGCCCGCGCGCTACGCCACCCGCAGGTCCGGTGACAGCACCGGCGGCTCGGCCGGCTGCCGGGCGGCCAGCGCCCGCTGGAGCACGTCGGTGATCTCGTCCCCGATGAGCTCGTGCCGCTCCAGCAGCGCATCGCGCAGCGCCTCGACCAGGTCGCGGTTGGAGGCCAGCACCCGGCGGGCGGTCGCACGCGCGGTGTCCAGCACCTCCTCGAGCTGGGCGCGGGCGCGGCTGTCGGCGATGACGGCCTCGACGACGTCGCGGCCGGTCGCGGCGAACGACACGAGCGACCCGGTCATCCCGGCCGCGCCCACCATCTGCGCGGCCGTCCGGGTCGCGGCCGCCAGGTCGGAGGCCGGGCCGGTGGACGTCTGGCCGAAGAACAGCTCCTCGGCCACCCAGCCACCCATCGCGATCTGCACGAGGGCCCGCAGGTCCGCGTCGGACCGGGTGTAGACGTCCTCGCAGTCGTCGTGCGCGAGCAGCCCCAGGGCGCTGCCGCGCTTGACGATGGTGAGCACCTCGAGCACCCGGCGCGGCGCCACCAGGTGCGCGACCACGGCGTGCCCGGCCTCGTGCGTCGCGATGAGCTCCTGCTCGGCGCGGCTGTAGGTGACCGGGTGGCCGATGCCGACCATCTGGGTGATCCGCGCCCGCTCGACGTCCTCGAAGCTCATCGCCCGCGCCCCGCGTCGCAGCGCGTTGACCAGGGCCTCGTCGAGCAGGTGCTCGATCATCACCGGGGTCCAGCCGGTGGTGGCCGCCGCGACCCGGTCACGCAGCGCCGGGGCGTCCAGCGCGGCCTCGTGCGCCCGGCGCGCCAGGAAGTGGTCCACGAGCGCGCGGCGGCCCAGCGCATCGGGTTCGGGGAAGGTGAGCCGACGGTCGAACCGCCCCGGGCGCAGCAGCGCCGGGTCGAGGGAGTCGGCCCGGTTGGTCGCCGCGATGAGCAGGATCGGGGCGCGCACCGGCTTGCGCAGCGCGAGCTGGCGGTGCGGCGGCAGGAACAGGTTGACGGCCGAGCGCACCCGGTTGACCAGCCGGTCGGCACCCATCGGCTCGTCGAAGGACTGCATCTGCACGAGCAGCTCGTTGACCACACCGCCCGTGCCCTCGCTGATCGCCGCGTCGCGGACCAGCCCGCCCGGTACCGGCGAGGCGAGCAGCGTGCCCTGGGCCGCGAGCAGACCGCCGCGGCGCATCGCGACGGCGTCGATCTCCTCGATGAACCCGATCGCGCCGCCCTCCTTGCGGGCCGCGATGCGCAGCGCCTTGAAGTACTGCCGGATCTTGCGGGCGGTCGCGCCGTAGTACATCGACTGGAAGCTGGTGGCCGAGACGAACAGGAACGGCACCCCGGCCTCGGCGGCCATCGCCTTGGCGGTGAGCGTCTTGCCGGTGCCCGGCGGGCCCTCGAACAGCAGCCCGCGCCGGGCCGCACCGCCCATCTGCGCCGCGAACTGCCGGTGCGTGCGGAACAGGTCGATCGACCGGCGCACGTCCTCCACGATCGGGTCGATGCCCACGACGTCGGCGAGCGCGACGTCCACCTGCTCGGGGCGGAAGGTGACGTGCGGCGACCGGGAGCCGCCGAGCTGCATCACCACCATGAGCACGAGGAGCGCCGCGAAGAACAGCGAAGGCACCAGGACGAGCGGGTCCACCGTCGGCAACGTCGGGAGCACCGGCAGCCCGGCGAGCTCGCGGCCGATCACCCACGCCTCGACGGCCAGCACCACCGCGGACAGCCGCAGCACGCGGCGACGGCGAGCGCGTTCTCGGTCGGTGGCCACGTCGTGCCCGGTCGGGCCGGCGAGCGTCGTCGGCTCGTCCGCGAGGTGGTGGTCGACGACTGGTCCGGTCACGGCAGCACCTTCCGCAGGGTGCGCGCGAGGCGCGCGGTGCTGGCATCGTCGCGGTACCGGACGAACCGGACAAGAGCCCCGAACCGGGCTCACCTGATCGTGTACCCACCTGGTGGACGCCCGGGCGCCCCGTCCGACGGGTGCGGCGGGCTCAGGAGCTGCGACGGTGGGTGAGCTGCCGGGGCATCCACGGGACCAGCGCGGAGGCCGCCGGCATCCCGCTGCGGGTCCGGGCGCCGGGGCGCACGGCCTCGACGTCACCGGTGGCCGAGGCGGCGAACACCCGCCGGCCCGGCTCCATGACGGTGCGCAGGAAGTCCACCTGCCGCTGCAGGGTGCGCACCTCGGCCTCGAGCTCGAGGATCCGTTTGATGCCGGCCAGGTTGACGCCCTCGTCCTGCGACAGCCGCTGCACCTCGCGCAGGGTGGCGACCTCGCGCAGCGAGTACCGGCGCCCACGTCCGCGGGCCCGGCCCGGGGAGACCAGGCCGAGCCGGTCGTACTGGCGCAGCGTCTGCGGGTGCATCCCGGCCATCTGGGCGGCGACCGAGATGACGAACAGGGGGGCGTCCTCGTCCATCACCGCACCGCCTACTGCCGCGCCGCGGCGAGCAGACCGGCGCGCACGTCCTCACCGGAGGTCGCGATGCCGAAGGCCTGGACGGCCTCCCGGGCCGCGGGGGTGAGCTTCTGCGGCACCACCACCTGCACGGTGACGAGCAGGTCGCCGGTCTCCTTGGGCGTGACGATGCCCTTGCCCTTGACCCGCAGGGTGCGGCCGGACGGCGTCCCGGCGGGGATCTTGACCCGCACGGTCGAGCCGTCGAGCGTCGGCACGTCGACCTGGGCACCGAGGGCGGCCTCGTCGAACGCGACCGGCACGGTGATCCGCAGGTTCGCCCCGTCGGCGCTGAACACCGGGTGGGCCGTCACGTGCACCTCGATGACCAGGTCACCCGCGGGTGCACCGGCCTCGCCGGGCCGGCCCTTGCCGCGCAGCCGGATCTTCTGGCCGTCCCGCACACCTGCCGGGATACGGGCGGTGACCTGACGGTTCTCCACCTGCAGGGTGATCGTCGAGCCCTCGGTCGCGGTGCGGAACGACAGCGTCGTGCTCGCGGTGAGGTCGATGCCGCGCTGCGGTGCGCGCCCGCCGCCGAACCCGCCGCCGTAGCCACCACCGCCGCCGCCGAACAGACCGCCGAGGATGTCCTCGAAACCGCCCCCGCCGCCGGTGGAGTACCGCACCCGGCCGCCGCCCTGGCCGAACATGCCGCCGAGCACGTCCTCGAAACCGCCGGCGTTGCCGCGGCCGCCGGCGGTGAACCGTGCGCCGCCGCCGGCCATCGCGCGCAGCTGGTCGTACTGCTGGCGCTGCTCGGGGTCGGACAGCACGGCGTAGGCCTCGCCGATGTCCTTGAACCGCTCCTCGGCCTTCGGGTCACCCGGGTTGTGGTCCGGGTGCAGCTGGCGCGCGAGCTTGCGGTACGCCTTCTTGATGGCGGCCGCGTCGGCGTCCTTGGAGACGCCGAGCAGAGCGTAGAAGTCCTTCTCCAACCAGTCCTGACCGGTCACGACGCCTCCCTCCTCAGCATGACGTTCCTCGCCGCGACGTTGCTCGCCGCGACGGACGTGCCACCTGCCGGGCCACCGTAGCGGTGGCCCGGCAGGGTCGTCCTACTCGTTCTCGTCCGGTTCGACGACGGCGACGCGGGCCGCGCGCAGCACACGCCCCGAGACCCGGTAGCCCGGCTGCAGCACCTGCTGCACGGTGGGCACCGTCACGTCGGCCGCGTGCCCGTGCATGAGCGCCTCGTGCACCATCGGGTCGAACGGTTCGCCGACCTGCCCGTACCGCTCCACGCCCTGGTGGGTGAGGATCTGCTCGAGCTTCTCGGCGATCGACGCGAACGGGCCGGTGAGGTCACCGTGCTGGCGGGCCAGCTCGATGTCGTCGAGCACCGGGATGAGCCCCTCGGCCAACGCCGCCAGACCGCGGTCGTAGGACGCGAGCGCCTCGGCCTTGGACCGCTTGACGTACGCCGAGTACTGGTTCTGCAGGTTGACGTAGTCGGCGCTCACGCGCTGGAGCTGGTCGAGGCGTTCGGCGGCCAGCTTCTGGGTCTCGACGAGACCCTCGAGCACGACCTCCTCCTCGGCGTCCTCCAGTGCCTGCGCCGCCTGCTCCAGCGGGTCACGCACCTCGAACGTGTCGGGGTCGATCCGTCGCTTGTCGGTGACCCGAGGCTGCTCCTCGGGCCCGTCGCCGGGGCCCTGGTCGGGCCCCGGCCGGTCCTGCCCGGTCACTTCTTCTCGTCCTCCTCGTCGACGATCTCGGCGTCGACGACGTCCTCGTCGGACGAGGCCGACGACGCCGGCTGCTCGGTGCCCGCACCCGCGGCCTGCTCGGCCTGGGACGCGGCGTACACCGCCTCGCCGATCTTCTGGCTGGTGGTGACCAGCGCCGTGTGCTTGGCCTTGACGGCCTCGACGTCGGTGCCCTCGAGGGCCTTCTTGAGCTCGTCGATCGCGGTCTGCACCTCGGTGCGCACGTCGGCGGGGACCTTCTCGCCGTTGTCGGCGAGCGCCTTCTCGGCGCCGTACACCGCCTGCTCGGCGACGTTGCGGGCGTCAGCCTCCTCGCGGCGCTTCTTGTCCTCGGCGGCGTGCTCCTCGGCCTCCTTGACCATCCGGTCGATGTCCTCCTTGGGGAGGGCGGACCCGCCGGTGATCGTCATCGACTGCTCCTTGCCGGTGCCGCGGTCCTTGGCGGACACGTGCACGATGCCGTTCGCGTCGATGTCGAAGGTGACCTCGACCTGCGGGATCCCCCGCGGGGCCGGGGCGATGCCGGTGAGCTCGAAGGTGCCCAGCGGCTTGTTGTCCCGGGCGAACTCACGCTCGCCCTGGAACACCTGGATGAGCACGGACGGCTGGTTGTCCTCGGCGGTGGAGAAGATCTCCGAGCGCTTGGTCGGGATGGCCGTGTTGCGCTCGATGAGCTTGGTCATCACCCCGCCCTTGGTCTCGATGCCGAGCGACAGCGGGGTCACGTCGATGAGCAGGACGTCCTTGCGGTCGCCCTTCATCACACCGGCCTGCAGCGCGGCGCCGACGGCCACGACCTCGTCCGGGTTGACGCCCTTGTTGGGCTCCTTGCCGCCGGTGAGCTCGGTGACCAGCTCGGTGACGGCGGGCATCCGGGTGGAGCCACCGACGAGCACGACGTGGTCGATGTCCGACAGCGAGATCCCGGCGTCGCGGATGACGGCCTGGAACGGCGCCTTCGTACGGTCGAGCAGGTCGGACGTCATCTGCTGGAACTGGGCCCGGGTGAGCTTGGTGTCCAGGTGGATGGGGCCGTTCTCGCTCATGCCGAGGTACTGCAGCGAGATGTTGGTGCTGGTCGCGGACGACAGCTCCTTCTTCGCCTGCTCGGCGGCCTCACGCAGCCGCTGCAGCGCGACCTTGTCCTTGGACAGGTCCTGGCCGTAGCCGTTCTGGACCTCCTTGACGAGGAAGTCGACGATCCGCTGGTCCCAGTCGTCACCACCGAGGTGGTTGTCGCCGGAGGTCGAGCGGACCTCGATGGTGGAGAACCCGTCGTCGTCCTTGCCGACCTCGAGGAGGGACACGTCGAACGTGCCGCCACCCAGGTCGAAGACGAGGATGAGCTCGTCCTCCTTGCCGCGCTCCAGGCCGTAGGCCAGCGCGGCCGCGGTGGGCTCGTTGATGATGCGCAGCACGTTGAGGCCGGCGATCGTGCCGGCGTCCTTGGTGGCCTGGCGCTGGGCGTCGTTGAAGTAGGCCGGGACGGTGATGACGGCCTCGGTGACGGGCTCGCCCAGGTACGCCTCGGCGTCCCGCTTGAGCTTGCCCAGGACGCGCGCGCTGATCTCCTGCGCGGTGTAGGCCTTGCCGTCGATGCTCGTCGTCCAGTCGGTGCCCATGTGGCGCTTGACCGACGTGATGGTGCGGTCGACGTTGGTGACCGCCTGCCGCTTGGCGATCTCGCCGACGAGGACCTCGCCGGTCTTGGAGAAGGCGACCACCGACGGCGTCGTGCGCGCGCCCTCGGCGTTCGCGATGACCGTGGGCTCGCCGCCCTCGAGGGTGGCGACCACGGAGTTGGTGGTGCCGAGGTCGATGCCGACTGCTCGTCCCATTGCCTGCCTGCCTTTCGTCCGGGCCTGGCGGCCCTGGTCTGTGCTGTGTCTGCTCGGTGCGGCGCCTGCCGCGGCTGAGTCTTGAGTCCGACTGACTCAAGTCTCGCCCGCCGGGGAGCGGATGGCAAACCCGGCGGCCCAAAGTTGAGTCTGATGGGCTCAACTGTGCGGAGGGCGGGTTTGTTCCCACGGACCGGCACCTCCCGAGGACGCCCGAGTTGCTGGCTCTGCACTGGCCGCAGGTCGGACCGGCTCGACCGCGGACAACCTCGCTCCGCTTACGACCGTGCAGTGAGGCGCAAGAATCGGCCACCCGCCTGGAGCCGGGTGCGGCGCCGTCACCTGACCCTGGCGCTCTTGTACCTGGAGAGAGGGCGTGGGACGCCGACTGCCGGCATCCCGTCGATCTCAACGCGGTCCGAACTCGGGAATCAGGACCGCGCGATGTCAGCAGGCGCGGGACGTCGGAGCGATCGGGCTCGACACACACGCCGGGTCCGAAGACCAGGAGCCCGCGCTCCCCATGGGATCCGTGCAGGCTCCGCCGCTACGCCTGCTCGCGCCCGTCGAGAGGATCGACTTCCAGCTCGCCCAGCGCGAACTGGATCGCCCAGGGCAGGCTGGGGCCCACGCCGAACAGCGTCCACCCCCTGCCGTTGCGCCAAACCAGAGTGAGGACATCGGCACGTTGGGGGGCCGCTCCGCCCGGCAACTCATCGAGCAACCGGACATACGCGATCCGCGGCGTTGGGTACCAAACGTGGGACGCCACATTCGCCGTCTGGAACATCTTCCGCACCGCGCCGATATCCTCGGCGCTCGACTTGCTCCAACCGCTGGCATTGACGATCAGAAGTTGGCGGAACTCCTCGTCGTCGACCTCGGGCTTGGACGCGACGTCCGCAAAGGCGAACACGAGTCCGAGCGGGTTGTACCAGTTGTCGATTGGGCCCGCCTGCGCGACGGAGAGTTCGTCACCGGCTTCGGTGACCACTGCCGGACTAGGCGCCTTGACGACCTTGAGACTCCCGTCGAACGCTCGCTCCCACCGCACGCCCTCGTGGTCGCGGAAGGCGATCTCGGCGACCAGCCCTCGGAAGGCGTCATGGGCAAAGTCGCCGAAGCCCAGCATCCCCATGGTGACGTCGTAGGCGAACTCGCGCTTCGGAGGGAGGACTGGGATAACCCGAGGAGCGGACAGGGGCCCGACCTGAATCGTCCCGCGCTCCGTCTCGATTCCGCAGAGGGCCTCCACCTTGAAGACAGGCTCGTCCGATTCGTTCGCGATGTGGAGCACTACCGTTCGTCGGTAGTAGTCGGCAGCGGGACTCGGCACGTACGCGTGCTCGACCCAGGTCGAGACCAACGACGCCACCTTCCGCCGAGCGAGCCGCTGCCGTTTGACGCCGAGGACGATGGCAATCGTCGCCTGGGTGAGGGCCACGACCAGCGCAACTGCCACCGCTCCGACCGTGCCAACGGCCGTCCAGTACTCAGAGTCAAGCGCTGGCATAGCGCTCTCCTACGCGTCGGCGGGACGTCATCAGGCGAGGGTAGACGGGTCGTCGGCCCCGGAACCCGACCCCGGCTCGGCGATTGCCCACGCGCGCAGCAGGCGCGGCCGACTCGTCGCAGCCCACGCGCAACCATCGCGAGCGCAACGTCGGGGCAGCGACCTTGGCGCACCGATGGATGTGGGCCGACCGCCGGTTCCACGCGACAGGCCTCAGCCAGGCGGCGTCGCAGGAGCGCATGGCATACCACCTTGCGACGATTCTCACCCTCTATCATCACGTCTAAGCGATTTGCTGATACTCGCTGAGAGGGCATGAGAGATGGATCCGACGCGCAACCCGTACACCCCCGGTGCCGGCCGTACTCCTCCGGCGCTCGTCGGCCGCGCCTCAGAGCTGAGCGCCGGCGACCTGCTTGTCCAGCGCACTGCGAGCGGCCTGTCCGGTCGCAGCATGATGCTCTACGGACTCCGCGGCGTGGGGAAGACGGTGCTGCTCAACGAGCTGCGCCGACGCGCCGATGCGGCCGGATGGCTGACCGCGATGGTCGAGGCCAAGCATGACAGGAAGGGCGCGGATCAGGCACGGGCCCGCCTCGCGCGCGAGCTGACCTCGGCCGCCAGATCCGCCCAGCCATGGCGGACCAAGGCGAGCGACAAGGTCAAGGCCGCGCTCGGGACAATCGAGTCGTTCTCGGTCAAGGCCGGCGTCGGGCCGTTCTCCGCCACAGCGACAGTCGCACCGTCAGGCAGAGCGGCCTCCGGCAACCTAGAGCTAGACCTCGAAGACCTAGTCGCAGACGTCGTGCCCGCACTCCGCGAGTCTTCCATCGCGATGGCTCTGTTCATCGACGAGATCCAGGACCTCGACGCGTCGATGCTCAGCGCGCTGCTGTCCGCGCAGCACCGGGCGGCGCAGAACGACTGGCCGTTCTACGTCTTTGGCGCTGGGCTCCCCGTCGTCCCGGCAACCCTCGCTGAAGCCCGCTCCTACGCAGAGCGCCAGTTCGACTACCGCCACATCGACAGACTCTCCGCCGAAGACGCACGCACAGCGCTGGCCAGTCCCGCGGCGACGGCCGGCGCAAGATTCGATCCGGAAGCACTGGATCTGCTGCTCGGTTCAGCCCACGGCTACCCGTACTTCCTGCAGGTGTACGGCGACCAGGCCTGGCAGTGCTCACCGAACTCACCCATCCAGGTCGGGGACGCGCGACTCGCCATCGAGCTAGGTACCGACGAGCTCGATCGCAGCTTGTTCGCCTCCCGCTGGGAACGCGCGACACCGAAGCAGAAGCAGCTCATGGCTGCGATGGCCGTCGACGCTGCGCCAAGCACGGTGGCCGACCTGGTCACGCGCCTAGGCAAGAGGAAGCCGTCGGACCTCAGCGTGTTCCGCGACGAGCTCATCAAGAAGGGACTGATCTACGCACCCGAGCGCGGTCTCCTCGACTTCACAGTGCCGCTGATGGCCGACTTCATCCAGCGTCACAGCAACGAGCTCTAGGTGCTCACGGCGACGGACTCGGGGGCTCGCTGCGCGCGGACTCGCACAGTGGGGAGACGCACGGGGCTTCATCCAAGCGGGAGCCCATGAGTCGGGAACCCGCCGCCCGATGCGGATCGCAGTCGCGCCTGCACGCCACCCGAGCCCGCGCGCCACGCCTCCACTACCGTCGTCCCGGGGCCGGGGCCGGGGCCGGGGCCTCGCGGGCGGGCGGCACGAGGAGGTGGGCCATGCACGGGTGGAGCGCACTGCGGCTGCGGCTGTGGTGGGAGCGCGCCTTCTGGGTGCTGCCGACCCTGGGCGTGCTGCTGGGGCTGGCCTTCGAGATCACGGTGCACATCGTCGACCTCGAGGTGCCCCCCGATGCGCTCGTCGGGGTGACGGCCAGCGCCGCGACGCAGGTGCTCGCCGCAATCGGCGGCGGCATGGTGACCTTCACCGGTCTGGTGTTCTCGTTCGTCGTGCTCGTGCTGCAGTTCGGCTCGTCGCAGTACTCGCCGCGGACGGTGGCCTACTTCCTGCGCGCGCGCTCGACGCAGGTGATCCTCGCGACCTTCCTGTTCACCATCACGTTCACGTTCCTCAGCCTGCTCAACGTGGGCCGGGACCACGCGCCCGAGCTCGCGGTGCTCTGCGCCGTCGTGCTGCTCGTCGTCAGCCTCGTGGCGTTCATCGCGCTGCTGCACTCGGTGGGCCGCCGGATCCGGGTGGACGCGGTGCTCTCGGCGCTCGGTCGCCAGGCCTGCGCCCAGTTCGAGCGGAGGATGGACGGGACGGCGCACCTGAGCACGGCACCGGAGGCGGACCCGGCCGCCGAGCGCGAGATCGTCATGACCGTCCGGCACACCGGCCGCACCGGGCAGGTCGTCGCGGTCGACGGCGCGCGGCTGCTGCGGATCGCCCGGCGCCACCGGCTCACCCTCACCGTGCGGGCCCGGGTCGGCGACGGCGTCACCCGCGGGTCGGTGCTCCTCGAGTGCTCCCCGACGGGCGACGGCGCGACGGCACCGCTCGACGCCGGTCCGACGGGCGCCCTGCTGCGCCGGCTCGCCGGCTGCGTCGTGGTGGACGTCGAACGGTCGTTGCCGCTCGACCCGATGTACTCGCTGCGGCTGCTCGTCGACGTGGCGATGCGCGCGCTCTCCCCGGGCATCAACGACCCGACCACCGCGGTGCGGGCGCTCGACGAGATCGAGCAGGTGCTGCGCACCGCCGCGGCGCTCCCGCTCGGCACCCGGTCGCTGGCCGACGGTCCCGGCCGGGTCCGGCTGTCCGGCCCCGACTGGTCGGACGTGGTCGAGCTGGCGCTGCTCGAGGTGCTCACCGTCGGCGCGGGGCAGCCGCAGATCACCCGCCGGCTGGTGGCCCTGCTCGACGACGTCGCACCCGACGTCCCGCCCGACCGCACCGCCGCGCTCACCGCGTTCCGCGCGCGTCTGCACGAGGCGGCGGCCGACCGCGGCGAGACCGCCCTGGTCCCGGACCGGCAGGGGCTCGGCGGTGCACGCCACCCGGCGGTGGCCGATGCGCCGGGGGCCGCCACGGCCGCACAGCCCGACGGACCCGTGCCGTGACCGGCTCGGCACCGGCCGAGCACCGGCACCCGCACCTCGACGAGCACCCGCACCCCCACCGGCATCCGGACCCGTCGACCGTCACCCACCCCGCCGACGGACCGGTCGGGGCCCCACCGCCCGACCCGGACGAGGTCGCCGCGCTCGTCGAGCAGGTCGGGGACCGGTTGCGTGCGCACGGTGAGCGGATGACGACCCCCCGCCGCGCGGTGCTCACGGCGCTGGCCCGCAGCGGAGGGCACGTGCTGGCCGCCGAGGTGGTGACCGCGGTCGCCGAGGTGGACCCGACCGTGCACCGCGCGAGCGTCTACCGGACGCTCGAGGCGCTGTCCGAGCTGGGGGTGGTGCAGCACCTGCACCTGGGGCACGGCGGGACGGCCTACCACCTGGCGCGCGGCGGGCACACCCACCTGCACGCCCAGTGCCGGGTGTGCGGTGCGGTGCTCGACCTGCCGGCCGAGCTGCTGGACGACGTCGCCCGGGTGCTGGAGTCCCGGGACGGGTTCACGCTCGACCCGGGGCACGTCGCGCTGTCCGGCACCTGCGCGCGGTGCGCCGTCGGCTGAGCCACCGCGCACCGTCCGGTCGCTGAAGCGCTATTGCGACGTGTCGCAACACGCTATCCTCCGTCGGTCGGCCAGCGGCGGCCGGCGGACGGAGGACCTCGATGCACATCCCTGACGGCTATCTCTCCCCGGCGACCTGCGTCGTCACGGCCGCGGCGGCCGTCCCCGTCCTCGTCGTGGCCTCGCGCAAGGTGACCGAGGTCGTCAAGACCAAGGATGTGCCGCTGCTCGCCATGTTCTCCGCGGTGAGCTTCCTCGTGATGATGTTCAACGTCCCGATCCCGGACGGCACCACCGCGCACGCCGTCGGGGCGGTGGTCATCGCGATCGTGCTCAGTCCCTGGGCGGCGGTGATAGCCGTCACCGTCGCGCTGCTGTTCCAGGCCCTGCTGTTCGGCGACGGCGGGGTGCTCACGCTCGGCGCGAACGTGCTCAACATGGCCGTGCTCATGCCGTTCGTCGGGGTGTGGGCGTACCGCGCGGTCGCCGGCCGCGCCCCGCTCACCAGCCGGCGCCGGCTGGTCGCCGCGGGGATCGGCGGGTACGTCGGGATCAACGCCGCCGGTCTGGCCACCGCGATCGAGCTGGGCCTGCAGCCGCTGCTCGCGCACACCGCCGACGGCACCCCGCTCTACTCGCCCTACACACTCGCCCAGACCATTCCGGCGATGGCGCTCGCACACCTCACGATCGCCGGCGCGGCCGAGGCGATCCTCACCGTCGGCGTGGTCGGCTACCTCGCCCGCGCCGATGTGCGCCGCCTGGTCCCCGCCCACCCGGGCATCCCGGTCACCGCGGACGACGTCACCCCGGCCCAGCCCCGACGCCTGCGACCGGGACGCGTCGCGATCGGGTTCGTCGCCGCGATGGTCGCGCTCGTACCCCTCGGGCTGCTGGCCCCCGGCGGGGCGTTCGGCGAGGACGCACCGGGCGACCTCGACCTGCACGGCCTGGGGCTGAACGCGGTCCCGGCCGGGCTCAACCGGTTCAGCGGCTTCTGGAGCCACACGCTGCTCGGCGACTACGGCTTCGCCGACGGGCAGAGCCCGGTGCTGGGCTACTGGGTCTCCGCGCTGCTCGGGATCGCCGTCATCGGTGCCGCGATCTGGCTGCTGGGCCGGGTCGCGGTCGCGGTCGGCGCGCGAGGCGGCGGGAAGGCCGGCGGCGGGTCCGACGACGCGGGCGGGCCTCTGGTCT
>NZ_VWSD01000083.1 GCF_009829685.1 Cellulomonas citrea
GCACGTGCGCGCCGCCCGACGCGGCCGACCCGGGGCTCGACCGAGCGCCGGCTGGCCGCCAAGAAGCAGCGTGCGGCGACCAAGCGCCTGCGGTCGGGGCGCGACGGGGACTGAGCCGCGCAGACGCGAACCGGGAGTTCCGGGTGGCGGCGGCGCACGGCAGGCCATCATGTGCGGGTGGACGACCCCGGTGACCAGCTCCGCCGCTACCTCCTGCCCGGCGAGGTGCTGCTGTGGGCGGGTAGACCCGACCCGCACCGGCACCTGAGTGCCGGCGACCTGTACCTCGTGCCGTTCAGCCTCGTCTGGTGCGGGTTCGCCGTCTTCTGGGAGAGCGCTGTCGCGACCTCGGACGCCCCGGCACCGTTCCTGCTCTTCGGTGGCGTGTTCGTCGTCATCGGCCTCTACGTCGTCGCAGGACGCTTCGTCCTCAAGGCACGGCGCAAGCGTCGCACCGCCTACGGCCTGACGGACCGGCGGGCACTGATCACCCTCGGAGCGGATTCGCTGTCGGAGCTGGCGACAGAACGCCAGCCCGTCCACCGACGTCGCTCACGCGGAGGGAAGCACCTCACGGTCGTGTTCGGCAGATCAGCGGGTGGCCGATCCGGGGGCTTCGGATACGCCAACACGGGGATGGACCTGTTCGACATGGGCGGACCGGTCGCCTTCTACGACGTCAGCGACGTGGCCGGCCTGGAGGACGCCCTGCGGCTCGCCGGCCTCTAGCCGGCCGGGGCCTGCGTGCGGAGCCGTCGTCAGCTCTGGACGCGCCGAGCCGCACCTCGGGGACCCCGGTCGTCCCGCCCGAGAGAAGCGGGCGCTGCTGGAGTGGCTCCACCAGCGTCGGGGGCCTGGCCCGGTACCTCCAGACCTCGCGCACGGCTGCGGCGTCGACCATCGCGGCAGCGCTCGCGTCCCCTCGTGCCTTCGGGGTCATCGACTGAGCCGCACCCGCCTCATTCGCTCAGGTTGTCGCTGAGCACGTCGAGCACCCGGGTCTGGGCGCGCACCGCCTCGTCGCCGGTGCGGGCCGCGACGATCTCGACGAGCGACTCGACGAGGACGAGCAGCGCGATCCGCGACGTGTGCTCCAGCTCGGTGCGGAAGGTGGTCGAGGCGGGTGCGACCACGAGGGCGACGTCGGCGAGCGTGACCAGCGGGGAGTCGGTGAACGAGGTGAGCGCGACCACCGTCGCGGCGCCCTGCGCGGCGGCGCGCGCCACCTTGAGGCTCACCTCGTTGGCCCCCGAGCCGCTGATGATGACGGCCACGTCGTCCGCGCCGAGCTGACGGGCGGAGATCTGCTGCCCGATCGAGTCAGCGACGGAGTCGGCGGCCCGGCCCACGGCCGTCAGGCGCATCGCCATGTCGCTGGCCAGCGGCGCCGAGAGCCCGTTGGCCAGCACGAGCAGCCGGCGCGCACCCGTAAGCGCGGCGACGGCGCGTTCGACGGAGGCCTCGTCGAGCACGCTCGTGATCTGCGGCAACGCACCGGCGAGGGCCGCCACGTCGGCCTTGATCCGGCCGAGGGCGCTGGGGCCGAAGTCGACCGGCGGGGCGTGCCGGGCGAGCTCGGCCGCGAGCGCGACCCGCAGCTGGGGGTAGCCGCGGTAGCCGATGCTCTGGCACGCGCGGACCACCGAGGCCCGGCCGACGCCCACCCGGTCGGCGACCTGCTGGGCGGTGCTCTCCACGACCACGTCGGGCGAGGCCGCGACCAGCTCGAGCACCCGCCGCTCGGCCGGCTGCATCGTGTTGAGCGCGGTGGCGATCCGGGCGGTGGGCGGCGCGTCGTCACTGCTCGTCGAGGGCACGGGCGCGGGCTCCTTCCATGATCCGCCGGCGCAGCGCACCGGAGGCGGCGTCGATCGAGATGGTGACGACGACCACGACGATGAGCAGCACACCGACCGTCGGCCACTCCCGGTACTGGGTGTAGGAGGTGAGCATGTCACCGATGCCGCCGACGCCGATGAGCCCGAGCACGGCCGAGGCGCGCACGTTGATCTCGAACCGGTAGAGCCAGAACGAGAGGAACTCGGGGGCCGAGGCCGGCCACACGCCCCAGCGGATCACCTGGCTGGTGGAGCCGCCGGCGGCGCGCACGGCCTCGATCGGCCCGCCGGGCACGCCCTCGATCGACTCGTAACCCCACTTGCCGAGGGTCCCGACCCCGCCGACGGCCAGCGCGAGCGCCCCGGTGAGCGGGGTCAGCCCGGTGACGGACAAGATGATGATCGCGGTGATGATCTCGGGCACGGCCCGCACCAGGGAGAACAGCCCGCGCAAGGCCAGGCGCACCGGTGCCGGGGCGAACCCGCGGGCCGCGACGAAGCTGAGCGGGGTCGCGACGAGGATCGCCAGCACCGTGCCGGCCCAGGCCATCGCGACGGACCGCCAGGTCTGGAACAGCGCCTCGGGGAGCTTGGCCCAGGTGGGGGCGTGGAACATCAGCCACAGGTAGCGCACGATGTCGGCGGGCAGGTGGGACAGCCGCGCCCAGTCGATCTGCACCGACCAGAACGCGAGCACCACGACCGCCACGACCACCGCCGAGGCGAGCCTGCTGCGCCACCGGCTCGGCCGCGCCGGGACCGCGAGCGGCGGACGCACCCGGCCGGGGATGGTGGTCGCGGCGGCGCTCACACCAGCCTCCGACGGATCGCGGCGCTCGCGCTGTCGATGACCACGACCACCACGAGGATCTCCAGGATGATGAGCGAGAGCTGGTCGTAGCGGTAGAACGAGCGCACCGCGTCGATGAGCAGGCCCAGTCCCCCGGCACCGACGAGCCCGAGCACGGCCGAGGCGCGCACGTTGAGCTCGAGCACGTAGAGCGTCTGGTTGAGGAACCCGGGCAGCACGTCGGGCACCGCGACCGACCGGTTGACCTGCAGCTGGGTGCCGCCGGCCGCGGTCGCCGCCTCGAGCGGTCCGGTGTCGGCCGCCTCGATCTGCTCCGAGACGAGCTTGACGATGATGCCGACGTCGAACAGGACGAGCGCGATGATGCCGGGCAGCGCCCCGACGCCCACCATGGCGACGAGCACGGCGGCGTAGAGCAGCTCGGGCACCGCACGCACGATGTTGAGCAGCACCCGCAGCGCACCGCGGCTCCACCGGTCGGGGTTGGTGGGCCGGGCCGCCCACAGGCTGAGCGGCAACGAGACCACCGCACCGATGGCCGTGGCGATCACGGCCATCTGGAGCGTCTGGACCAGCGGCTCGACGGTCCGCGGGAAGAACGCCCAGTCGGGCGCGAGCAGTGCGACGATCTTCGACGCACCGTTGCGCCAGTGCCCCGCGACCGCGCTCAGGTCGGCGTCGATCCCCACCCGGGGCGCCATGGTGAGCGCGGTGACGGCGAGGACGGCGAGGACGGCGACCCAGGCCAGCACCGTGCGGTGCCGCCCTCGGGGCCGGGGCGGGACGGTGAGCACCCGTCCGTCGGCGGTGACGACCTGGCTCATGAGCCCAGCACGTCCCCGGACCGCAGCGGGCGGCCGTAGATCTCCTCGAACACCGCGTCGCTGGCCTGCGCCGGCGGGCCGTCGTAGACGACCGTGCCGGCGCGCAGCCCGATCATCCGGGTGCCGTACTCACGGGCCAGGTCCAGCAGGTGCAGGTTGACCACCACGGTGATCCCGAGCTCCTGGTTGATGCGCCGCAGGTCCCCCATCACCTCGTGCGCGGTGGGCGGGTCCAGGCTGGCCACCGGCTCGTCGGCCAGCACGAGGTGCGGCGTCTGGGCCAGGGCGCGGGCGATGGCGACCCGCTGCTGCTGCCCGCCGGACAGGTGCGAGGCCCGCTGGTACGCCTTGTCGAGGATCCCGACGCGGTCGAGCGCCTCGAACGCGATGGCCTTGTCCTGCTCGGTGTAGGTGCCCAGCAGGGTGCGCCAGGTCGCGGCGTGGGTGAGCCGCCCGACGAGCACGTTGGACAGCACGGTGGCGCGGCCGGCCAGGTTGAAGCTCTGGAAGATCATCCCGATCTGCCCGCGCAGGGCCCGCAGCTCGCGGCCCCGGGCGGTGTCCACCCGCTGGGCCCCGACCTCGACCGTCCCGGAGGTCACCGGGACCAGCCCGTTGACCGTGCGGATGAGGCTGCTCTTGCCCGATCCGGACAGGCCGACCACCGCGACCATCTGACCGGCCTCGATGTCGAGGTCGACACCGTTGAGACCGACCACACCGTTCGGGTACCGGACGAGCACGTCGCGCATCCGGATGTCCCACGGCGCGGGTGCCGACCGGACGGTGCCGGCACCCGCGCCCCTCGAGGTGACGGACATGGGCTAGGACAGGCCGAGCTTGGCCGCCGCGCGCGCGACGACGTCGAGCGACGCCGGGTCGGCCGGTGCGAGCTTGCTGATCGAGTAGATCGACTTCAGCACCTTGGACCCGTCGGGCGACGTGGAGTAGTCCTCGAGCGCCTGGGTGATCTGGTCCTGCAGCGCGGGCGGCAGGTCCTTGGTGAGCGCGACGCCGTCGTTGGGGATCTCGTCGGTGAGGGCGAAGACGACGACCTTCTTGCCGACGTCGGGGGTGTCCTTGGCGACGATGTCGCGGGCGTCCCAGAAGCTGAAGCCGACCTCGGCGTCACCGTTGTAGACGGCCAGCACGGAGGCGTCGTTCGCGGTCACCGGGATCTTCTGGATGTCGGTGTCGGTGTTGATCCCGGCCTCCTGCAGCGCGAGGACCGGGTAGATGTAGCCCGCGGGCGAGGCCGGGCCGAGCACGGCGACCTTGGCCCCCTTGACCTTGGTGATGGAGTCCAGGCCGGCCGGGCCCTTGAGCGCGTCGGCGCCGTTGCAGAACAGCTTGCCGTCGCGCTCGACGGGCTTGTCGGTGCAGTACTTGTCCGGGTTGTTGGTCATGAACTGCGCCGGGTAGCTGATGTTGCCGTTGCGCTCGGTCTGCAGCACGACCTTGGCCCCGTACTTGTCGCTGGCCTGCCACAGCTGGAGCGAGGGCAGGAAGCCGATCTGGGCCTGACCTGCACCCATGGCCTCGACGGCGGCCTGGTAGTCCTTGGAGACCACACCGGTGACCGGGATCCCGAGCTTGGTGCTCAGGTAGTCGGTGAGCGGCTTGGCGGTGTCGACGAGGCCCGACTGGTCCTGCGACGGCACGAGGGCCAGCACGAGGGAGGTCGGGTTCTGCGGGGTGGTGGACGCCTGCGGGCTGGCGGACGAGCCGCATGCGGTGAGCGACCCCAGGACGGCGAGCAGCGCGGCCGAGGCGGCGAGCGTCGTGGACTTCTTCATGGTCTTCCTTCGAGGGTGTGCGGTGAGGTGGGGCGGGACGGGTGCGGACGAGGGTGCCGGTCAGGCGGACCGGGCCCAGCCCGTGATCGAGGGGTAGAGGGACGGCAGGTCCGGTGCGTGGAAGGTCGGCGCAGCCCCCGGGGGGACCTCGCCGACCAGGGCGGTGGCGTGCCCGCAGGCGTGCACGGGTGCCAGGTCGTTGGCCCAGACGTCGCCGACGGACAGCACCCGCTGCGTGTGCGGGGAGCCGGCGCCGAGCCGGTCGAGCAGGGCGGGGAGCATCGCGGGTTTGGCGGCCGAGGCGATGACCTCGTCGAAGCCGTCGGCCAGCCCGAGCTGGTCGAGGGCGGCCGCCAGCCGGATGTCCGGCGCGTTGGTCGCCAGCACCACCCGGACCTGGGAGCGCAGCGCCTGCAGCAGCCCGGCGAGCCCGTCGGGTGCCACCACGGCGGCGTGCGGCCCGGCGAGCAGCTCGCGGCTGGCCAGGTAGGCGGCGTCGAGGTCGTCCGCTCCGACCCCGGCACGGGTGGCCAGGAGCCGGACCAGGTCGTACCCGTCGAGCGGCAGGACGCCGTCGACGGGCGGCCGGCGGTCCAGGTCGGCCGTGACGCGACGGACGAGCCGGACGCCCTCGTCCTCGGGAAGCGCCGCCGCAGCCGCCCGGGCGTAGGCGAGCACCGGCCCGGGACCGGTCGCGACGGTGCCGTCGAAGTCGAAGAGGACGATGCTGCCGGAGTCGTTCACGAGCCGCCTTGCGCTGAGGAGACGCCCCCCGTGGACGCTGCGTCCACGCTATTGCTCTGACGTGGACGGATCGGCCGCGCGCGGGTGAACGCTGCGTAAACTCTTGGCGCGTGACCCCCGGCCCCGACCCGCAGCCGGCCCCCGGCGCAGCGCCCGAGGCGCCCGCGGCCGAGGGGTCCGCAGCCGAGGCCCACCTGGCGCAGGTGTCCGCCTGGGCCGCCTCGGACCCGGCGCGCGCGCTCGACGCGCTCGACTACGTGCAGGCGCAGCTCGACCTCGACCGCCGGACCGGTCTGTTCGACGACTGGGCCCGCTCCACCGTCATCGACGAGAACACCCGCCGACCCGTGCTCGCCGCCGCCGTGCTCGAGCTGCTGGGTGCGCAGGCCGGCGTCGAGGTGCGCTACCCGCACGCCAACGCCGGGCTGGTGCACACCTACGGCTACCTGCTGTCACCGGCCGCCACGCCCTACGGCCCCAAACGGGCCCGGTGGACACGCGGTGAGCTCGCCCAGGCCTTCGGGCACGCCCCGCAGCACTTCCACCCCTGGGCGATCCCGGCCGGCGACAGCCTGCTCGCCCGAGCGACGGCGTGCGCCATGCCCGTGGCCGACGGGTCGAGGTCCGAGCACGTGCTGCACCGCCGCCACGACCCCGACGGGGACGGCGGACAGCTCGTCACGACCGTCTGGCGCGCGCCGGGCGCACCGGGTGCGGCCCTGGTCTACGCCCACCTCGTCGACGGCCGGTACCGGCTGGTCACGACGTTCCCGGTCGCGGGCACCGCGGAGCAGCTGGCCGCGCTCGCGGCGCTGCCCGCGACGCCGCGCTACAACGTGGTGGTCGGCTCCGACCCCGCCCCGCGCGCCTGAACCGCGGTCCGGACCAGCCCGACCACCGTCTCCTCGACCTGCGGGGTCCAGCGGACCAGCGCGTAGGACACCGGCCACAGGTCGCCGTCGTCGAGGTTCGCCGACTCCTGGAAGCCCAGGGTGGCGTAGCGGTACGTGAACTTGCCGGCGTCCTGGAAGAAGACGACCACCTTGCCGTTCGCATCGGCGTAGGCGGGCATCCCGTACCAGGTCTTGGGCGCCAGGTCGGGGGCGGTGGTCGTCACCGTGACGTGCACCCTCTCGGCGAGCGCCCGGTCGTCGGGCGCCATCTTCGCGATGGCGTCGAGCACCGCCTGCAGCCCGTCGGCCTTCTTGGCGCCCTTCTTGCCCTCGGCGCGCAGCTCGGCGGCCCGTTCCTTCATCGCGGCGCGCTCGGCGGCGCTGAACCCGTCGGACCCGGACTCGGTCATCGCGGGACTCCTCCCAGCACGGCTCGTCCGGCGGGCCCGGACGACTGCCGCCCAGGCTAGGTGCGAACCGCCGCCACCCGCGCGCCGGGATCAGTACCGGAAGGTCGCCACCCGGGTGCGCAGCTCGGTGGACAGCCGGGCGAGCTCGGAGACGGCCGAACCCATCTGCTCCAGCACCTGGGCGTTCGCATCGGCCGCCGAGGCGACGCCGGTGATGTTCCGGGCGATCTCGCCGGATCCGGTCGCGGCCTCCTGGACGCCCCGGGACATCTCCTGGGTGGTCGCGGTCTGCTCCTCGACGGCCGAGGCGATGGTCGTCTGGAAGTCGTTGATCCGGCCGATGACCTCGAGGATCTCCCCGATGGCCGTCACCGCGCCGGACGTGTCGCCCTGGATCGCCGCGACCCGCCCGGCGATGTCCTCGGTGGCCCGCGCGGTCTGCTGCGCCAGCTCCTTGACCTCGCCGGCGACCACCGCGAAGCCCTTGCCGGCCTCCCCGGCCCGCGCCGCCTCGATGGTCGCGTTGAGCGCCAGCAGGTTCGTCTGCGCCGCGATCTGCGTGATGACCTGGACCACGGCACCGATCTCCTGGGAGCTCGCACCGAGCTTGGTCACCGTCTCGTTGGTCGCGGCGGCGACGTCGGCGGCGTGGTGCGCGACCTTGGCGGCCTCGTTCGCGTTCTGGGCGATCTCCCGGATCGAGGCCCCCATCTGCTCCGAGCCGGCCGCGACGGCCTGCACGTTGCGCGAGACCTGCTCCGAGGACGCCGCCACCACCCCGGCCTGCGCGCTCGTCTCGTGCGAGCCGGCCGCGACGGTGTCCGAGGACGCCGACAGCTCGACGGCGGCGGCGGCCACCGTGCCGGCCGTCTCCACCACCCCGGCCATGGTCGAGCGCAGCGCGGTCTGGGCCGTCGACAGCGACCGGGCCATCTGCCCCAGCTCGTCGGCGCTGTCCACCTGGGAGCCGACGGTGAGGTCGCCGGTCGCCATGGCCTCCAGGCTCTGCTGCACCGAGCGCAGCCCCCGGGTGATGCGCCGGTTGACCACCGTGGCCAACGCCCCGGCGGACGCCGTCGCGAGCACGAACGCGGCGATCAGCGCGATCACCGTGAGCCGGATCTCCCGCTCGGCGCGGTCCATCACCGCGGCCACCTCGAACTTGATCTGCCCGTCGGCGAGCCCGAGGGCGCGGCCGGCGTTGTCGGGGTCCCCCGCGACCGACGAACGCAGCGCCACCTCGAGCCCGGGCACGTCACCGGCGGCGATGTACGGGGCGAGCGTCGTGTCGCGGAACGCGATCCACGCCTTCCACCGGGTGACGAAGTCGGTCCACTGCTGGGTCCGGGACTCCGGGTAGGTCGACACGGTGTCGATGAGCCGCGCCGCCGTCCGGTCGTTCCAGGCCGAGGAGGCCAGGAGCTGCGCGCGGGTGCTCGCGTCCTGCGCCTCGGTCGCCCGGTGCACCAGGAGGTTGCTCTGCACCTGGGCGGTGCGCAGCTGGGCCATCGAGCCCTGCAGGTCGCCGGTGAGCTCGCGCACGCTCGCCAGGTGCTCGCCGGCGCGGACCAGCGCCACCGCCGCAGCCCCGCCGACGACGCCGAACACCACGGCGAGCAGCAGCAGGGAGGCACCGGTCTTCGCCGCGACCGGCCGGTCCCAGAACCAGCGGAACGCCCTGCGCCGCGGTGCCGTCATGGTCGTCGTCCCGTCCTGCCGGCTCGTCGCGCTCATCCCAGCTCCTGCTGCGTGTAGTAGCCGCTCGCGACCAGCACGTCCTGGTACGACGACTTCGTGACGACCTGGGACCTCAACAGGTAGGAGGGGACGACCTTGACCCCGTTGTCGTACGACGTCGTGTCGTTGGTCTCCGGCTCACGGCCGCCGAGCAGGGCCTCGACCATCGAGACCGCGACCTCGGCGAGCTGGCGGGTGTCCTTGTAGACCGTGGCGTACTGCTGCCCGGCGATGATCGACTTCACCGAGGCGACCTCGGCGTCCTGCCCGGTGACCACCGGCCAGGGCTGGGCGGCGGTGCCGTAGCCGATCTCGCCCGCCGCGGCGAGCAGCTCGATGCTGATGCCGTCGTACGGGGACAGCACGCCGTCGAGCCTGCGCCCGGGGCCCTGGTAGTAGGTGGGCAGCAGGGTGCGCATCCGGGCGCCGGCGGTCTTGCCGCTCCAGGCCTGGGTGGCGATGGCGGCGAAGTCGGTCTGCCCGGACGGCACGACGAGCACCCCGGAGTCGAGGTAGGGCCGCAGCACGGACATCGCGCCGTCGTAGAAGACGGTCGCGTTGTTGTCGTCGGGCGACCCGGCGAACAGCTCGATCGAGTACGGGCCGCGGGCACCCGTCGGGGCGCCCGTGGCGTCCAGCACGCCGAGCCCCTGCAGCAACGAGGTGGCCTGCTGCACGCCGACCCGCAGGTTGTCGAACGTGGCGTAGTAGTCCACGTCCGGCGAGTCCCGGATGAGCCGGTCGTAGGAGATCACGGGGATGTGCCGCTTCCCGGCCTGGGCGAGCACGTCCTTGAGCGCCGTCCCGTCGACGGCGCCGATGATGAGCGCGTCGGCGCCCTCGTCGATCATCGCCTGCACCTGGGCGACCTGGGTCGGCACGTCGTCCTGGGCGTACCTCAGGTCCACCCGATGGCCGAGGGCGGTGAGCTGGGCGCTCACGTTCTTGCCGTCGGCGACCCACCGCGTCGAGGTGGTGGTCGGCATCGCGACCCCCACGAGCTGGGCGGCGGCGCCCGAGGGTGTCGGTGTCGCGGCCGCGCACCCGGTGAGCAGTGCGGTGGCCAGCAGGAGACCTGCGGCGATGTCGAGCACACGTCTGGTCATGGGTCCCCTCACCCTGGGCCGACGACGCGCCTGCGAGCGGCTCGCCGGCGCCGGGGCCCGCACGTAGGTGCGATCCCCCGCCGTCCTCATCGGCGGCCCGCGCGGTCATGTGATGATTTGCGGGGCGTCGGTTGCGGAGTGGGGCCACGGGGCAGGCCGGCCGAGGGCGAACTGCCCCGTGTCGACGCACCCGGGCGATGCGGAACGGTGAGAGACTTCGCCTGGGATCGTGGTCCGGTCAGACCCGACCGAACCGCCCGGCGGGACGCTCCAGGTCCCCCGGCGGTCGGCAGGGCCAGCACCGCACCCCTGCGGTGGTTCACCGCGCTGCCTCGTGGTGCCTCGTGCACCGGGTGTGCGGGGCCGGTGAACCGGGGCGCCGGGCTGCGACCTGACAGACGGTCCCGGCACCCCCGCCGGAGCTCCCGGTACCGATGGGGCAGCCGCCCGCCCGGTCCGGGTGGCCTCGGCACGTCGTGCCGCGCCGCGGATGCGGTGCGGATGGTGCGAAGGAGGAGATGTGGCACGTCCAGGCCAGCGTCGGCCCGGTGCCGCGCGCCCCGACGCCGGTGCGACGCGCCGCCGCGCCCCGCGTCCGGACGAGGAGGGGATCATCCCCGTGCTCGCCCAGCTCGCACGCGAGGTCGACAGCACCGTGCAGCGACCGCCGACCCGTCCGGCGGTGCGCACCAAGTTCCAGGTCGTCGCGCTGCTGGTGCGCGAGGAGCGGGCCCGGGTGATGGCCGGCGGCACGTCGGAGGCGCACCGCAGCAAGGAGCTCAAGCGGCTCGACGGCGTCGCCACGATGCTGGCCCGGACCGCCGCCCGCGACACGTCGCTGCTGCGGCTGCTCGCCGAGGACGCGCAGGTCTCGGACGCGGCCCGCGCCTACAAGGCCACCGTGATGCGCGCCGGTGGTCTGGAGCCGCCGCCCGAGCCCGAACCGGTGGCCCCGCCGGCACCGGCCCCCGGCACCGAGACCAAGGTGGTGCCCCGCTCGGTCATCGCCCGCCAGCTCGCCAACCCGTTCCTGGCGCCCGACTTCGAGGCGGCCGCCGAACGCGTCGCGACCCGGCCCCGACGACTGGCCGGCTGGGAGCTGCTCGAACCGCTGTTCCGGTCCTTCGAGTACGCCGCCGACGGGTCGCCGGCCTGCATGCGGCTGCCCGAGACCCGCCCGGTGCACGCCCCGCAGGGTCGCGAGCTCATGCCGCACCAGGCGCAGGTCGTGGCGGCCACCGCCGCCGGCCACCGCACGTTCCTGCTGGCCGACGAGCCCGGGCTCGGCAAGACGGCCCAGGCCCTGCTCGCCGCCCAGGCCGCCAACGCCTTCCCGCTGCTCGTCGTGGCGCCCAACGTGGTGAAGACCAACTGGGCGCACGAGGTGAGCATGTGGACCCCGCTGCGTCGGGCCACCGTGGTGCACGGCGACGGCGAGCAGGTGGACGCGTTCGCGGACGTCGTCATCGTCAACTACGAGCTGCTCGACCGGCACGTCGGCTGGCTCGGTGACCTGGGCTTCCGCGGCATGGTCGTGGACGAGGCGCACTTCATCAAGAACAAGGGCTCGCACCGCTCCCAGCACGTGCTGGCGATCTCGGACCGCATCCGCGAGCGCGCCGGCCGGCCGCTCATGATGGCCCTCACCGGCACCCCGCTCATCAACGACATCGAGGACTTCCGCGCGATCTGGCAGTTCCTCGGCTGGATCGACGACACGATGCCGCTCGGCTCGCTCATGGCCGCGCTCGAGGACACCGGCCTCACCCCGGCCGACCTGGGCTTCTACGCCGCCGCCCGGAACGCCGTCATCGACATGGGCATCGTGCGTCGCCGCAAGGTCGACGTCGTCGCCGACATCCCGGCCCGCCGGGTGGCGGACCTGCCGGTCGAGCTCGACGAGGCCGCCAGCCGCTCGATCCGGGCGTCCGAGCAGGCCCTGGCCCAGCGGCTCGTCCAGCGCTACCAGGCTGCGGTCCAGGCCCGCCCCGAGAGCGCACGAGTCGAGGGCATCGACCACGAGGTGGTGCACCGGGTCGCGTCGGCCGAGCTCAAGGAGTCGAGCGCGCAGACCGGCGGCGAGAACGTGTTCACCATGGTCCGCCGCATCGGCCAGGCCAAGGCCGGGCTCGCCGCCGACTACGCCGCGCAGCTGGCACGCAACGTCGGCAAGGTGGTCTTCTTCGCCAAGCACGTCGACGTGATGGACGCCGCCGAGCAGATGTTCGCCCAGCGCGGCATCCGGTACGCCTCGATCCGGGGCGACCAGACGCCGAAGGTGCGCGAGAAGAACGTGACGGCGTTCGTCGACGACCCCGAGGTGTCCATCGCGGTGTGCTCCCTCATGGCCGCGGGTGTGGGGCTCAACCTCCAGGTGGCCTCGAACCTCGTGCTCGCCGAGCTGTCCTGGACCGACGCCGAGCAGACGCAGGCGATCGACCGCATCCACCGCATCGGCCAGTCCGAGCCGGTGACGGCGTGGCGGGTGATCGCGGCGCACACGATCGACTCGGCGATCGCCGAACTCATCGACAGCAAGTCCGGGCTGGCCGCCCGCGCGCTCGACGGTGCGCTCGACGAGGACCTCCCCTCGACCACCGATGTGCGGCTCGAGGCCCTGGCCCGGCTGCTCACCGACGCCCTGGCGGCCGAAGGCCTGGGCTGACGTCCCTGAGCGCCCCGTCTCTCCGAGGCGGGTGCGGTCAGTGGCTGTGCGCCACACCCTGCTCGTGCAGGCGTTCGTGCTCCGCACGGGCCGCCTGGCGGGCCGCGACGCGTGCGGCGACGTCGGGGCGGCGCAGCGGCGGCACGGTGGAC
>NZ_VWSD01000084.1 GCF_009829685.1 Cellulomonas citrea
CGCACCGGCAGCGCCGGTCCGGACGGCGGGGCGGCCGGGCGCTTGGCCGGACGCGGCGTGCGCTTGGCAGCACCGGACGCCGACGCACCGCTCCGACGGGAGGCGGGTGGGGTGGACGTACGGGAGGCCATGGTCCCCACGGTATCGACCACCTGCCCCGGCACGGCGGCAGGGCACGCCGGGGGCGGCCACCCGGCTGCACCGCCCCGGGCGCCCAGCCGGGTGGCCGGACCGCCCGGGACCGCCCCTGCTCAGGCCTCGATGACCACCGGGATGATCATCGGGCGCCGCCGCAGACGGTTGGACACCCAGCGCCCCACGACCCGACGGATGACCTGCTGCAGCTGGTGGGTGTCCGCGCCGGTGCGCGCCGCGTCCTGCAGGGCCGAGGTGAGCTCGGGCAGGATCGCTTCGAACACCTCGTCCCCCTCGGCGAAGCCACGGGCCTGGATCTGCGGGCCGGCGAGCACCGAGCCGTCGGCCGAGGAGACCACCGCGAAGATGGACACGAAGCCCTCGTCGCCCAGGATCCGACGGTCCTTGAGCTCGGCCTCGGTGATGGTGCCGACCGACGACCCGTCCACGTAGACGTAGCCGCAGGGCACCGCGCCGACGATGCGGGCCTGCCCGTCGGACAGGTCGACGACCACGCCGTCCTCGGCGAGCACCACGTTGGCAGCCGGCACCCCGGCCTTGACGGCGAGCGCACCGGACGCGACCAGGTGCCGCACCTCGCCGTGCACCGGCATCACGTTGCGCGGGCGCAGGATGTTGAAGCAGTAGACCAGCTCACCGGCCGCCGCGTGCCCCGAGACGTGCACCTTGGCGTTGCCCGAGTGCACGACGCGCGCACCCAGCCGCATGAGGCCGTTGATGACCCGGTAGACGGCGTTCTCGTTGCCCGGGATGAGCGAGGACGCCAGGATCACGGTGTCGCCGGGACCGACCTTGATCTGGTGGTCGTTGTTGGCGATCCGGGACAGCGCAGCCATCGGCTCACCCTGCGACCCGGTGCACATGAGGACGACCTCGTCGTCGGGCAACGAGTCGACGTTCTTCACGTCGACCAGCACGCCGTCGGGCACCTTGAGGTAGCCCAGCTCACCGGCGATCGCCATGTTGCGCACCATCGAGCGCCCGACCAGGGCGACCCGCCGCCCGTGCAGCGCCGCCGCGTCGAGCACCTGCTGGACACGGTGCACGTGCGAGGAGAACGAGGCCACGACGATCCGCCGGCCGGACTCCCCGAACACCCGGTCGAGGACCGGGCCGATCTCGCGCTCCCCCGCGACGAACCCCGGCACCTCGGCGTTCGTCGAGTCGACCATGAACAGGTCGACCCCGGCCTCACCGAGCCGGGCGAACGCCCGCAGGTCGGTGATCCGTCCGTCGAGGGGCAGCTGGTCCATCTTGAAGTCGCCGGTGTGCAGCACGGTGCCGGCCGCGGTGCGCACGGCGACCGCGAGCGCGTCCGGGATGGAGTGGTTGACCGCGACGAACTCGCACTCGAACGCCCCGAGCCGCTCGACCGAGCCCTCGGCGACGGTGAGCGTGCGCGGCGTGATCTTGTGCTCCTTGAGCTTGGCCACGACGAAGGCGAGCGTGAGCTGGGAGCCGACGAGCGGGATGTCGGGCCGCAGCCGCAGCAGGTACGGCACGGCGCCGATGTGGTCCTCGTGCCCGTGGGTGAGGACGATCGCCTCGATCGCGTCCAGCCGGTCGGCGATGTAGTCGAAGTCGGGCAGGATGAGGTCGACGCCCGGCTGGTGGTCCTCGGGGAACAGCACACCGCAGTCGATCACCAGCAGGCGGCCGTCGATCTCGAGCACCGCCATGTTGCGGCCGACCTCACCGAGCCCACCGAGGGCGACGATGCGCAGCACGCCCGGCTCCAGCGGCGGCGGCAGGGTCAGGTCGGGGTGGGGATGACTCACGTGAAGCTCCAGACGTAGGAAGACAGAACAGGTCCGGTCAGACGACCGGGGCGAGCAGCCCGGCGCGGACGAGCCCGTCGCGCACGACGCTCACCTCGGCGTCGGTGTAGGGGGTGACCGGCAGCCGGGTGGCCCGCGAGTCGAGGAGGCCGAGCAGCTGGCACCCGGCCTTCGCCGCGGCGGCCTGCATCCCGGCGCCGTTGAGCGCGTCGATGGCCGGCAGCATGGAACGGAACGCGGCCAGGGCCCCGGCGTGGTCACCGGTGTCCCAGGCACGGGTCAGCTGGGCGAACGCGGGCGCCGCCACGTGCGCGGCGACCGACACGATGCCGACAGCGCCGAGGGAGAGCATCGGCAGGTAGAGGGTGTCGTCGCCGGAGTACCAGGCCAACGACGTGCGCAGGATGCCGCGCGCGGCACCGACCGGGTCACCCGTCGCGTCCTTGACGGCCACCACCCGCGGGTGCTCGGCCAACCGGGCCATCGTGTCCGGGGCGATGCGCACCCCGGCCCGGCCGGGGATGTCGTAGAGCATGACCGGCAGGTCGGTGGAGTCGGCCACGGCCTCCATGTGCCTGGCCAGACCCTCCTGCGACGGGCGGGAGTAGTACGGGCTCACGACGAGCAGCCCGTGGGCACCGGCGACGGCGGCCTGCTCGGCCATCCGCACGGCGTGCGCGGTGTCGTTCGACCCCGCCCCGGCCACGACGAAGGCCCGGTCCCCGACCGCGTCGACGACCGCCCGCACGAGGTCGGCCTTCTCCGGGGCGTGCGTGGTCGGCGCCTCCCCCGTGGTGCCGTTGAGCACGAGCCCGTCGTTGCCGCGGTCCACCAGCCAGCGGGCGAGGCGGACGCCGGCATCGACGTCGACCGACCCGTCCTCACGCATCGGGGTGACCATGGCGGTGAGCACCGCGCCGAACGGGCGCGACGACGACGTGACCTGCGGCATGGGGCCACGGTACCGCCGAGCACCCCCACCGGCCGGTCCCGTCCGTCGCTGACGGTCGGGTACCGCCCCGGTCCGCCGGTCCCCGCGGGCGGACCCGGGGCCCTGACCGCCGGTCAGGCCGAGCGGAACCAGCCGTCGACCAGCACCGGCGCGACGTCGTCGGCGTCCAGCCGGGCGGCCGCCCGCACGTCGTCCGCCCAGCCGCGCTCGACGAGCTCGCGGCCGCTGGCCGAGGCCAGCAGGTGCTCGGTGAACCCGTCGGCGACCGCCAACCAGGCATGACGGGCGAGCCGGGCCTCCTCGGACAGGTCGTCCACACCGTGCCGCACGAGCGCGTCGGCCACCGCACCGGCACCCCACAGGTCCTCCGCGCACGGGCGCAGCGCACCGTCGGGCCACCCCTCGCCGGTGGGCACGAGGGCCACGACGAGCGAGGGGTCCTCGGCCAGCCGTCGCACGCACCAGCGCGCCACCGCATCGGCCGAGCGCACCGACCCGGCGACCACGTGCGCCCCGGTCGCGGCGACGACGAGCGAGGTGGTGGCGCCGTTCGGCGACGGCAGCACGAGCCGGTCCCGGCCCAGACCGTGCACCGACCCGGGCGACAGGCTCGGGCCCCCGGTCGAGCGGTCCTTGGCCAGGACGGCGTCGTGCTCGTCGGCGAACACCTGGGCCCGCGGGTCGTGCCAGCGGAACGGGGCGACGTCGATCCCGCGTGCGCAGGCCGCCGAGGTCGTCGTGGAGAACGTGAGCACGTCCACCACGACCGCCAGCCGGTCGGGGCCGGCGGCCACGGCGCGGGCGCCCGGACGCCCCCAGTCGCAGCGCACCGTGTGCGGGGCCTGCAGCCGTGGGTCGTGCGCCGGCGAGGACTCGGGACGGTGCGCGTACGTGACGAAGCGGTACCGGGTGCCCTCGGCGGCCGAGGTGTACCAGCCCTCGATGGGCTCGAACGCCACCGGCATCCAGCGACGTTCGTCCAGCACCGGCGCATAGGTGTCCCCGCGCAGACCGCGGTCCACGATGGTGACCTCGACCCGGTCGGCGTGCGGCAGCGCCGCCGCGTACACCGACCCGCCGCCGACCACCCAGGCGTCCCGGTCGCCGACGACGGCGAGCGCGTCGTCCAGGCTGGAGGCGACCACCGCACCGGGCGCCTGGTAGCGGCCCGACCCGGTGAGCACGATGTTGTCCCGGCCGGGCAGCGGCCGCATGGCCGCCGGCAGCGACTCCCAGGTGCGTCGGCCCATGACGACCGGGTGGCCGCGGGTCAGCCTGCGGAAACGCGCCAGGTCCTCCGGCACGTGCCACGGCAGCGTGCCGTCCACCCCGATGACGCCGTCCGGCGTCTGCGCCCAGATGAGGGACAGTCCCATGGCCGGCCCCGTCAGACCGCGATGGGCGCCTTGATCGTCGGGTGGTGCTGGTACCCGACGACCTCGACGTCCTCGTAGGTGTACTCGAAGATCGAGGGCGCCTTCTGCAGCCGCAGCGTGGGGGCCGGGTAGGGCGCCCTGCTCAGCTGCTCGCGGACCTGGTCGACGTGGTTGTCGTAGATGTGGCAGTCCCCGCCGGTCCACACCAGCTCGCCGACCTCCAGGTCGGTCTGCTGGGCCACCATGTGGGTGAGCAGCGCATAGCTCACCAGGTTGAACGGCACCCCGAGGAACATGTCGGCGCTGCGCTGGTAGAGGTGGCAGCTGAGCCGGCCGTCGGCGACGTAGAACTGGAACAGCGCGTGGCAGGGGGCCAAGGCCATCGCCGGCAGCTGCGCGACGTTCCACGCGCTCACCAGGTGCCGGCGCGAGTCGGGGTCCGCGCGCAGGTTCGCCACGAGCTGGGCGATCTGGTCGATGTGGCCGCCGTCGGGCGTGGGCCACGAGCGCCACTGCACGCCGTAGACGGGTCCGAGCTCACCGTCGGCGTCGGCCCACTCGTCCCAGATGGTGACGCCGTGCTCGCGCAGCCAGGCGACGTTGGAGTCTCCGCGCAGGAACCACAGCAGCTCGTACACCACCGACTTCAGGTGCACCCGCTTGGTGGTGACGACCGGGAAGCCCGCCGCCAGGTCGTAGCGCAGCTGCTGGCCGAACAGGCTGCGGGTGCCGGTCCCGGTACGGTCCGACTTCGGGGTCCCGGACTCGAGCACCCGCGCCAGCAGGTCCTCGTACGGCGTCGGCGGCCGGCTGTCGCTCATGACGGCAAGCCTAGGCGACGCGGGCGCACCTCCTCCGGAGCCGGTGCCGGCACGGGCGGGGCGTCGGGCGCGCGCGTCGGGTCACCGACCGGACGGCCGCGGGCCCAGCCGACCGGACGACGCCCCCGCAGGTGCGGGACAGGAGACCCTGGCGCACGCAAAGATGGGTGCATGGTCTCCCCGATCCCCCCCGCCGTCGCAGCCCACGTGCCCACCGGAGTGCTCGTCGACGGCCAGTGGCGCCCCGCGCACTCCGGCCGCACCTTCCCGGTGGCCGACCCGGCCACGACGGAGGTCCTCTTCGAGGTCGCCGACGGTGACGAGCAGGACGCCCGCGACGCCCTGGACGCGGCCGACCGGGCGTTCGCCGAGTACCGCACGACGGCACCCCGGGTGCGCTCGGACCTGCTGCGCGCCGTCTTCGACACGCTCGTCGCGCACACCGACGACATCGCGAGGATCGTCACCGCCGAGGGTGGCAAGCCGCTCGCGGAGTCCCGGGCCGAGGTGCTGTACGCCGCCGAGTACGTGCGCTGGTACTCCGAGCAGGCCGTCCGGCTGGACGGGCTGGCCCGGCGCGCCCCGGCCGGAACCCACCACCAGCTCGTGCTGCGCCGGCCCGTCGGGCCCGCGTACCTCATCACCCCGTGGAACTTCCCGATCGCGATGATCGCGCGCAAGGTCGCCCCGGCCCTGGCCGCCGGCTGCACCGCCGTGGTCAAGCCGGCCCAGCTCACCCCGCTCACGACGAACTACGTGGCCGAGATCATCCGGGCCGAGCTGGAGGCCCGCGGCCTGCCCACCGGGGCGATCAACGTCGTGCCGTCCTCCTCGGCGCGCACCGTCTCGGGCCCGCTGCTGTCCGACCCGCGGCTGCGCAAGCTGTCGTTCACCGGCTCCACCGAGGTCGGCCGGGCGCTGCTCAAGCAGGCCGCCGACAACGTGCTGCGCACCTCGATGGAGCTGGGCGGCAACGCACCGTTCCTCGTGTTCGCCGATGCGGACATCGACGCGGCGGTCACCGGTGCGGTCGCGGCCAAGATGCGCAACGCCGGTCAGACGTGCGTGGCAGCCAACCGCTTCCTCGTGGCCGAGCAGGTCGCCGAGGAGTTCACCGCCAAGCTCACGGCGGCCTTCGCCCAGCTCGTCGTCGGCCACGGCGCCGACGCCGGGGTGACGGTCGGCCCGCTCATCGAGCAGGCGGCCGTCGAGCACGTCGGCGAGCTCGTGGGCGAGGCGGTCGACGGTGGCGCCACGGTCCGCATCGGCGGCGACCCGGTGGACCGCCCGGGCTACTTCTACGCGCCCACGGTGCTCGGCGGGGTCGCACCGGACGCACGTGTGGTCACCGAGGAGATCTTCGGCCCGGTGGCACCGGTCGTCTCCTTCGGTGACGAAGCCCAGGCCGTCGCGCTCGCGAACGCCTCGCCGTTCGGCCTGGTGGCCTACGCCTACACGCGCGACGTCTCGCGCGCGCTGCGCCTGGCCGAGTCGATCGACGCCGGGATGGTCGGCATCAACCGTGGCATGGTCTCCGATGCGACCGCACCCTTCGGCGGGGTCAAGCAGTCGGGTCTGGGCCGTGAGGGCGGGGAGGCCGGGATCGAGGAGTACCTCGAGTCGGTGTACGTGGCGCTGTGAGCGGTCCGCTGCCGCTCGGCGGTGGGGCGGTCTCGGCCGATCTGTCGGTCCGGCCGGCCATCGTCGGTGACGAGGAGGCCATCACGGCCATCCAGCTCGCCGCATGGGGTCAGTCGCACGCCGAGCTGCTCGGCCCGCGGGTGCTCGGTCAGCTCGACGCGGCGGCCATGACCGCGTCCTGGCGGGTCGCGATCACCGCACCGCCGGGTCCCGGCTACCGCGTGCTCGTGGCCTGCGCCGGTCCGCGCGTGGTCGGCTTCGCCTCGGTCGCACCGGTCCCCCCGGACGACGAGGAGCCGACGTCCGGAGGGCTGCTGCTCGCGCTCGAGGTCGCCCCGGGCGACCAGCGCGCCGGGCACGGGTCACGGCTGCTCGCGGCCGTGGTGGACCTGCTGCGCCTCGACGGCGGCCGGCACCTGAGCACCTGGGTGCTCACCGACGACGAGGCACGCATCCGGTTCCTGTCGCAGAGCGGGCTCGGCCCCGACGGGGCGATGCGTCAGCTCACGAGCGCCGCGGCTCCCGAGGGGGTCGAGGTGCGCGAGGCCCGCTGGGTCGCCGAGCTGTGAGCTGACCGACCCGGCGCGCGATGCGGCGGGACCGGATCAGCGCGCCCCGTCCCGGCGCCCCGCGCGGTGCAGCCGGGAGGCGGTGCGCAGCGCGCCGCGGGCGGCCGACCGGTCCCCCGCGGCGTCGTAGGCGAACGCCAGCCGGTACCACGAGCGCCAGTCCTGCGGCGCGGCCTCGGTCTGCTCACGGAGCTCGTCGAACTGGGCCCTGGCCACCTCGCGGTCGATCCGCCCGCCCGGTGAGCGCGGCAGGTCGTCGACCTGCAGCCCGCCCTCGTCGGCGAGCACATCGGCCATGCGCTGCACGTCGATCGCGAGCATCCACTCCTTGACCAGCAGCGCCACGACGAGCAGCGGCAGCACGAGGAAGGCAACCCCGAGCGCGACCCCGACCGGTGAGCCGGTGCCGAGCAGCACGACGGCCCGCAGCGCCACGAGCCACACGTACAGCCCGAGCAGCACGGTGAGGCCGACGGCGCCGCCGATCGCCAGCAGCCGGGTGCGGCTCACACCAGACCCAGCAGCGCATCGATCCCGACGGTGAGGCCCGGCCGGGTGGGCACCTCCCGCACGGCGAGCAGCACCCCCGGCATGAAGCTGATCCGGTCGTAGGAGTCGTGCCGGATCGTCAGCTGCTCCCCCGGGTTGCCGAGCAGCACCTCCTGGTGGGCGGTGAGGCCCCGCAGCCGCACGGCGTGCACGTGGACGCCGTCGACCACCGCGCCCCGCGCACCGGGCAGCTCCTGGGTGGTCGCGTCCGGGCTCGCCCCCAGCCCGGCGTCGGCACGTGCCGCGGCGATCAGCGACGCGGTGTGCCGGGCGGTGCCGGACGGCGCGTCGACCTTGTCCGGGTGGTGCAGCTCGACGACCTCGACGGACTCGAACCAGCGGGCGGCCTGGGCGGCGAAGTGCGTGGTGAGCACCGCGCCGATGGCGAAGTTGGGGGCCACGACCACGCCGACCCCGGGGGCCTGCGCCAGGTGGTCACGGACCCGGGCCAGCGCGCTCTCGTCCCAGCCGGTGGTGCCGACCACGACGTGCACGCCGGCGTCGACGAGGGCGTGCACATGGGACTGCGTGACCGTCGGCACGGTGAAGTCGACCGCGACCTGGGCGCCGCTGGCCACCACGTCGTCGAGGTCGCCCCCGGCGTCGAGCGTCGCGACCAGCTCGAGGTCGTCGGCACCGTTGACCGCGTCGACGACAGTCCGTCCCATCCGGCCGGCCGCACCGAGCACCGCCACCTTGAGCGCATCTGCCACGGTCGCCCACCCTAGTGCGCACGACGGGCTCACAGCGCCGGCCCACGGCTGCCGTCGAGGTTCCTGGACGGCGGCCGTGGGCCGTGGCGGTGCGTCGGGCTCAGGCGGTCGCGACGAACGTCGCGGGCGGCGTCGTGGTGACGCCTTCGCCCTCGAGCACACGCTGGTAGGAGCCCAGCTCGGGGTAGAGCTCGGTGCCGACGGCCGGGTTGCGCCGGGTGCGCACGATGGTGAGCACCTGGTAGACCGCGAGCGCCAGGTTGGAGGCCAGCGAGATGGCGCTCACCGTGAGCAGCGCCGCCGGGTTGTGCGAGGACGGCACGGCGAACATCGAGGTGGTGACGAGCGCCGGGACGGCCATCGTGAACATCATCCACAGCGCCAGGGTGTGCGCACGGTGCTGCAGCCAGGCGCCCCGCTTGAGCCAGAACGCGGGGATGGTGCACGAGATGAGCAGCGCGGCACCGGCGTAGAAGGCGTGGTCACCGACGCAGTTGTAGACGTAGGCGAAGTTCCACAGGTCGTAGGGGATGATCCAGAACCAGAGCATGTCCGGCCAGATCATGTCCCGGGAGCGGCCCTTGGAGATGAAGATGCCGGCCCAGCCGCAGATGGTGAGCAGGTTGAGCAGCCCGGCCGCGGCGTTCATGTAGTTCCACGGTCCGGGGACCATGTAGACGCCGTCGACGACTCCCTTGGTCATGCCGCCGACCTGCACGTCACGGATGACCGCCTCGGCGATGTTGAGGGCGAGGATGACCGGCGGGAACGCCAGCGCCCAGCGCTTGGCGGCCAGCCCGGGCACGTACCGCAGGGCCATGAAGCCGAGGCAGCCGGCGAGCGCCGAGTAGACCTTCACCCAGTGGAACCAGGTGCCCGTCGACCCGGTGGCGGTGTGCGGCCACACGAAGATCGTGAGCAGCAGCGGCAGCGCGACGAAGAAGGCGAGCCCCGCCCCCTTCCAGCGCCGCGTCACCTCGTTGAGCCCGATGAGGGCACCGAGCACGACGAACCACATGAGGGCCGCGTACCAGGGGATCGAACTGAACAAGAACATCGTCGTACCTTCCGGTGAGGGTCGCCGGTGCGACCCGTGGATCTGCGGTGGGCGTCGTCACCCGAGATCCGGCCGCCCACCTCCCGTGCCAGGATGTCGGTCGGTCGGCTCGTCCGGGTCGAGCCGCAGCACCTGGCGCACCACAGAGGCGAGCACCTCGTCCGGCACGTCCGGCTGGGTGCGGACCAGACCCACGAGCCCGTGCACGAGCACGGTGAAGACCTCACGCACATGGGTGATCTCGATGCGGTGCCGGGCGGCGTACGCCTCGACGGTCGTCACCTGGAGGCAGTCGACGACGGCGGCCACGGCGCGGTCCACGAACCGCTGGTAGACCGCCGAGTTGGCCGGGTCGCGCAGGTCCAGCCGGCGCGGGTGCCCGGGGTGCACCTGTTCGCGCAGCATGACGACGACCTCGTGCACCGCCTGCTCGATCTGGCCGACCTCACGTTCGGCGTCCCAGAGCCGCACGCGTTCGACGAACGCCGCGACCGAACGGTCGAGCACGGCGTCGACGAGCTCGTCCATGGTCGGGAAGTAGTGGTAGACGAGCCCGCGCGTCACCCCGGCGACGCGGGCGACGTCGCTCACCGTCGTGCGGGCGATCCCCCGCTCGGCGAACGCCTCGATCGCGGCGTCGACGATGAGGTCGTACCGCTGCGCCGGGTCGAGCACGGTCCGTCGTCCTGCCGCCATCGCCGATCACCTCCGGCAACCAACGTACGATTCATTGACACACCGTCAATAGGACGAAGAGCCTGGGAGGCACCTCGGCGCCGCCTGTGCGGGCAGGCAAGGCTGACCGGCCGGCCGGGTCTCCAGACGGACGGGTCGAGCTGCAGGCCGGGGCGACCGGGGGGTCGAGCGGACCGTCAGGTCAGACGCCTAGCGGGCCGGTTCGCCCACCTCGTCGGCCAACCACTCGGCGACCCGGCGCAGCTCCGCCGGCGGCAGGCCCGTGAACCGCTCGACCTCACGCGGCGGGTACCCGGCACGCACGTACCACTCGACGGCCGCCAGCACCCGCGACGGGGTCACCGACCCCAGGCCCACGCTCTCCCGCACGAACGTCGAGAAGCGGACCGCGGCCAGGTGCGCCGCCGGGTCCTGGCCGAGGAGCGCCGTGAACGAGCGGTGCAGCACCGGCAGCGCCACCCCGGCGGTGCGCGCCAGGTCCGCCGGGCGCACGAGCCCGCGGAGCACCGCGACCTGCTCGAGGGCGTCGTCGAGCAGGTCCGCCTCGGGGCTGTCGTACCGGGGGGCCGCAGCGAGCTGGTCGAGCAGCGCAGCAGCCGCCTCCGCATCGCTCCCCCGCTCGAGGAGCTCGCTCACCGACCGGACCTGGTCGCCGCTGAGCACCGGGTCGGCCGGCACCAGGGCGTCGACCAGCGGCGGCACCGGCCCGAGCAGCCTGGCCAGGCCGAGCGGGTGCAGCTGCGCGCCCAGCCGCACCGACCCGGGCTGCGTGCGCACCCGGGTGTGCCGCAGCGGGCCGCGGATCCCGGTCCCGTCAGGTTCGGCCCGCCCGGACGGCCCACGCAGCGTGGGCACCTTCCCCACGACCACCTGCACGACACCGTGCCCGTCGGGCAGCACGATCTCCACCTCAGGAGCCGGCGGGCACCGCACCACCCACACGTGCTCGACCACACCACGCAGCTGCGGCGGGGCGGCGAACCGACGGTAGGACGGGTCCGGTGTCATACGGCCCATCCTGCCTGCCCACCGGCCCGAAGGCGCGGGTGCCCGGTGTCCTCAGTCTCCGAACGGCCCCACGAGCACGACGGACCGCGGGCGGGCGGCGAGCTCGGCGGCCAGGTCCTGGACCTGAGCAGCCGTCACGGCGCGGATCCGCTCGAGCGACTCGTCGACGCTGAGCAGCTCCCCCGAGACGAGCTCGGCCTTGCCGAGCCGGGTCATCCGCGACCCGGTGTCCTCCATGCCGAGCACGAGCGACCCGCACAGCTGCCCGATGGCACGGGCCAGCTCGGCGCCACCCATCGGCTCCTGGGCGAGCTTCTCCCACTCGAGCACGAGCAGCGCCGTCACCTCGTCGACCTTGGCGGGGGTGCACCCGGCGTACAGGCCGAACAGCCCGGTGTCGGCATGACCGGACGCGAACGAGTAGGTCGAGTAGGCCAGGCCGCGCCGCTCGCGCACCTCCTGGAACAGCCGGGACGACATCCCGCCGCCCAGGGCCGCGTTGAGCACCGAGAGCACGAACCGCCGGTCGTCGGTCGCGGTCAGCCCGGTCCCGCCGACGATGACGTTCGCCTGCTCCGTCGGACGACGCACCGACACCTGCACGCCGTCGGTCGGCAACCCGGCCGGGACGCCGCCCGGACGTGCGCGACGGTCGGACGGACGCGCCCCCGGGTCCAGCGCCCAGCCGCCGGTCTGCAGCGCCCGCTGCACCTGGTCGACGAGCACGTCGTGGTCGACGCCACCGGCCGCGGTGACCACGAGGGTGTCGGGCCGGTAGTGCATCCGGTAGTGCTCCAGCACGGCCTGGCGCGGCACGCCCTTGATGGTCGCCGGCGTGCCCCCGATCGGCCGGGCGAGCGGGTGCTGCCCGAGAACCGCGGTGGCGAACTGCTCGTGCACGACGTCGCTCGGGTCGTCGTCGTTCATCGCGAGCTCTTCGAGGATGACCCCGCGCTCGAGCTCGAGCTCGTCGACGTCGAGGCGCGCCGAGGTCACCATGTCGCAGATCACGTCGACCGCCATCGGCAGGTCGGCGTCCAGCACCCGTGCGTAGTAGCAGGTGTGCTCCTTGCCGGTGGCTGCGTTCGCCTCGCCACCGACGGCGTCGAACGCCTCCGCGATGTCCTGGGCGGACCGGGTCGCGGTGCCCTTGAACAGCAGGTGCTCCAGGAAGTGGGTCGAGCCGTGGTGGCCCGTCTCCTCGTCCCGTGACCCGACGCCGACCCACGCGCCGACCGAGGCGGACCTCAGGCCCGGCACCTGCTCGGTGAGCACCCGCACCCCACCGGGCAGCACGGAACGGCGCACCACCGACTCGCCGGGACGAGCGGCAGGTCCATCGGCACGTCAGGCGGAAGGGGCGTCCGCGGCCTGGTCGGCCGCCTCGGCAGGCTCGTCCTCGGTGACCGCGAGCAGCGACAGCTTGCCGCGCGGGTCGATCTCGCCGAT
>NZ_VWSD01000085.1 GCF_009829685.1 Cellulomonas citrea
GACGAGCGGCAGGTCCATCGGCACGTCAGGCGGAAGGGGCGTCCGCGGCCTGGTCGGCCGCCTCGGCAGGCTCGTCCTCGGTGACCGCGAGCAGCGACAGCTTGCCGCGCGGGTCGATCTCGCCGATCTCGACCTGGACCTTCTGGCCCACGGCCAGGACGTCCTCGACGTTCTCGACGCGCTTGCCACCGACGAGCTTGCGGATCTGGCTGATGTGCAGCAGACCGTCCTTGCCCGGCGACAGCGAGACGAAGGCGCCGAACGTCGTGGTCTTCACCACGGTGCCGACGAAGCGCTCACCGATCTCGGGCATGTGCGGGTTGGCGATCGCGTTGATCGCCGCCCGCGCGGCCTCCGCCGACGGACCGTCGGTGGCGCCGATGTAGACCGTGCCGTCGTCCTCGATCGAGATGTCGGCGCCGGTCTCCTCCTGGATCTGGTTGATCATCTTGCCCTTCGGGCCGATGACCTCGCCGATCTTGTCGACCGGGACCTTCACCGTGATGACCCGCGGGGCGAACTCGCTCATCTCGTCCGGGACGTCGATCGCCTCCGCGATGACGTCGAGGATCGCCAGGCGAGCCTCCTTCGCCTGGGTGAGCGCACCGGCGAGCACCGAGGCCGGGATGCCGTCGAGCTTGGTGTCCAGCTGGATCGCGGTGACGAACTCCCGCGTGCCGGCGACCTTGAAGTCCATGTCGCCGAAGGCGTCCTCGGCCCCGAGGATGTCGGTGAGCGCCGCGTAGCGGGTCTGCCCGTCGACCGTGTCGGAGACCAGGCCCATCGCGATGCCCGCGACCGGCGCCTTGAGCGGCACACCGGCGTTGAGCAGCGACAGCGTCGAGGCGCAGACCGAGCCCATCGAGGTGGAGCCGTTCGACCCGAGGGCCTCGGAGACCTGACGGATCGCGTACGGGAACTCCTCGCGGCTCGGCAGGACCGGGACCAGCGCGCGCTCGGCGAGCGCACCGTGGCCGATCTCGCGACGCTTGGGCGAACCCACCCGGCCGGTCTCACCGGTCGAGTACGGCGGGAAGTTGTAGTGGTGCAGGTAGCGCTTCTTGGTGACCGGGCTCAGGGAGTCGATCTGCTGCTCCATGCGCAGCATGTTGAGCGTCGTCACCCCCATGATCTGGGTCTCGCCGCGCTCGAAGATCGCCGAGCCGTGCGCCCGCGGGAGCACCTCGACCTCGGCGGACAGGGTGCGGATGTCCCGCAGCCCGCGGCCGTCGATGCGGAAGCCGTCGGTGAGGATGCGGTGCCGGATGAGCTTCTTCTGCACCGAGCGGTACGCGGCGGAGATCTCCTTCTCGCGCCCGGCGAAGGCCTCGGCGAGCTCGCCCTGGACCTCGGCCTTGATCTCGTCGAGCCGGCCCTCGCGGGTCTGCTTGTCGGCGATCGACAGCGCCTCGCCCAGACGGGCGGTGACGGCGGCCTCGACGGCCTCGAACACGTCGGGCTGGTAGTCCGGGAAGACCGGGAAGACCTGGGTCTCCTTGGCGGCCTGCGCGGCGAGCGCGGCCTGGGCCTCGCACAGCGAGCGCAGGAACGGCTTGGCCGCCTCCAGGCCCTGGGCGACGATCTCCTCGGTCGGCTTGGTGCCGCCCTCGTGCAGCAGCTGCCACGTGTTGTCCGGGGCCTCGGCCTCGATCATCGCGATCGCCACGTCGTCACCGACGACGCGACCGGCCACGACCATGTCGAACGTGGCGCGCTCGCGCTCGGAGTAGCGCGGGAAGGCGACCCACTGGCCGTCGATGAGCGCGATCCGGGTGGCGGCGACCGGGCCGGAGAACGGCAGGCCGGACAGCTGGGTGGAGATCGACGCGGCGTTGATCGCGAGCACGTCGTAGGCGTCGTCGGGGTTGATCGACAGCACCGTGACGACGACCTGGACCTCGTTGCGCAGGCCCTTGACGAACAGCGGGCGCAGCGGGCGGTCGATGAGACGGCAGGCCAGGATCGCCTCGGTGGACGGGCGGCCCTCCCGGCGGAAGAACGAGCCGGGGATCTTGCCGGCCGCGTAGGACCGCTCCTCGACGTCGACCGTCAGCGGGAAGAAGTCGAACTGCTCCTTGGGGTGCTTGCCGGCCGTCGTGGCCGACAGCAGCATCGTGTCGTTGTCCAGGTAGGCGACGGCGGAGCCGGCGGCCTGCTTGGCCAGACGGCCCGTCTCGAACCGGACGGTGCGGGTGCCGAAGCGACCGTTGTCGATCGTGGCCTCGGCGAACTGGATCTCGGGACCCTCCACGGGTGCCCTCCTCGTTCTCGAAGGCGCCGGCCAAGGTGCTCGACGGTCTTCGATCGAGGCCCGCCGGGCGGCCCCTGCGGGTACCGGAGAGCCACTACCGAGGACCGGACGAGGGAGACCGGCGCGGTGCGTGGTGTATGCGTTGGTGTGCGCACCGGGCCACCTGGCCCGATGCAGGACCAGCCCGGACCCTTGCGGGCCCGGGCTGGTCCGGGGGTTCAGCGGCGCAGGCCGAGCCGCTCCACGATCGCGCGGTAGCGGTTGATGTCGACCTTCTGCAGGTAGCCGAGCAGCCGACGACGGCGGCCGACCAGGAGCAGCAGCCCACGGCGGCTGTGGTGGTCGTGCTTGTGCGTCTTGAGGTGCTCGGTCAGGTCCTTGATGCGCTGCGTGAGCACCGCGATCTGGACCTCGGGGGAACCGGTGTCGCCCTCGTGCGTGGCGTACTCGGTCATGATGGACTGCTTGATCGCGCTGTCGAGCGGCACAGTTCTCCTCGGATGTCGTTGCGCGGTGCTCCGGGGCAGGTTCTCCCGGGCTCTCTGGGTCCGCGGCCGTTCTGACGGCTGCACCAGGCTACCAGGAGTACCTCTACGTCTATACGCGCGGCCGCAGCGGCGCACCTCGCCTGCTCCGGACCCGGACACCGACACACCCGTCACACATGTCTCAACAAGTGAGACGCGTATCGGGCACACCCTCCGGCCCCGGCTCGGGCGTGGGAGGCTGCGCGGGTGGCCACCCAGCTGGACGTGACGCGCCGACCGGCGCCGCGTCCTGCTGTGCACCCGTGCCCGTGTCCGTGTCAGGCCTGATCTCTCAGCCCTGACCACGCCGGCCACGCCGGCACCCGCGACCTGCGACGCAGGCACGGGACAAGACCGGGACCCGCCATGACCCTCGCACTGACCCCTTCCCCCGCACCCACCCGTCGACCGGCTGCGCTGGGCTCGACCCGTACGGCAGCACGCACGACCACCGGCCGCCCGGCCGGCCCCAGTCGCGGTTTCGTGCTCTCGGTCGACCTGTCCGCCGTCGAGGAGCAGGACCCCGCCGAGGTGCTCCGGGTGGTCGCCACCCTGGCCGAGCTGGCCGGCGAGTGGTTCCCCCAGGCACGGGCCCGCGCGGTGGTCTCCTCGCCGGGCCGGCCGGCCCGGACGCTGCCCACCGAGCGCACCGGGACGTTCCGGCACCGGCTCGAGACGCTGCCCCCGGCAGCCGACGTCGTGATCGACCCCGTGCGACACGTCGTCACCACCAGCGGCCGGACCATCGAGCTCACGTCGCAGGAGAGCGCCCTGCTCGTGCACCTCGTGCGGGCGCAGGGCAGGACGGTGCCGCGGGCGGAGCTGCTGGCCGACGTCTGGCACGGTCACGACCTGTCCGCCGGCACCCGCACGATCGACGTGCACGTGCGCCGGCTGCGCGCCAAGACCGGGCTGGCCGACCTGGTCGCGACGGTGTGGGGCGTGGGCTACCGGATCGACCCGGGCTACACCATCCGCGTCCAGGCCTGAGGAGGGGCACCGCATGCAGTACGCCGAGCACATCTCGGACCTCGTCGGGGGCACGCCGCTCGTGCGGCTCACCTCCGTGACGGCCGGGCTGTCGGCGACCGTGCTCGCCAAGGTCGAGTACCTCAACCCCGGCGGTTCGGTGAAGGACCGCATCGCCGCACGGCTCGTGGAGGGTGCCGAGCGCCGCGGCGAGCTGCGCCCCGGCGGCACGATCGTCGAGCCCACCAGCGGCAACACCGGGGTCGGTCTCGCGCTCGTCGCCGCGGCCCGCGGGTACCGCTGCATCTTCGTGTGCCCGGACAAGGTGAGCAGCGAGAAGGTCGACGTGCTGCGGGCCTACGGCGCCCACGTCGTGCTCACCCCCACCGCCGTCTCCCCGCAGGACCCCGCGTCCTACTACAGCGTCGCTGACCGCCTCGTGGCCGAGACGCCCGGCGCCTGGAAGCCCAACCAGTACGCCAACCCCGACGGCCCCGCCAGCCACTACGCCTCCACCGGGCCGGAGATCTGGACGGCCACGGACGGACGCCTCACCCACTTCGTCGCCGGTGTCGGCACCGGCGGCACCATCACCGGCACCGGCCGCTACCTGCACGACGTGAGCGCCGACCGGCTGTCAGGACCGGTCCGCGTCGTCGGGGCCGACCCGCTCGGCTCGGTCTACTCCGGCGGCACGGGCCGCCCCTACCTCGTCGAAGGGGTCGGTGAGGACTTCTGGCCGAGCGCCTACGACCCCACCGTGCCGGACGAGATCGAGGCCGTGAGCGATGCCGAGTCGTTCTCGATGACCCGCCGGCTCGCCGCCGAGGAGGCGCTGCTCGTCGGCGGCTCGTCCGGGATGGCGGTCGTGGCCGCGCTGCGGGTGGCCCGTCGCCTGCAGGAGCAGGACCCGGTGGCCGCGCGCGAGGCCGTCGTCGTCGTGCTGCTGCCGGACTCCGGGCGCGGGTACCTGTCGAAGATCTTCTCCGACCCCTGGATGCGGTCCTACGGGTTCCTGCCAGCCGAGCACGGCGAGGCGACCGTCGGCGACGTGCTGCACGCCAAGATCGGTGGGCTGCCGGACCTCGTGCACACCCACCCGGGCGAGACCGTGCGCGACGCGATCGCCATCCTGCGCGAGTACGACGTCTCCCAGGTTCCCGTGGTGAGCGCCGAGCCCCCGGTCACGATCGGCGAGGTCGCCGGGTCGGTCACCGAGCGCGAGCTGCTCGACGCGCTGTACTCCGGTGGCGCCCAGCTCTCCGACCCGGTGTCCCGGCACATGGGCGCCCCCCTGCCGCAGGTGGGCGCGCACGAGTCGACCGAGACCGCCACCAAGGCGTTGCACGACGCCGACGCCCTGCTCGTCGTGGAGGACGGCCAGCCGGTCGGAGTCCTCACCCGAGCCGACCTCCTGGAGTTCGCCACCCGATGAGCACCGACCGCACCGACGGCTTCGCCACCCGCGCGATCCACGCCGGTCAGTCCCCCGACCCGACCACCGGTGCGGTCGTCCCGCCCATCTACCAGGTCTCGACCTACGCCCAGGACGGGGTCGGCGGGCTGCGCTCGGGCTACGAGTACTCCCGCTCCGCCAACCCCACCCGGACCGCCCTGGAGACCGCGCTGGCCGATCTCGAGCACGGCGAGCGCGGCTTCGCCTTCGCCTCGGGCCTGGCCGCCGAGGACGCGCTGCTGCGGTCCGTGCTGCGTCCCGGGGACCACGTCGTCGTGCCGGACGACGCCTATGGTGGGACCTACCGGCTCATCGCCCGCGTGCTCGGCGAGTGGCAGGTCGACCACACTCCCGCCCGGCTCACCGACCCCGCAGCCGTCGCCGCCGCGACCCGGCCCGGGCGCACCCGGCTGGTCTGGGTGGAGACCCCGACCAACCCGCTGCTGCGGGTCGCGGACATCGCCGCCCTGGCCGCCGTCGCGCACGAGGCCGGCGCCCTGCTCGCGGTCGACAACACCTTCGCCACGCCCTACCTGCAGACCCCGGTGACGCTCGGCGCCGACGTCGTCGTGCACTCGACCACCAAGTACGTGGGCGGTCACTCCGACGTCGTCGGCGGGGCGCTGGTGACCGCACCGGGCGCCACGCTGCCCGGCGGACGCACCGGGCCGACCGGGACGACGTCGCTGTCCGACGCGATCGGGTTCCTGCAGAACGCCGCAGGCGCCGTCGCCGGGCCGTTCGACGCCTGGCTCACCCTGCGCGGCCTGCGCACCCTCGCGGTCCGGATGGAGCGGCACCAGGCGAACGCCCAAGCAGTCGCCGAGCTCCTCGCCGGGCATGCCGAGGTGAGCGCCGTGCACTACCCGGGGCTGCCCGGCGACCCCGGGCACGAGGTCGCCACCCGGCAGATGCGCGGGTTCGGCGGCATCGTCTCGGTGCAGGTCGGGTCGGCGGCACGGGCCCGGGCGCTGTGCGCGACGACCCGCCTGTTCACGCTCGCCGAGTCGCTCGGCGGGGTCGAGTCGCTCATCGAGCTGCCGGCAGCGATGACGCACGCCTCCGTCGCGGGGTCCGCGCTGGAGGTGCCCGCCGACCTCGTGCGGCTGTCGGTCGGCATCGAGGACGTCGACGACCTGCTCGCCGACCTGGACCAGGCCCTGCGCACGCTCTGAGCCGACGGCCCCGGGGCCCGGTCCGAGCGGACCGGGGCGTCAGCCGACGAGCAGCCGACGCACCCGGTCCACGTCGTCGGTCATGGTGGCCATGAGCTCGGCCACCGAGGAGAAGCGCAACGTCGGGCGCAGCCGCTCCACCAGCTCGAGCACCACCTCCTGGCCGTACAGGTCGAGGTCGGTGCGGTCCAGGACGTAGGCCTCCACCCGGCGCTGGGCGCCGTCGAAGGTCGGGTTGGTGCCGATCGAGACCGCGGCGGGCAGGGCCGGGCTGTCCTCGCCCAGTGCGGTGCCGTCGGCCGCGCGCGTGCACCGCAACCACCCGGCGTACACCCCGTCGGCCGGAACCATCCCGGCGGCCGCCGGGTCCAGGTTCGCCGTCGGGAACCCCAGCTCACGACCGCGCGCGTCACCGTGCACCACGAGACCCCGGATCCGGTGCCTTCGGCCGAGCACCCGGGCCGCCTGCACGACGTCCCCCTCGGCGAGCAGCTCACGCACCCAGGTGGAGGACCAGCGTCGCGTCGCGGGCTCGTCGGCGACCGACGCGCCGGCGTCGTCCGACCCCGCCGTCACGTCCTCGACCACCTCGACCCGGAACCCCAGCCGGGCACCGAGCTCCTGCATGGTCGTCAGGTCACCGCCGTTGCCCCGGCCGAACCGCACGTCGCGCCCCACGACGACCACCTGCGCGTGCAGCGCGTCGACGAGGTAGGTGCGGACGAACTCCTCGGGGGTCTGCGAGGCGAAGTCCAGGGTGTAGGTGCACAGCAGCACCGCGTCCAGACCGGTGCGCTCGAGCAGCTCGAGCCGGTCGGTGTCACCCGTGAGCAGCGGCGGTGCGGTGTCCGGTCGGTGCACCTGCAACGGGTGCGGGGTGAAGGTGAGCGCGACCGAGGCCAGACCCGCCGCCCGGGCGTCGGCGGCGAGCGCACCGAGCACGCTCTGGTGCCCACGGTGCACCCCGTCGAAGTTCCCGATGGTCACGGCCGACGGACCGAAGCCCGCGGGCACCTGATCGACCCCACGCCAGACCTGCACACCGCTCCTTCCGAGAACCCCGAGGTCACAGCCTGCCATCTCGCACCGGCCCCGCGGTGCACCAGGCCGTCGCGGTCAGCCGGCCGGCGCCATCACGAGAACCGGCCGGGCCAGGCCACCGCGCACGGTGAGCACCGCGACCAGCGTCCCGTCCGGTCCGAGCCCGGCCATCGGCGGCGCCGCGAGCTCGGTCCCCGTCGCCGGCGTCTCGCCCGCCACGTCCACCGAACCGGCGGCCACCGCGCGTCCGAACGACAGCTCACGCGCCTCCTGCGCGCTCAGCGCACGCACCGGCATCACCGCACCGGCCGCCGCACCCGGGGCGAGCACCGGCAGCCGGCCGTCGGGCGCGGCGTCCGCCTGGGCCGCGAGCTCGTCGAGCGTGCGCGCCTGCGCCAGCGTGAAACCCGCCACCCGGGTGCGGCGCAGCGCCGTGAGGTGCCCGCCGGTGCCCAGCGCCGCACCGAGGTCACGGGCCAGTGCGCGCACGTAGGTGCCCGACGAGCAGACCACCCGCACGTCCAGGTCGGTCCAGGTGTCCACCTCGCGCGCGGCCAGCAGCTCGAACTCCGCGACGTGCACCGGCCGGGCCGCCAGCTGCACGTCCTGCCCGGCGCGCACCCGGGCGTAGGCGCGCTGCCCGTCGACCTTGATCGCCGAGACCGCGCTCGGGACCTGGAGCAGGTCACCGGTGAGCGGCACGAGCGCCGCCCGCACCCGATCCAGGTCCAGACCTGGTGCACCGGGGGCCGAGAGCACCTCCCCCTCGGCGTCGTCGGTCGTCGTGCTCGCCCCGAGCCGGATGGTCGCCAGGTACTCCTTGTCGGCCCCCGTCACGTAGGTGAGCAGGCGGGTCGCCCGGCCGATGCCGATGACGAGCACCCCCGTCGCCATCGGGTCGAGGGTGCCGGCGTGGCCCACCTTGCGGGTCCCGGCCAGCCGGCGCATCCGTCCCACCACGTCATGGCTCGTCCAGCCCGCGGGCTTGTCGACGACGACCACGCCGTCGGCCGCCGTGGGGCGACGCGGCGGTGCCTGCTCGTCACGTCCGGCACGGGTCATCGGGCTGCCTCCTGGCCGTAGCGCAGCACGAGGTCCTCGCACTGGTGACCGATCGCCATGGGCGCCACCCGACCGGCGGCGCGCAGCTCGTGCAGCCGGGCCACCACCCGCTCGGCGACCTGCCAGGGGTCGATCGTGTTGACGTTGATCCGGGTGCCGCCCTCGAACCCCGCGAGCGTCGAGACCCGCCACTTGAGCACGGCGCGCCAGGGCATGGGCTGGTGCGCACCGGGCGGGCGGTGGTGCCACTCCTCGTTGCTGGGCACCTGGGCGCCGGTGGCCGCGTGCAACGCGTGCAGCAGGTCCGCGAACGCGTCGACCTGGGCCGGGGTGTGCTCCCAGGGCAGCTGCGCCGGGGCCGTCGAGTACACCTCGAGCGAGGGGTACCGGTGCCCGACGCCCGCGACGGCGACCGCGTGCTCGTTACGTGCCACGACCAGCCCGTGCCGGACGGCCAGGTCGAGCACCGCGTGCTGGTAGAGCGCCGGGTCCTGCTCGGCGAGCACCAGCTCGCGGGCCAGCTGCGGCCCGTCCTCGTCGATCGCGACGAGCTGCTTGTGCAGGTGGTCCTGGGACGCCCCGGCCGGGCGCAACCAGTTCTGGAACACCGCGACATACCGGGCCGCGGGCTGCGCCTCGTAGACCCGGCGCAGCGCCTCGACGGTGAACGCCACGAACCGGCGGTGCTCGGCCACGTCGAGCGTGCCGGCGCCGGCCAGCTCGTCGGCGAACTGGGCGCCGTCGACCAGGTGCCGCCGAGCGACCACGACGTCGTGCGAGCCCGCGAACAGGTCGTCCACGTCCTGCCACCAGGCCGGCGAGCCGGCGGGGGCAAGCTGGGTCCCGGCCGCGCTCACCCGTGCGGCGAGCAGCGCCTCCACCTGGGCCCGGCCCTCGGGTTCGGCCACGTAGGCCTGCGCCCGCGCATGCACCCCGTCCGGGGTCCGGGCGCCGTGGTTGGTGCGCCAGTAGCGCTGCGAGACGATCTCGAACAGGTTCGCGAACGAGCGCAGCTCGGGCGTGCTGGCCCCCAGCTGCGAGGCCGGGAGGCCGTCGAGGGTCGACGCGGTGCCGTCCGACGCGACCACGAGCCGGCTCTTCTCGGGCGTGGTCTCGAGCATCCGGCCCCAGCAGAACACGCACAGCCGGTCGCGGTCGTGCGCCGAGACCGGGCGCCAGTCCGGCGTCGGCGGCACCAGCGGGCGTCCACCGCGGCCCGGCACCGTCCACACGGTGGTGCCGGTGAGCGGCGAGACCTGCTTGACCGTGCCGTCGGCGAGCCGGACGAGGGGTTCGGTCACAGCCCGACCACGCGGGCGAACGAGCTGCCGGGCACCGACCTACTCCTGCTCGTCGTCCTCGTCGTCCTCGACCGGACGACGGTACGGGTCGGCCTCGCCGGCCGGCTGGGCGCCACGAGCCAGGGCGGCCACCTCGGCGTCGCGCCGCGCCGCCTCGTCGAGCGCGGCCTGCAGGTGGGCGGCGGTCTCGGGCACGGCGTCCAGGTGGAACGCGAGCGTCGGCGTCAGCCGCACCCCCGTCTGCCGCCCGACCTCGGACCGGATGATCCCGGTCGCCGACGTCAGTGCCACGGCCGAGGCCTCGCGCTCGGACTGGTCACCGAGCACCGTGTAGTAGATGTCGGCGTGCTGCAGGTCACCGGTCACCCGCACGTCGGTGATCGTGACGAAGCCCAGCCTCGGGTCCTTGATCTTCGTGTCGAGCATCTGCGCCACGATCTGCTGCACCCGTTCGGCGAGCCGACGGGCCCGTGGGTTGTCCACCATGACAGCCATCCTTCCTCGGGCCGTCCCACGGGACGGCCGCTGCACTGCTCGACACGACCAGATGCGACGTCCCCCGGGTCCGTGCGGACCCGGGGGACGTCGGCACTGCTCAGTTCCTCGGCTTCTCGCGCATCTCGAACGTCTCGATGACGTCGTCGATCTGCAGGTCGTTGAACGACCCGAGGCCGATACCGCACTCGTAGCCCTCGCGGACCTCGGTGGCGTCGTCCTTGAAGCGCTTGAGCGACTCGATGGTGAGGTTGTCCCCCACCACCTTGCCGTTGCGCAGGACGCGCGCCTTGGAGTTGCGCACGATCGTGCCCGAGCGCACGAGCGACCCGGCGATGTTGCCGAACTTGGAGGAGCGGAACACCTCGCGCACCTCGGCGGTGCCGAGCTGGGCCTCCTCGTACTCCGGCTTGAGCATCCCCTTGAGGGCCGCCTCGACGTCGTCGATCGCCTGGTAGATGACCGAGTAGAAGCGCACGTCGACGCCCTCGCGGTCCGCCAGCTCCTCGACCCGCTCGGCGAACTTGACGTTGAAGCCCAGGATGATCGCGTTGTCGACCGTCGCCAGGTTGACGTCGTTCTGCGTGATGGCACCCACCCCGCGGTGGATGACCCGCAGCTCGACCTCCTCGCCGACGTCGATCTTGAGCAGCGCGTCCTCCAGGGCCTCGACGGCACCGGACACATCGCCCTTGATGACGAGGTTGAGGGTCTCGACCTTGCCCTGGGCGAGGGCCTGCGTGAAGTCCTCGAGGCTGATGCGCTTGCGGCGCTTGGCCAGGAGGGCGGCGCGCTCGGCGGCCTCACGCTTCTCGGCGATCTGGCGGGCGGTGCGGTCGTCGGGCGCCACGATGAACGTGTCGCCGGCCGAGGGCACCGAGGTCAGGCCGAGGACCTGGACCGGACGGGCCGGACCTGCCTCGGGCACGACCACACCGTGCTCGTCGAACATGGCCCGGACCCGCCCGTGAGCGGTCCCGGCCACGACGGCGTCCCCGATGCGCAGCGTGCCGGACTGGACCAGGACGGTCGCCACGGCGCCGCGCCCCTTGTCCAGGTTGGCCTCGATGGCCACACCGCGGGCGTCCTTGTTCGGGTTCGCCCGCAGGTCCAGCGCCGCGTCCGCGGTGAGCAGGACGGCCTCGAGCAGCTCGTCGATGCCGATCCGCTGCTTGGCGGACACGTCGACGAACATGGTGTCGCCGCCGTACTCCTCGGCCACCAGGTTGTACTCGGTGAGCTGCTGGCGGATCTTGGCGGGGTTGGCCCCCTCCTTGTCCACCTTGTTGACCGCGACCACGATCGGCACACCGGCCGCCTGGGCGTGGTTGAGCGCCTCGATGGTCTGCGGCATCACACCGTCGTCGGCCGCGACCACGAGGATCGCGATGTCGGTCACCTGGGCACCACGGGCACGCATGGCGGTGAACGCCTCGTGGCCCGGGGTGTCGATGAAGGTGATCGCCCGGTCGACGCCCTCGTGCACGGTCCGCACCTGGTAGGCACCGATGTGCTGGGTGATGCCACCGGCCTCGCCGGCGACGACGTCCGTGGAGCGGATCGCGTCCAGGAGCTTGGTCTTGCCGTGGTCGACGTGACCCATGACCGTGACCACCGGCGGGCGGGCCGTGAGGTCCTCGTCGGACTCGGCCTCCAGCTCGGCGTCCAGGTCGATGGAGAACGACCCGAGCAGCTCGCGGTCCTCCTCCTCGGCGGACACCATCTCGACCTGGTAGCCGAGCTCGGTGCCCAGCGTGGCAAAGGTGTCCTCGTCGAGCGACTGGTTGGCCGTGGCCATCTCGCCGAGGTGGAACAGCACGGTGACCAGCGAGGCCGGGTTCGCGTCGATCTTGTCCGCGAAGTCGTTGAGCGACGAGCCGTGACGCAGCCGGACGACGGTCTGGCCGTTGCCGCGCGGGACCTGCACGCCGCCCAGCGACGGCGCCTGCATCTGCTCGAACTCCTGGCGCTTCGCCCGCTTGGACTTGCGCCCACGCACGGGACGACCACCGGCGCGCCCGAAGGCACCCTGCGTGCTGCCGCGACCAGCCCCACCGGGACGACCACCGCCGCCACCACCGGGACGGCCGGCGAAACCGCCGCCGGCACCGGGGGCGCCACCGGCACCCGGGGCACCGCCGGTGCCACCACGGTTGAAGCCGCCGCGACCGGCACCGCCGCCGGGGCCACCACGACCACCGGGAGCCGGACGCTCACCCGGGCGACCGACGCCGCTCGAGGTGCGCCCGGGCATCATGCCGGGGTTGGGACGGGGGCCGCCGGGACGCGGACCGCCGGGGCGAGGACCGCCCGGACGCTCGGCCGCGGGTGCGGCAGCCGACGCCTCGGCCGCGGGGGCCG
>NZ_VWSD01000086.1 GCF_009829685.1 Cellulomonas citrea
GCACGCGCCGGGTCGACCAGGACCCCGACCGCGGTCGCCACCACGAGTGCGCCACCGGCGACCAGCACGGCGACCACGGCCCACCGCCCGACCCGTCCCACGAGCGCCAGCGCGGCACCCGCCGCCAGGACGACGAGGGCGACCGCGAGCACCTGGGGTGCCGCCGTGGTGCCCGCGACTTGGACCGGGGTGTCGGCACCGATCGCGGAGACGCCCGTCGCGTGCACCCAGGTCGGAACCCCGAGCGCGGCGGTGAGCAGACCCAGCACCAGGACGACGAGCACCCACCGGCCGCGCCCGGTGCCCCGCCGCGACCGGCCGCCGGCGGCGCCGTCCGGCCCGGTCCCGGTCACGCCACGCCGGGTCGCGTCGTGTCCGGCCGCACGAGACGCGCCGCCACCTGGACGGCGCGGACCGCGGCCGCTGCCTTGTTCCGGGACTCCAGGTACTCGGTGGCCGGCACGGAGTCCGCGACGATCCCGGCACCTGCCTGCACGCTGGCCCGCCCGTCGCGGATGAGTGCGGTGCGGATCGCGATGGCCATGTCCATGTTTCCGGCGAAGTCGACGTACCCCACCGTGCCCCCGTAGATGCCGCGCCGGGCCGGCTCCAGCTCGTCGATGAGGGCGATGGCCCGCGGCTTCGGGGCGCCCGACAAGGTGCCCGCCGGGAACGTCGCGACGAACGTCGACAACGCGGTCGCCCCCTCACGCAGGTGCCCCACGACCGTGGAGCAGATGTGCATGATGTGGCTGAACCGCCGGACGGCCATGAGCTCGACGACCTCGACCGAGTCGGGATCGCAGACCTTGGCCAGGTCGTTGCGCGCGAGGTCGACGAGCATGACGTGCTCGGCCAGCTCCTTGGGGTCGGCCAGCACCTCCTGCGCGAGGGCCCGGTCCTCCTCCGGCGTGGCACCGCGGGGGCGCGACCCGGCGATCGGGAAGGTCTCGACCCGGCGGTCGGTCACCTTGACCAGGGTCTCCGGGCTCGACCCGACCACCGCGAACGGGCGTCCGTCCGGGTCCGCGAGCTGCACGTAGTACATGTACGGGCTGGGGTTCACGGTGCGCAGCACCCGGTAGACGTCCAGCGGGCTGGCCGGGCAGTCCAGGTCCAGGCGCTGGGACAGCACCACCTGGAACACCTCGCCGTCGACGATCGCCTCCTGGCCGGCCCGCACCGCGGCCTCGAACTCGGTGCGCTCCGAGCGGAACTCCAGCTCCGGCTCCGGCGCCTGCGGGTCGAGCACGAGGGCACCGGGCGGGGCCGGGTGGGCCATCGCCTCCTGCATCGCGTCCAGCCGGGCGACGGCGTCGGCCCACGCCTCGTCCACCCGGTCCGACGTGCCGTCGGCGTTGACCGCGTTCGCGATGAGCCAGACCGAGCCCTCGGCGTGGTCCACCACGGCCAGGTCGGTGGCCAGCAGCAGGGTGAGCTCGGGGACGTCCAGCTCCTCGGGCGCCTTGGCGGGCAGCGTGGGCTCCCAGTGCCGCACCACGTCCCAGCCGATCGCGCCGACCAGACCGCCGGTGAGCGGCGGCAGCCCGGGGACCGCCCGCGTCCCGAGCACCTCCAGGGTGCGCCCGAGCACGTCGAGCACGTCACCGTCGGTCGGCACACCCACGGGGACGTCACCGGTCCACACCGCCTGCCCGTCCCGGGACGACAGCGTCGCGCGGGACCGCACACCCACGAACGACCACCTGCCCCAGGTGCCGTCCGACTCGGCGGACTCCAGCACGAAGGTGCCCGTGCGACCGCCCGCGAGCGTGCGGTACAGGCCGACCGGTGTGACGTCGTCGGCCAGCAGCCGGCGCACCACGGGGATCACCCGGGCGTCGACCGCCTGCTCACGGAACTCGGCGAGCGACGGCCATGTCTGGCCCCAGGCCGGCGCGGTCACGGCCGGTTCTCCGCCGCGCGCTCGCCGACCACGGCCGGCAGCGGGCCGCCCGCCTCGAAGCAGGTGCGGGTGCCGGTGTGGCAGGCCGCGCCCACCTGGTCCACCCGCACGAGCAGCGCGTCGCCGTCGCAGTCGAGGGCGACCGACCGCACGTGCTGGACGTGGCCGGAGGTGTCGCCCTTGCGCCAGTACTCCTGGCGCGACCGGCTCCAGAACGTGACCCTGCCGGACGTGAGCGTCCGGTGCAGGGCCTCGTCGTCCATCCAGCCGAGCATGAGCACCTCGCCGGTGTCGTGCTGCTGGACGACGGCGGCGACCAGGCCGGACTCGTCGCGCTTCAGCCGGCGGGCGATCTCGGGGTCGAGGCTGCTGACAGGCACGGGGACGATCCTGCCACGCAGCACGACGCGAGCACCGACGTGTCCGCGACCGGACCGCGCCGCGCGCTCCGCGGGGCCGGCGGAGGACCACCGTGGGCCCACATGGCAGGATCAGCCCGTGGCATGGCTCCCCCTCCTGCGTTCCCGGCTCGCGCAGGTGCTCACCGCCGCCGGCCCCGACGCCCCGACCTTGTGCGAGGGGTGGCGTACCCGGCACCTGGCGGCCCACCTCGTGCTGCGTCAGTCCGACCCGGTCTACGGCCTCGACCTGGTGACCCCGGCGTTCGCCGAACGCGCCGAACGTCGGGTCCAGTGGCTCGGCGGCGCACCGGGTGACGAGGCCGGCTACGCCTCCTTGGTCGCCCGCGTGGCCGCGCCCCCGCCGCCGTGGCACCCGCTGCACTGGACCGGCGACCTCGGCGACCTGCTCGAGCTCACCGTGCACACCCTCGACGTCACGCGCGCCGGTCAGGTCCCGGACCTGCCGTATGAGTCCGGCCTCGCCGACGCGGTCTGGGTGCACCTGACCCGCACCGCCCCCGCCATGCTGCGCACCTGGCCGACGGGGGTCGTGCTGGTCCGCCCCGACGGGACCCGCGCCCGGGTGCGCCGTCCTCCGGCCGGGGCAGGCACGCTGGTCGTCCGCGGCACCCTGGCCGACCTCCTGCTGTGGTGCTTCGGCCGGCGCGGTGCCGCCGACGTCCACGTCGAGGGCGCCGAGGCGGACCTGCGCACGCTCACGCACGCGCAGCACCGCCCGTGACGGGCCTGCCGGGCTAGCGGACCGTGAGCCCGGCCGACCGCAGCGCGGCCTTGACCTCGCCGATCGTCAGGGTCCCGAAGTGGAAGACCGACGCGGCCAGCACGGCGTCGGCACCCGCCAGGGCGGCCTGCACGAAGTGCTCGGGAGTCCCCGCTCCTCCTGAGGCGATGAGCGGCACCCGCACCTCGCGGCGCACGTCCGCGAGCATCGCCAGGTCGAAACCCGCGGTGGTGCCGTCGGCGTCCATCGAGTTGAGCAGGATCTCCCCCGCCCCGAGCTCGGCACCCCGCCTCGCCCACTCGACCGCGTCGATCCCGGTGCCACGGCGACCGCCGTGGGTGGTGACCTCGTAGCCGGACGCGGTCACGGTCGTGCCGGTCACGCGCCGGGCGTCGACCGACAGCACGAGCACCTGGCTGCCGAAACGCTCCGCGATCTCACCGATGAGCTCCGGGCGGGCGATCGCCGCCGTGTTCACCCCGACCTTGTCCGCACCGGCCCGCAGCATCCGGTCGACGTCGCCCACGGCACGCACACCGCCGCCGACGGTGAGCGGGACGAACACCTCGTCGGCCGTGCGCCCGACCACCTCGGTCATCGTCGCCCGCCCGTCGGCCGAGGCGGACACGTCGAGGAACGTGATCTCGTCCGCGCCCTCGGCGTCGTACCGCCGCGCGAGCTCGACCGGGTCGCCCGCGTCCCGCAGCCCCGCGAAGTTGACGCCCTTGACCACCCGCCCGCCGTCGACGTCGAGGCAGGCGATCACCCGCAGTGCCACCCCCATCAGCCGGCCGCCTTCTGGGTCGGGGTCCGGGTGGCCAGGATGTCCACCACGAACACGACGGTCTGACCGGACAGCTCGGCGCCGGCCGTGACACCCAACGGGTACGTCGGCGGCACCACCAGCTCGATCTGGCTCCCCACGGTCTGCTCCACCAACCCCTCCGTGAACGCCTGCGACAGATCGAGCAACGAGTGGGAGACCGGTGCGCCCCGCGCCCAGGACGAGTCGAACTCCTCGCCCGTCGTCCAGGCGAACCCCGCGTACTGGAAGGTGACGACGTCCTGGGCACCCACCTGGGCGCCGGCGCCCTTCTTCAGCGGCTGGGCCACGAGCGTCGTCGGGGCCGGGGCGCTCGACGGTGTGATCGACGGTGCGCCGTCATCGGCCAGCGCGACCGCCGGCAGGTCGGGCACAGGTGCGACGGCCTGGCCGTCCGCCCGCAGCGGCAGCACGTCGAGCACCGTCACCGTCGGGTAGGTCGTGCTGCCCGACGAGGCGCCCGGCGCCACCTGCAGCACCCGGGCACCCACCCGCTGGCCCCGCAGCGACTGGTAGAGATCGACGCCCAGGTCCTCCTCGGACAGCGTCCGGGTGGCAGGTGAGTCGGTGTAGGTCTCCTTGACGACGGACGCGTCCGTGGCGTTCTCGAGCCAGAAGTCGAGCAGCACCGGGCCGCCGTCCACGAGCTCGGGACCGGTCCCGGCCCAGATCGTGCGCCGATAGGTGTGCCCGACGTCGAGCGGCGCCACGTAGGTGACGGTCGGCGCCTGCCCCTGGACACCGGTCACGTCGACCACGGGGGCCGCCTGGGTCCCGGTGGAGCAGGCGACCAACGACCCGGTGGCCAGCACCGCACCCACGGCCAGCCCGACCGCCCGGCGCCACTCCCGTCCTCGCACGCCCGCCACCGTACCTGGCGGACCTGCGACGACTCACATCGACTCGATGAGCCGCTCGACCCTCTCGTCCACCGAACGGAACGGGTCCTTGCACAGCACAGTGCGCTGGGCCTGGTCGTTGAGCTTGAGGTGCACCCAGTCGACCGTGTAGTCGCGACGGGCTTCCTGGGCGGCGCGGACGAAGTCACCCCGCAGCTTGGCGCGCGTCGTCTGCGGCGGCAGGGCCGTCGCCTCGAACACCTCCAGGTCGGTGGTGACCCGCTCGACCAGCCCGCGCTCGGCGAGCAGGTTGTACAGCCCCTGCGTCCGGGAGATGTCGTGATAGGCCAGGTCGAGCCGGGCCACGTGCACGTCCGAGAGCTCGAGCCCGTGCTTGGCCCGGTAGCGCTCGATCATCCGGAGCTTGATCACCCAGTCCAGCTCGCGCTCGACGAGCGACAGGTCGCCGGTGCGGATCGCGCGAAGGCCACGCCCCCACAGCTCGAGCACGGTCTTGACCTGCGGGGTCGGGTCCAGCTCGCGGTCCACCAGCTCGGTGACCTTGGCCAGGTACTCCTCCTGGATGTCCAGCGCCGTCACCGTCTTGCCGTTGGCCAGCACCACCGGGTGCAGCCCGGTGGGGTCGTGGCTGATCTCCCGGATCGAGCGGATCGGGTTCTCCAGCGTGAGGTCGTGCGTGGGCAGACCCGCCTCGACCACCTGGAGCACCAGATCGGTCATGCCGACCTTGAGCATCGTCGTCGGCTCGGCCATCGAGGAGTCGCCCACGATGACGTGCAACCGGCGGTACAGCTCGGCGTCGGCGTGCGGCTCGTCGCGGGTGTTGATGATCGGACGCGACCGGGTGGTCGCCGAGGAGACCGCCTCCCAGATGTGGTCGGCGCGCTGCGACAGGCAGTAGGTGGCACCACGCGGGGTGGCCAGCACCTTGCCGGCTCCGGTGAGCAGCTGGCGGGTGATGAGGAACGGCACGAGCACATCAGCCGTGTGCGAGAAGTCGCCGGTCCGTCGCACCAGGTAGTTCTCGTGGCAGCCGTAGGAGTTGCCGGCCGAGTCGGTGTTGTTCTTGAACAGGTGGATCGTGCCGGCGAGGCCCTCGTGCTCGAGCCGCTCCTGGGCATCGGTGACGAGCCCCTCGAGGATCCGCTCGCCTGCCCGGTCGTGCACGACGAGCTGGCGCCAGTCGTCGCACTCCGCCGTCGCGTACTCCGGGTGGGAGCCGACGTCGAGGTACAGCCGTGAGCCGTTGCGCAGGAACACGTTCGACGAACGACCCCAGGCCACGACCTTGCGGAACAGGTAGCGCGCCACCTCGTCGGCGGACAGCCCCCGGCCGTCCGACGATGCGCACGTCACGCCGTACTCGGTCTCCAGACCGAAGATGCGTCGATCCATCCTCGCCTCCCTCGGTCGTGCGGTCGTCAGCCGGCCGCGGCCAGGACGTCCGCGAGCAGGTCTCCGGTGAGCCGGCGGAACGCCCGGCGGGGCCGGGTCCGGTCGAGCACGGCGACCTCGAGCTGGGCCGGCGACAGCTGACGGTCCTCGGCACCCTCCTCCGGTGCCGAGCCGAGCGCACGCACGCCGATCGCCAGCACCTGGGCCAACGGCAGCCCGGGCTCCCACTGCGCGGCCACGAGGGCGCCGAGCCGCTCCGCCTGGCCGCCCATGACGACGTAGCCCTGCTCCTCGGCGACCGACCCGTCGTAGGTGAGGCGGTAGAGCTGGTCGTCCGCCGGTCCGGCACCGATCTCGGCGACCACGAGCTCGACCTCGAGCGGCTTGGACTCGGTGGTGAACACCGTGCCGAGCGTCTGGGCGTACGCGTTGGCCAGACCTCGCGCCGTGACGTCCACCCGGTCGTAGGAGTAGCCGCGCAGGTCGGCGTAGCGCACCCCGGCCACCCGCAGGTTCTCGAACTCGTTGTACTTGCCGACCGCCGCGAACGCGATCCGGTCGTAGATCTCGGAGATCTTGTGCAGCGCGCGCGACGGGTTCTCCGAGGCGAACGCGATCCCGTCGTCGTACTGCAGCACGACGACCGAGCGTCCGCGGGCGATGCCCTTGCGCGCGTAGTCGGCCCGGTCCTTCATGAGCTGCTCGGGCGAGACGTAGAACGGCATGCTCATGCGCGCGGGTCCCCCACCTGTCGTTCGACGTCGATCCGTGTGGACACCGCCGCCAGCTGCGTGTCGGGCACGCGCAGGTAGCCCGCGGCGCTCACGGTCGCGACCACCGGGTAGATCCGCCGCCCGGCGTCGGGACCACCCGTCGCCGAGTCGTCGTCCGCGGCGTCGACGAGGGCCTCGACCGCCACCTCGACGGCGCCGTCGGCGTCCAGGCCCGGGCGCCAGCGCTTCTTGAGCGAGCCCCGGGCGAACACCGAGCCCGACCCGATCGCGTGGTGCTCGGTCTCCTCGTAGCGACCACCGGTCACGTCGTAGGAGAAGATCCGGCCGGCGGCGCGCGCCAGGTCGTAGCCCCCGAACAGCGGCACGACGGCCAGCCCCTGCATCGCCAGCCCGAGGTTGCCCCGCAGCAGGGTGGCCAGGCGGTTCGCCTTGCCGTCGAGCGAGAGCAGGTTGCCCTCGATCTTCTCGTAGTGCTCCAGCTCGAGCTGGAAGAGCCGGACCAGCTCGATCGCCAGGCCCGCCGAGCCGGCGATCCCGATCGCCGAGTACTCGTCCGCCGGGAACACCTTCTCGATGTGCCGTGACGCGATCATCGACCCGGCGGTCGCCCGCCGGTCGCCGGCCATGACGATGCCGCCGTCGAACGTGACGGCCACGATCGTGGTGCCGTGCGGCACGCCGAGGTCACCGCCGCCCGTCGGCCGGTTGCCCGGCAGCAGCTCGGGTGCGGCCTGGGCGAGGAACTGCGCGAACGACGACGAGCCCGGCGTGGTGTACGCCGCAGGCAGACGACCGGACGACGGCACCGGTCCCATCGACGCCGAGCTCATCGGGACGCCGGTCACTGGCCGCCCTTCTGCACGAAGCCGCGGACGAACTGCTCGGCGTTCTGCTCCAGCACGTCGTCGATCTCGTCCAGGAGGGCGTCCACCTCCGCGTCGCTGGTCTGCGCGCGGGGCGCGACCGGCGGCGGGGCGTCCGGCTCCTCGTCCTCGTGGCGACGGCTGACGTGCTCCTGACCTGACATGGCGACCTCCGCAGGCTCTCGTGCGACCACCCTAGGCCAGGGGGGCGCCGGTCGCCGTCATGCAGGTCACGTCGCGGTGCGCCGTCGCTCAGGACGCCAGGGCGGCGAGCAGGCTGGCCGCGTCCGGGCACGCGTCCAGCAGCGCACCGACGTGGGCCCGGGTGCCGCGCAAGGGGTCGCGCATCGGCACGCGCTGCAGGTTCGCGGCGCCCGGCACGTCGAACACCACCGAGTCCCAGCTCGCGGCCGACACCTGACCGGCGTACCGGGCCATGGCCTCACCCCGGAAGTAGGCCCGGGTGTCGGTCGGCGGGTGCGCCGCCGCGTGCTGCACCTGGTGCGGGTCCACGAGCAGCTCGACGGCGCCCGCCGCGGCCAGCCGGTGGTACAGACCGCGCTCGGGGCGCAGGTCGGACCACTGCAGGTCCACCGCGGCCAGCTTGGCGTGGTCCCAGCCGAGCCCCTCCCGCCGCCGCAGCCCGTCGAGCAGGCGCAGCTTGGCGACCCACTCGACCTCGCGGGCGCAGCTCATCGGGTCGACCGCCAGCCGGTCGAGCACCTCGGCCCACCGGCGCAGCACGTCGGCCGTCTGCTCGTCGACCGGGTCGCCATCGGTGGCCAGTGCCTCCTCGACCGCCGCCAGGTACGCCCGCTGCACGGCCAGGGCGGTCGTCGTGCCGCCGCCGGCGAGGTCGAGCGGGCGCCGGACGGACAGGTCGTGGGAGACCTGGTGCACCGCGTCCACCGGGTCGGCGAGCGCCAGCGCCTCGATCGCCGGGAGCCCGCCCCCGCGTGCGCAGGCCCGTTCGACGAGCCACAGCACGAGCGAGGTGGTGCCGACCCGCAGGTAGGTCGCCACCTCGAGCATCGTGGCGTCACCGATGATGACGTGCAGCCGACGCCACCGCGTGGGGTCGGCGTGCGGCTCGTCGCGGGTGTTGACGATCGGGCGACGCAGCGTGGTCTCCAGGCCCACCTCGGCCTCGATGTAGTCGGCCCGCTGCGAGAGCTGGAACCCGGGGGTCTCGCCGTGCTGCCCCAGACCGACCCGGCCGGCCCCGGTGAACACCTGCCGGGTCACCAGGAACGGCGTCACCCACCGCACCAGGTCGGCGAACGGCACCGCCCGGTCCACCAGGTAGTTCTCGTGCGTGCCGTAGGTGGCGCCCTTGCCGTCCACGTTGTTCTTGTACAGCGTGACGTCCGGCAGCGCCGGGCTCGCGGCCAGGGTCCGGACGCAGTCCAGCATGACGAGCTCACCGGCACGGTCGAACAGCACGAGGTCGAGCGGGTTCGTCACCTCCGGGGAGGAGTACTCCGGGTGGGCGTGGTCGACGTAGAGCCGCGCACCGTTGGTGAGGATGACGTTCGCCGCACCCGGGTCCTCGTACTCGTCACCGGTGCGCGGCAACGCCTGCGGGCCGTCTTCGTCACCCGAGGGGGCGGGGCGGTCCGGGACGTCCGTGAGCATGGACGGGATCGCGGCAGCCCGCTGCAGGCGGAAGCCACGGGCGTCGTGCAACGGGTCCTCGGCGTCGTAGTCCCACCGCGCCCGTCGCCGTGCGCCGTCCCGGGCCGCGGCCTGCACCGCGACCACGTGGCTGGACAGCAGCATCGGGTTCGCCGTCGGGTGCCCCGGCTGCAGGATCCCGTACTCGGTCTCGATCCCCATCACCCGGCGCACGCTCACCGGGCCACCCTAGTGGCGGCCGCCGACCCCAGGCCGGGGCCGCGCACCGAGGTGGCCGGGTGACCGCGAGGTCACAGGTACTGGCCGGTGCTCGTGACGTTCTCGATGACCTTGGACCCCTCGGTCCCCTTCTTGCCGGCGATGATCGTGCGGATGAACACGATCCGCTCCCCCTTCTTGCCGGAGATGCGGGCCCAGTCGTCCGGGTTCGTCGTGTTGGGCAGGTCCTCGTTCTCCTTGAACTCCTCGACGCACGCCGTGAGCAGGTGGTCCACCCGGATCCCGCGCTGACCGGTGGCCAGGAAGTCCTTGATCGCCTGCTTCTTGGCACGGTCGACGATGTTCTGCACCATCGCACCGGAGTTGAAGTCCTTGAAGTAGAGGACCTCCTTGTCCCCCGAGGCGTAGGTGACCTCGAGGAACCGGTTCTCCTCGGTCTCGGCGTACATCCGCTCCACCGTGCGGTTGATCATGCCCTCGACCGTGCGCGCCTTGTCACCGCCGTGCTCGGCGATGTCGTCGTCGTGCAGCGGCAGGTCGGCCGTCAGGTACTTGGCGAAGATCTCGCGGGCACCCTCGGCGTCCGGCCGCTCGATCTTGATCTTCACGTCGAGGCGGCCGGGCCGCAGGATCGCCGGGTCGATCATGTCCTCGCGGTTCGAGGCACCGATGACGATGACGTTCTCCAGCCGCTCCACCCCGTCGATCTCGGCGAGCAGCTGCGGCACGATCGTCGTCTCGACGTCGGAGGACACCCCGGTGCCGCGGGTACGGAACAGCGACTCCATCTCGTCGAAGAACACGACGACCGGGTGACCCTGCGAGGCCTTCTCCCGCGCCCGGGCGAAGATCAGCCGGATGTGCCGCTCGGTCTCCCCCACGTACTTGTTGAGCAGCTCCGGACCCTTGACGTTGAGGAAGAAGGCGCGCCCGTCGGCCACGTCCACGCCCCGACCCCGGGCCACGGTGGCCGCGAGCGAGTGCGCGACGGCCTTCGCGATGAGCGTCTTGCCGCATCCGGGCGGGCCGTACAGCAGCACGCCCTTGGGCGGCTTGAGCCCGTGCTCGGCGAACAGCTCGGGGTGCAGGAACGGCAGCTCCACGGCGTCCCGGATGGCCTCGATCTGCGGGCCGAGACCGCCGATGTCCTGGTACTCGATGTCCGGGACCTCCTCCAGGACGAGGTCCTCGACCTCTGCCCGCGGGATCACCTCGAACACGAAGCCGCTGCGCGAGTCGATCGTCAGCGCGTCGCCCACCCGGACGCCGGCGTCGGCGACCTGACCGGCGAACCGGACCACGCGCTCCTCGTCCCCGCGTCCCACCACGAGCGCCCGACCCGCGCCCAGCAGCTCCTTGACGGTGACGAGCTCGCCGACCTCTTCGTAGCCACCGGCCTCGACGACCGTGAGGGCTTCGTTGAGCATGACCTCCTGGCCCGGGCGCAGCTGGCCCAGGTCGAGCGACGGGCTGGCGCCGACGTGCATCTTGCGCCCCTGGGACACGATGTCGACCGAACCGTCGGGACGCGAGCCGAGGAAGACGGCGTAGGTCCCGGGAGGCTTGGCCAGGTCGTCGACCTGCTTCTTGAGCTCGACGATCTGCTCGCGCGCGGCGATGAGGGCCTGGCTGAGCCGCTCGTTCTTGGCCGCGAGCACGGCGAGCTCGCGGCTCGCGTCCTGCGCCGTCGGGTCGGTCATGGTCGCCCTCCGATTCTGGCCTGCTGTCCTCCGATGGGTGTGCCGACGAGCACCGCGTCGTGCCTGCTGGTCCTCTGACCCTAGCCGCCGGTGTCAACCACGCCCGCGGGATGCGACCGGGATCACCTGGGGTCCGCCCGACGCTCAGTCCGCGTCGGTGCCGGTCTCCAGGTCGCGGCGCACCCGACGGACCTTCTTGTCCGAGACCGGGGCCTCGCCCAGCTCCTCCGGCGACCACGCCGCGTCGTCCGTCGGGTAGGCGCCCTTGGAGGGGCGACGGCGGCGCAGCGGCGGCGTCACGCCGTCGGCCAGGCGGCGGGTGGTGAGCAGGAACCCGGTGTGCCCGATCATCCGGTGCTCCGGGCGCACCGCCAGGCCCTCGAGGTGCCAGCCGCGCACCATCGACTCCCACGCCGTCGGCTCGGTGTACCGGCCGTCGGACCGCACGTCCTCGGCGAGCCGGGACAGCTGGGTGGTGGTCGCGACGTAGGCCAGCAGCACCCCGCCCGGGGCGAGCGCGGCCGCCGCCGCAGCCAGGTTCTCCCACGGCGCGAGCATGTCGAGCACCACCCGGTCGACGCTCGCCGGCCCCAGGGCGGTGAGCGCATCGGCCACGTCGCCCAGCTGCAGCGTCCAGGCCGGGTGCGGGCCGCCGAAGAACTGCTCGACGTTGGCCCGAGCGATCGCGGCGAAGTCGTCACGGCGCTCCACCGAGAGCAGCGAGCCGCCGTCACCGACCGCGCGCAGCAGCGACAGCGTGAGCGCGCCCGAGCCGACACCGGCCTCGACGACGCGCGCCCCCGGGTAGATGTCGGCCATCGTGACGATCTGCCCGGCGTCCTTGGGGTAGACCACCGCGGCACCGCGCGGCATCGACATCACGTGGTCGGCGAGCAGCGGCCGCATCGCCAGGTACTGCACACCGGCCGTGGTCGAGACCACGACACCCTCGTCGGAGCCGATGAGGTCGTCGTGCGCGATCAGCCCCCGGTGGGTGTGGAACGCGGCACCGGCCGACAACGTGATCGTGTGCGGTCGGCCCTTCACATCGGTCAGCTGGACGCGCTCGCCGGCGCGCAGGGGGCCCCGGCGCTGGTCGGCGCCGGTCGGGACGGTGGCAGTCACGACGGACCAGTCTAGGCAGCGGACGGCAGGTCAACCGCGCACGGCGGCGAGCACGTCCGCGACACGCACCAGCGCGACGACCATCCCGTCGTCGATCGCGACCACGGCGGCGGCCGAACCCGACCCGCCCGCGGCGGCGGCCACGGCCTGCAGCAGGGCGTTGCCCCGGGCGTGCGCGTCGACC
>NZ_VWSD01000087.1 GCF_009829685.1 Cellulomonas citrea
GACGCACCGACCCGACCGCCCCGGCGCGCCTCACCGCAGGAGCGCGGCCGGCCACCTCCGCCGCGCGCACCCTGCGCGGCGGGCTGACGATCGGGCTGCTCGAACGGGCCGCCGTCACCCTCGCGATCACGGCCGGGCAGCCCGACGCGGTGGCCGTCGTCGTCGCGGTCAAGGGCCTGGGCCGGTTCGCCGAGCTCAAGGAGAACCCGGCCGCGTCCGAGCGGTTCGTCATCGGCTCGTTGGCCTCGTTGCTGTGGGCCTCGGCGGTCGGCGCGCTCACCCGGGCCCTGCTGACCTGAGAGCGGGCCCGCGCGCCCGGTACGATGTCCGACGGCCTTCGACCCCCTGACGAAAGAACGTGCCTCGTGGCGACCACCAACGACCTGAAGAACGGACTCGTGCTGCGCATCGACGGGCAGCTGTGGACCGTGATCGAGTTCCAGCACGTCAAGCCCGGCAAGGGCGGTGCCTTCGTGCGCACCAAGCTGAAGAACGTGCTCTCCGGCAAGGTGGTCGACCGCACGTTCAACGCCGGCCTCAAGGTCGAGACCGCCACGGTCGACAAGCGCGAGATGCAGTACCTGTACAAGGACGGCAGCGACTTCGTCTTCATGGACACCAGCACGTTCGACCAGCTGCTGGTCCCCGAGACCGTCGTCGGCGACGCGTCGCACTTCATGCTGGAGAACCAGATGGTGCTCGTGGCGACCAACGAGGGCAACCCGCTCTACGTCGAGCTGCCGCCGTCGGTCGTGCTCGAGGTCACCTACACCGAGCCGGGTCTGCAGGGCGACCGCTCCTCCGCCGGGACCAAGCCGGCCACCCTCGAGACCGGGTACGAGATCCAGGTCCCGCTGTTCCTCGAGTCGGGCACCAAGGTCAAGGTCGACACGCGTGACTCCAGCTACCTGGGCCGCGTGAACGACTGACGTGGGTGCCCGGAGCAAGGCACGCAAGCGCGCGCTCGACCTGCTGTTCGAGGCCGAGCAGCGGGAGGTCGACACCCTTGAGCTGCTCGCGGCCCGGGTCGCCGACTCCGGGCGGGAGACCGCGCTGCCGCAGTACACCGTCGACCTGGTCGAGGGCGTGATCGCGCACCGCGACCGGATCGACGAGCTGCTCACCACGTACGCACACGGCTGGACGCTGGCCCGGATGCCCGCGGTCGACCGCAACGCGCTGCGGCTGGGCACCTGGGAGATCCTCTGGAACGACGACGTGCCCGATGCGGTCGCCGTCGACGAGGCCGTGGACCTCGTGGTCGAGCTGTCGACCGACGAGTCGCCCGCGTTCGTCAACGGGCTGCTCGGCCGGATCGTCGCGCTCAAGCCGACCCTGCTGGCCTGAGCCGTCCCACCCGCGGTGCCGGGAGCCCGAGGCGGCGGCGACACGCCCGGAGCCTCGGGTGACTTCCGCACGCCCGTCGTGGCGCCCGCGCGTCCGTCGGCACCGGCGGGACCAGGCCTCGTCCCGCTCATCGCCGCGGGGTCGGCACCGCCATGCCCGAGGCCGCCGGTGGCCAGGCCCGTCCCGCCAGGTGAGCCGGCGGCGTACCGGCCTGCGTCGAGCACTACCATCGCACCCGTAAGACGTTCCTTTAAGACCCGTCCGGAGAGGCGGGGAAGGGAGTCGGTGCATGTCTGTGCCCGCGAACACGGCCGCATCTGGCGGCGACCCGGTGGAGATCCTGGGGGCGGGCGACATGTCGCGCGCACTCACCCGGATCGGCCACGAGATCCTCGAGCGCAACCACGGTGCCGAGCACCTCGTGCTGCTCGGCATCCCCACGCGGGGGGTTCCGCTGGCCCGTCGGCTCGCCGCCGGCCTCGCCCGGGTGGAGCCCGGGCTCGACGCCGGCGCGCTCGTCGGCGACCTCGACGTGACGATGTACCGCGACGACCTCGCGCACCAGCCCACCCGCTCGGTCGGCGCGACCGCGCTGCCGGCCGGCGGCCTCGACGGCAAGGTCGTCGTCCTGGTCGACGACGTGCTCTTCTCCGGGCGCACCATCCGCGCGGCGCTCGACGCGATCAGCGACCTCGGCCGCCCGCGCGCCGTGCAGCTCGCGGTCCTCGTCGACCGCGGGCACCGGCAGCTTCCGATCCGCGCCGACTTCGTCGGCAAGAACCTGCCGACCTCGGCCGGTGAGCGTGTGCGGGTGCTGCTGTCCGAGACCGACGGCCGCGACGCCGTCCTGCTGGAAGGGGCACGGCGATGAAGCACCTGCTGTCGGCCGGTGACCTGGACCGCGCCCAGGCCGTGACCATCCTGGACACGGCGGCCGCGATGGCCGCCACCCAGGAACGTCAGATCAAGAAGCTGCCCACCCTGCGCGGGCGCACCGTGGTCAACCTCTTCTTCGAGGACTCGACCCGCACGCGCATCTCGTTCGAGACGGCCGCCAAGCGACTGTCCGCCGATGTCATCAACTTCTCGGCCAAGGGCTCGAGCGTGTCCAAGGGCGAGTCGCTCAAGGACACCGCCCAGACCCTGCAGGCGATGGGTGCGGACGCCGTCGTCATCCGGCACCACGCCTCGGGCGCACCGCACCGGCTCGCGCATGCGGGCTGGACCGCCGGTGCCGTGGTCAACGCCGGGGACGGCACCCACCAGCACCCGACCCAGGCGCTGCTCGACGCGTACACGCTCCGCCGTCACCTCGTCGGGCTGCGCGGCGGCACCGACCCGGTGGGCCACGACCTGGCGGGTCTGCACGTGGCGATCGTCGGCGATGTGCTGCACTCCCGTGTCGCCCGGTCCAACGTGCAGCTGCTGCACACCCTCGGTGCGCGCGTCACGCTCGTCGCGCCGCCCACGCTGGTCCCGGTGGGCGTCGAGAGCTGGACCGCCGACGTCTCCTACCACCTCGACGACGTCCTCGACCAGGGTCCCGACGCCGTGATGATGCTGCGGGTGCAGCGCGAGCGGATGGGCGGCGGCGGGTTCTTCCCCAGCCCGTGGGAGTACACCCGCGGCTACGGGCTCGACGCCCGGCGCCTGGCCCGGCTGCCCGAGCACGCCATCGTCATGCACCCCGGGCCGATGAACCGCGGTCTGGAGATCTCGGCCGACGCCGCCGACGCCGACCGGTCGGTCGTCGTCGAGCAGGTGGCCAACGGTGTCGCGGTCCGGATGGCCGTGCTCTACCTCGTCCTGGCCGGCCAGGAGCAACCCACCGTCGACGGCCAGATCGGAGCCAGCGCATGACCGCCTACCTGATCCGCGGAGCCAGCATCCTCGGCGAGGGTGTCGCCGACGTCCTCGTGCAGGACGGACGGGTCGCGGCCATCGGCGCGACGGCCTCCGACGACACCTCGGCCGTGGTCGTGCCCGGCGAGGGCCTCGTGCTGCTGCCCGGTCTCGTCGACCTGCACACCCACCTGCGCGAACCCGGCCGCGAGGACGCCGAGACCATCTGGTCGGGCACCCGCGCCGCGGCCCTCGGCGGGTTCACCTGCGTGCACGCGATGGCCAACACCAACCCGGTGCAGGACACCGCGGGCGTGGTCGAGCAGGTCTGGCGGCTCGGCCGCGACGCGGGCTGGGCGGATGTGCGTCCGGTCGGTGCAGTCACCGTCGGGCTCGCCGGGACCCAGCTCGCCGAGCTCGGCACGATGGCCGCGAGCGCAGCCGCCGTCCGGGTCTTCTCCGACGACGGCAGGTGCGTGCACGACCCCGTCGTGATGCGTCGCGCCCTGGAGTACGCCAAGGCGTTCGACGGTGTGATCGCCCAGCACGCCCAGGAGCCCGCGCTCACCGCGACCGCCCAGATGCACGAGGGCCTCGTCTCAGCCGAGCTCGGTCTGGCCGGCTGGCCCGCCGTCGCCGAGGAGGCGATCATCGCCCGCGACGTGCTGCTCGCCGAGCACGTCGGCTCGCGGCTGCACGTGCTGCACCTGTCGACCGCAGGGTCGGTGGAGATCGTGCGCTGGGCCAAGGGCCGCGGGATCGACGTCACCGCCGAGGCCACCCCGCACCACCTCTACCTCACCGACGAGCTGGTCCGCGGCTACGACCCGGTGTTCAAGGTCAACCCGCCGCTGCGCACCGCCGCCGATGTCGAGGCGGTGCGGGCGGGCCTGGCCGACGGGACGATCGACGTCGTGGGCACCGACCATGCGCCGCACCCGCGCGAGGACAAGGACTGCGAGTGGGCCGCGGCCGCGTTCGGCATGACCGGGCTGGAGACCGCCCTGTCGGTCGTGCAGGCGGCCATGGTCGAGACCGGCCGGATGACCTGGGCCGATGTGGCCCGCGTCATGTCGTTCACCCCGGCGGTCATCGGACGGGTCGCGGACCAGGGCCGTCCGGTGCAGGTCGGCGAACCGGCCAACCTCACCCTCGTCGACCCGGCGGTCCGACGCGTCGTGCGGCCGCAGGACCAGGCCACCGCCAGCCTCAACACCCCGTTCGCGGGGATGGAGCTGCCCGGCCGGGTGGTCGCGACCTTCCTGCACGGCCGCCCGACGGTGCTCGACGGCGCCCTCGTCGAGCGGGCCGGGGCGAGCTCGTGACCTGGGCCGTCTCGGTCGCGGTCATCGCGCTCGTCGTGGCCGCGGCGCTGTGGGGGATGCGGCAGGGCTGGTCCGCGCGCGGCCGGGCGAGCGCTGCCGCCCTACCGGTACTGCCCGACGTGCCGGCCGACCTCGGCACGTCGGCGACCGGTCTGATGCCGGGCATCTACGTCTCGACCGTGCTCGCGGCGGACGTCCTCGAACGCGTCGTCGCCCACGGGATGGGTGCACGGTCGCAGGCAGCGGTCCAGGTGTTCGACACCGGGGTGCGCATCGCCCGGTCCGGGGCCCCCGAGCTGTTCGTGCCCCGCACACTGCTGCGCGCGGTCGCCACGAGTGGTGGCCAGGCGGGCAAGTTCACCGGCGGTGACGGCCTCACCGTGCTGGAGTGGGTGCCGCCGTCCCCGCCGGACGGCGCCCCGCTCGCCCCCCTGCGCACGGCGGTGCGGCTGCGGCACGCGGCCGACCGCGAGCGGCTGCTCGCGACCGCCGGTGCGCTGCTCGACCCCGACGAGAAGGAGACGGCATGAACCCCGCGGTGCTCGTCCTGGAGGACGGCCGGACCTTCACCGGTCAGGCGTACGGCGCGATCGGCCGCTCGCTCGGCGAGATCGTGTTCTCCACCGGCATGACCGGCTACCAGGAGACCCTCACCGACCCCTCGTACCACCGCCAGATCGTCGTGATGACCGCGCCGCACATCGGCAACACCGGTGTCAACGACGAGGACGGCGAGTCGGCCCGGATCTGGGTCGCCGGGTACGTGGTGCGCGACCCCGCCCGACGCGCGTCCAGCTGGCGGTCGGCGCGCACGCTCGACGCCGACCTGGCCGACCAGGGTGTGGTCGGCATCAGCGGGATCGACACCCGCGCGCTCACCCGGCACCTGCGCGACCGCGGTGTGATGCGGGCCGGGATCTTCTCCGGGCCGGCGCTCACGGGTGCCGACGGCGGGCCGCTGGCCGCCGACGAGCTGCTCGACCAGGTCCTGCAGGCCCCGCCGATGTCCGGCGCCGACCTGGCGGCCGAGGTCTCCACCGACTCCGCCTACGTGGTGCCCGCGCTCGGGCCCGACGGCCGGCCGCTCACCACACCGGTCGCCGTCGTCGCCGCCGTCGACCTGGGCATCAAGGCGATGACCCCGCACCGGATGGCCGAGCGCGGGATCGAGGTGCACGTTCTGCCTGCCCGGTCGACCATCGACGACCTGCTCGCGGTGCACCCGGACGGGGTGTTCTTCTCCAACGGCCCGGGCGACCCCGGGGCGGCGACCACCCAGGTCGACGTGCTGCGCGAGGTGCTCGACCGCAGGATCCCGTTCTTCGGCATCTGCTACGGCAACCAGCTGTTCGGCCGCGCGCTGGGCTTCGGCACCTACAAGCTCGGCTACGGCCACCGCGGCGTCAACCAGCCGGTGATGGACCGCACGACGGGCAAGGTGGAGGTCACCTCGCACAACCACGGCTTCGCGGTCGACGCACCGCTCGACGCCCAGACCACGGCCCCGTACGACGGTGGAAGGTACGGCCGGGTGCACGTCTCGCACGTCAACCTCAACGACCAGGTGGTCGAAGGCCTCGAGGCGCTCGACCTGCCGGCGTTCAGCGTCCAGTACCACCCCGAGGCGGCGGCCGGTCCGCACGACGCGGCCTACCTGTTCGACCGGTTCCTCGACCTCATGAAGTCCCACCCGACGAAGGAGCACGCCGCCTGATGCCCCGGCGCACCGATCTGAAGTCCGTCCTGGTCATCGGGTCCGGGCCGATCGTCATCGGCCAGGCCTGCGAGTTCGACTACTCCGGCACCCAGGCGTGCCGGGTGCTCAAGGACGAGGGCCTGCGCGTCGTGCTGGTCAACTCCAACCCCGCGACGATCATGACCGACCCCGACTTCGCCGACGCGACGTACGTGGAGCCGATCACCACCGACGTGCTCACGGCGATCATCGCCAAGGAGCGCCCGGACGCCCTGCTGCCGACCCTGGGCGGGCAGACGGCGCTCAACGCCGCCATCGCCCTGCACGAGGCGGGGGTGCTCGCCGAGTACGGCGTCGAGCTCATCGGCGCCGACATCGCCGCCATCCGCAAGGGCGAGGACCGCGAGCAGTTCAAGGAGGTCGTCGAGGCCTGCGGCGGGGAGAGCGCCCGCTCGCTCATCGTGCACAGCCTCGCCGAGGCGGTGGCCGCGGCCGACGACCTGGGGTACCCGATGGTGGTCCGTCCCTCGTTCACGATGGGCGGGCTCGGCTCGGGCATCGCCTACGACGAGGCCGACCTGCGGGCCATCGTCGGTGCCGGGCTGCACTACTCACCGGTCACGGAGGTGCTCCTCGAGGAGGCCATCCTCGGCTGGAAGGAGTACGAGCTCGAGCTCATGCGGGACAAGCACGACAACGTCGTGGTGGTCTGCTCGATCGAGAACGTCGACCCGGTCGGCGTGCACACCGGCGACTCGATCACGGTGGCCCCGGCCCTCACGCTCACGGACCGCGAGTACCAGACGATGCGTGACCTGGGCATCGCGGTGATCCGTGAGGTCGGGGTCGACACCGGCGGCTGCAACATCCAGTTCGCGGTGCACCCGGACACCGGTCGCATCATCGTCATCGAGATGAACCCGCGCGTGTCGCGCTCGTCGGCGCTGGCGTCCAAGGCGACGGGGTTCCCGATCGCGAAGATCGCGGCCCGGCTGGCCATCGGCTACACGCTCGACGAGATCCCGAACGACATCACCGGCTCCACCCCGGCGAGCTTCGAGCCGACGCTCGACTACGTCGTGGTCAAGGTGCCGCGGTTCGCGTTCGAGAAGTTCCCGGCCGCCGACCCGACCCTCACGACCACCATGAAGTCGGTGGGGGAGGCGATGGCCCTGGGGCGCAACTTCACCGAGGCCCTCGGCAAGGCGCTGCGCTCGATCGACAAGTCCGGCTCCTCGTTCCACTGGGACGGCGAACCGCTCACCGGTGAGGCGCTCGACGAGCTCGTGCACTCCCTGGCCCAGCCCACCGAGCGGCGCTTCGTCGACGTGCAGCAGGCGCTGCGCGCCGGGGTGAGCGTCGAGCAGGTCTTCGCGGTGACGAAGATCGACCCGTGGTTCCTCGACCAGGTGCAGCTCGTCAACGAGGTGGCGGCCGCCACCGCCGCGGCACCGGCGCTCACCCGTGAGGTGCTGGCGCACGCCAAGCGGCACGGGCTGTCCGACGTGCAGGTCGCCGCGCTGCGCGGCACCAGCGAGGACTCGGTGCGCAACACCCGCTGGGCACTCGGGGTCCGGCCCGTCTACAAGACGGTCGACACGTGCGCGGCCGAGTTCGCCGCCCGCACGCCGTACCACTACTCCTCCTACGACGAGGAGACCGAGGTCGCCCCGCGCACCCGCCCGGCCGTGCTCATCCTGGGCTCGGGACCCAACCGGATCGGGCAGGGCATCGAGTTCGACTACTCGTGCGTGCACGCGGCGCTGGCCCTGCGCGGGGAGTACGAGACCGTCATGGTCAACTGCAACCCCGAGACGGTCTCGACCGACTACGACACGTCCGACCGGCTCTACTTCGAACCGCTCACCTTCGAGGACGTGCTCGAGGTCTACGAGGCCGAGCTCGCGGCCGGTCCAGTGGCCGGGCTCATCGTGACCCTCGGTGGCCAGACCCCGCTGTCGCTCGCCCAGCGTCTGGCCGACGCCGGGTTGCCGATCCTGGGCACCTCGCCCGAGGCCATCGACGCGGCGGAGGACCGCGGCCGGTTCGGCGCCGTGCTGGCCGCCGCCGGGCTGCCGGCTCCCGCCTACGGCACGGCGACCACCCTCGAGGGCGCCCGCGAGACGGCCCGTGGCATCGGCTTCCCGGTGCTCGTGCGCCCCTCGTACGTGCTGGGCGGACGCGGTATGGAGATCGTCTACGACGAGCCGCAGCTCGACGAGTACGTGCGCCGTGCCCTGGCCGCCGGCGACCCGTCGCGCGCCGGGTCGATCCCACCGCTGCTCATCGACCGCTTCCTGGACGACGCGATCGAGATCGACGTGGACGCGCTCTACGACGGCACCGAGCTGTTCCTCGGCGGCGTCATGGAGCACATCGAGGAGGCCGGCATCCACTCCGGCGACTCGGCCTGCGCACTGCCGCCGGTGACGCTGTCGAGCTCGGAGCTGGTGCGCATCCGCACCTCCACCGAGGCGATCGCCGCCGGGGTCGGGGTGCGCGGTCTGCTCAACATCCAGTTCGCCCTGGTGAGCGACGTGCTCTACGTCCTGGAGGCCAACCCGCGGGCCTCGCGCACCGCACCGTTCGTCTCCAAGGCGACCGGGGTGCAGCTGGCCAAGGCGGCGGCGCTGGTCATGGCCGGGCACTCGATCGCACAGCTGCGGGCCGACGGTCTGCTGCCGGCCGACGACGCCTCGGTGCTCGACCTCGGCGCGCCGATCGCGGTCAAGGAGGCGGTGCTGCCCTTCAAGCGGTTCCGCACCCCGGGCGGCCACGTGGTGGACACGGTGCTCGGCCCGGAGATGCGCTCGACGGGTGAGGTGATGGGCTTCGACCGGGACTTCCCGCGTGCCTTCGCCAAGTCGCAGGCCGCCGCCTACGGCGGTCTGCCGACGTCCGGCACGGTGTTCATCTCGGTCGCCGACCGCGACAAGCGCGCCATCGTGCTGCCGGTGAAGCGGCTGTCCGAGCTGGGCTTCCGGGTGCTGGCCACCGAGGGCACCTCGGTGGTGCTGCACCGCTCCGGGATCGCCTGCGACGTGGTGCGCAAGTTCTCCGCGGGCCGGTCCGAGGTGGGGGAGCCGACCATCGTCGACCTCATCGTCGACGGGCAGGTCGACATCGTGGTCAACACCCCCTCCGGTCAGGGCGCCCGCGCCGACGGCTACGAGATCCGCGCTGCGACGACGGCCGCGGACCGCGCCATCATCACGACGGTGCAGCAGCTCGGTGCTGCCGTCCAGGCGATCGAGGCGGTCCTGTCCGGGCCGTTCGAGGTGCGCAGCCTCCAGGAGCACGCGCAGGCCACCCGGGAGCGTCAGGCGGCCGCCCGGTGACGGCGACGTTCGGCGCCCGGATCGCCGCGAGCCGGGCTCAGCACGGCCCGCTCGTCGTGGGCATCGACCCGCACCCCGGTCTGCTCGCGGCGTGGGGGCTGGGCGACGACGTCGTGGGTCTGCGCAGCTTCGCCCTCACGGTCGTCGAGGCGCTCGGTGGCCGGGTCGCCGGGCTCAAACCGCAGTCGGCTCTGTTCGAACGGCACGGTGCCGCCGGTGTGGCGGTCCTGGAGGAGGTCGTCGCGGCGAGCCGGCAGCTGGGGACCCCGGTGATCGTCGACGCCAAGCGCGGCGACATCGGTTCCACGATGGCCGGCTACGCCGACGCCTACCTGCGGGAGGGCTCGGCGCTCGCCGGCGACGCGGTGACGCTCTCTCCCTACCTGGGCTTCGGCTCGTTGACCCCGGCGCTGCAGGTGGCGGCCGCGCACGGTCGCGGTGTCTTCGTGCTCGCCCTCACCTCGAACCCCGAGGGGGCGAGCGTCCAGCACGCGATCGACCCCGACGGGGTGCCAGTGGCGACGGCGATCGCCCGGGCCGCCGCGGCGGCGAATGACGCAGAGCTCGCCGCGGGGGAGCCGGGCACCACCCTCGGCTCGGTCGGTCTGGTGGTCGGCGCCACGATCGGGGACGCGGCCCGACGGCTCGGCGTGGACCTGGCGGCGGTGCGCGGTCCGTTGCTCGCCCCGGGGGTCGGTGCACAGGGTGCAGGGGCCGCTGAGCTGCGGGAGGTCTTCGGCTCGGCCCGGCACGCGGTGCTGGCCTCGTCGTCGCGCGGTGTGCTCGCCGCGGGGCCGGACGCCGTCGCCCTGCGGGCGGCCGCGGACCGGGCCCGTGACCAGGCCGTTGCTGCGTTGGAGTCCTGACGTGCGACTTTCCGGGGGCTCACGTTGCCGGAGCGCGAGCCGGTGGGTAGGTTCGAGCGATGAGGTCGGGCGCCCGGTGGGACCGCCCGAGGACCAGTGACCTGCCCAGACGAGTGACAAGAAGGTGACGCGCGTGGCACTTCCCCCGCTGACTCCCGAACAACGTGCCGATGCGCTGAAGAAGGCCGCGGCTGCCCGGCAGAAGCGTGCCGAGGTGAAGAACCGCCTCAAGTACTCCCAGGGCCGGCTCTCCGAGGTCATCGAGCAGGGCCAGCAGGACGAGACGATCGGCAAGCTCAAGGTCGTGTCGCTGCTGGAGTCCCTGCCCGGTGTCGGCAAGGTGAAGGCCCGCAAGGTGATGGCCGACATCGGCATCTCCGAGACTCGCCGCGTGCGTGGCCTCGGCCCGCACCAGGTCAAGGCTCTCGTCGACCTCTACGGGTGAGCGGCGGACCTGCCCGGCTCACCGTCCTTGCCGGCCCGACCGCGGTCGGCAAGGGCACGGTCTCGGCCGATGTGCGTCGCCGCTACCCGTGGGTGTGGCTGTCGGTGTCGGCGACGACCCGTCCGCCCCGCCCCGGTGAGGTCGACGGGGTGCACTACCTGTTCGTCAGCCCCGAGAGGTTCGACGCGATGGTCGCGGACGGCCAGCTCCTGGAGTGGGCCGTCGTGCACGGGGTGCACCGCTACGGCACGCCGCGGGGACCGGTCGAGGAGCATCTGGCGGCCGGGGTGCCTGTGCTGCTCGAGATCGACCTGCAGGGCGCCCGGCAGGTTCGGGCCACCATGCCGGACGCACGCTTCGTGTTCCTCGCACCGCCCTCGTGGGACGAGCTGGTGCGCCGGCTCGTCGGCCGGGGCACCGAGAGCGAGGAGGAGCGCGAGCGGCGGCTGGCCACGGCGACCGTGGAGCTGGCCGCGGAGCCGGAGTTCGACCACGTCGTGGTGAACGACGACGTCACGCGGGCCACGGACGAGCTGCTCGACCTCATGGGTGCCCGGGTCGCACCGGCCCTGCCCGGCAGGGCCGGGTAGACTGCTGACCAGTCGGACCCGCGAGCCCTTCGCAGGCGCCCTGCGGTCCGCCCCGAGCCCCATCCGAGCCCATTCCAGGAGCCCCGCCGTGTCCGGAACCGTCGCACACCCCACCGGCATCACCGACCCGCCGATCGACCAGCTGCTCGAGCGCGCCGAGAGCAAGTACGCCCTCGTGCTGTTCGCCTCCAAGCGGGCCCGCCAGATCAACGCCTACTACTCCCAGCTCAACGAGGGGCTGCTGGAGTACGTCGGCCCGCTGGTGGAGAACCGCCCGCAGGAGAAGCCGCTGTCGATCGCGATGCGTGAGATCGACGCCGGTCTGCTCACGATCGAGCCCATCGCCGACTGACCCTCCGGTGCGCGTCGTCCTGGGTGTCGGCGGCGGCATCGCGGCTTACAAGGCCGTGCTGCTGCTCCGGCTGCTGCGCGAGAGCGGGCACCGCGTCCGGGTCGTCCCGACCGAGGCCGCCCTGCGGTTCGTCGGACGGTCCACCTGGGAGGCGCTGTCCGGTGAGCCCGTGACGGCCGACCTGTTCGACGACGTCGAGCAGGTCGCCCACGTGGAGATCGGACGGACGGCAGACCTCGTCGTCGTGGCCCCCGCCACCGCGGACCTGCTCGCGAGGGCCGCCGCCGGCCGGGCTGACGACCTGCTCACCGCGACCCTGCTCGTGGCGACCTGCCCGGTGCTCATGGCCCCGGCGATGCACACCCAGATGTGGCAGCACCCGGCGACGGTCGCGAACGTGGCGACGCTGCGGGCCCGCGGTGTGCATGTGCTCGACCCGGCCGACGGGCGGCTGACCGGCACGGACTCCGGACCGGGGCGGCTGCCGGAGCCCGAGGCCCTCCTGGCCGGTGCGCTCGCTCTGCTGCGACCGCAGGACCTGGCCGGACGCCACGTCGTCGTCTCGGCGGGTGGCACGCGCGAGCCGCTCGACCCGGTGCGCTACCTGGGCAACCGCTCCTCCGGCAGGCAGGGCCTGGCGCTGGCCGCGTCGGCGGCGGCG
>NZ_VWSD01000088.1 GCF_009829685.1 Cellulomonas citrea
CGGGCGGCCCGAGGCGGACGCGCCCCGCGACCGCGGCCGTGCCCTCCGGCCCGACGGCGCTCGGCGCGACGTACAGACCACTGCGGTCTGGCCAGCCGTCTCCCCGCCCGACACCGTCCGACCCACAGCGGTCCGGCCCTCAGTCGTCCGGCCCACCGTGGTCTGGCCCACCACCAGTCCCACCCCCGTCCAGCCCGCGGCGGCTGAGCCTGTCGCCGCGACGCCGGCCTCCAGCCGGCCCGCGACCGGCCGGACGGACACCACCCGGCCCGAGGGCACGCCGACGCCACCGGCGCCCCTCACCCCGCCGCCCGACGAGGAGCCGGAGGACTCGCCCCGCGTCGCGGGCGCGCTGCGCACCTGGGTCGAACGGGGCCTCATGGCCGTGCTCGCCGCCCTCACCGGACTCGGGGTCGCCCTGTGGGTCGGGGTCGGCCGGACGACCGCGGTCGTCGTCGCGGCCGGGCTGCTCGTCCTGGTGCCGGTCGCCGCATGGATCGCCGCCTCCGTGCCCGGCCCGGACCACCCCGAGAACTAGGCTGGCGGGATGAGCACCGCGTCCTCCGGCTCCGCCGACCAGTCCAGCAACGACCGCATCGTCTGGATCGACTGCGAGATGACGGGACTCGACCTGGGCGCCGACGCGCTCGTCGAGGTCGCCGTCGTCGTCACCGACTCCGAGCTGCAGGTGCTCGGCGAGGGTGTCGACGTCGTCATCGCACCACCCGCCGAGGCGCTGGCGCAGATGGGCGACTTCGTGCGGACCATGCACACCACGTCCGGGCTGCTGGACGCGCTCGCGGACGGCACGACGCTCGCCGATGCGCAGGCCCAGGTGCTCGCGTACGTGCGCGAGTGGGTGCCCGAGCCGCGCAAGGCCCCGCTCGCCGGCAACTCGGTGGGCACCGACAAGACCTTCCTGGACCGGGACATGCCCGAGCTCATCGAGCACCTGCACTACCGGGTGATCGACGTGTCGAGCATCAAGGAGCTCGCGCGGCGCTGGTACCCGCGGGTCTACTTCGCCTCGCCGGAGAAGCACGGCGGGCACCGCGCGCTCGCCGACATCCTCGAGTCGATCGACGAGCTGCGGTACTACCGTGCCGCGCTCATGCCGGCCGCTCCCGGCCCGGACTCGGCGACGGCCCGCAAGATCGCCGCCCAGGTGGTCGCCACCTCTGTGACCGGACGCGGCGACACGTCGCACTGACCGGCCAGACCCGTGACGACGTGCGGCCTCGTCGGCACGGGGTCGCAACTGCCCGTCGCGACAGCCGGGACCGTCCAGCCGAACGTCGAGGGGGGACCGTGATGGCACGCAGGACGCGGGTCGCCGCGCTCGCCCTGGCGGGTGCGCTCACGCTGACCGGTGCGCTCACCCTGGCGGCGTGCAGCCGACCCGCGAACGAGGCCCCCGTCGTCAACGCCCGCGGCGGGGCCACCGGCCCGGCCACCCTCGCACCGCAGGTCGCCGGGACCAGGGACGACCCGTTGCACCCCGGCCAGTCGCACCTGCTCGTCACCGGGTCGGCGTGGACGGTCGCGCTGCTCGACGCCGACCTCGACGCCGTCGTGGCCACGCCCCAGGCGGTGCCGCCCAACCGCCGCCCAGCTGCGGGCGAGACGTTCGTCGTCGGCACCTTCCGGCTCACCATCTCCGCACCCGCCGTCACCGCGCAGGGCGGGGACCTGGCGTCCGAGGGCGCCTCGGCCTGGCAGTCGCTGCACTACGCCTACGTCGGCGCGGACGGCACGGCCTACGACGGCGCCACGGGCACGCCGTGCGCCACCGCCGCTCCCCTGCTGCTCGCCGACCCGCTGTGGGCCGACGGCGCGACCGCGACCGGGGACGTGTGCGTCGCCGTGCCATCCGCCCAGGTCGCGGGCGGGTGGTGGCGCGTCTCCAACGGCGCGGGCGACGCGCTGTACTTCGCCCCGAAGTGAGAAGGCTCGGCCCCGCGAACGGAGCCGAGCCTCGTGGGGTGGCTAACGGGACTTGAACCCGCGACCCCCTGGACCACAACCAGGTGCTCTACCAACTGAGCTATAGCCACCATGGCCCCCGCACGGGCGGGCCGACGGACAAGTGTAGCGGCTCTGACGAGCGCTGCCGACGCCCTACAGCCGGGCGATCAGCGCCTCGGCGAAACGCTCCGCCGACCCGGCCGCGTGCTCGAAGAACAGCGACGGCTCGATGAGCTCGACCTCGAGGATGACGGGGTTGCCGTCGTCGTTCGGGATGAGGTCGACCCGGGTGTAGAGCAGCGGGCCGCCCAGCTCGGGGAACACGTCGGCCAGCTCGGCCACCACCCGGTCGGCCAGCTCGCGCTCGGCGACGCTCGCCTCACGGAAGGCCATCTTCTCCTCGCGGTACAGCACGCCCTTGGTCTCGTCGGCCCGGTACGGGCCCTCCAGCAGGGCGCCCTTGCGCACGGCGTGGCTGAACTGGCCGTCGACGTACACCAGCGCGGTCTCACCGACGGTGTCGACCTGGGACAGGTAGCGCTGCACCATGACGTGCCGGCCCACGCCCAGCAGGTTCTTGGTGTGCGTGATGGCCAGGGCCCGCTCCTGGGTGACCGACGCGTCATACCGGCCGGTGTCGCGCGAGCCCGCCGAGACGGTCGGCTTGATGACGAAGTCGCCGAACGCCGGGAAGCGGGTGTGGATGCCGCGGGCGTCGAGGTGCCGTTCGGGGTCGAGCCAGATGGTCGGCACGATCGGCAGCCCGCGCTGCTCGAGGTCACGCAGGTAGGTCTTGTCCAGGTTCCAGCCGACCACCTGCGCCGGGTTGAGCAGCACACCGGTGCGCTCGACCCGCTGCGTCCAGTCCGCGAACTGCTGCGGCCGGGAGGTGTAGTCCCAGGTGGAACGGATGAGCACGTGGCCGTAGGTGGCCCAGTCGATCGTCGGGTCGTCCCAGACGACGACGTCGGTCGGCACCCCGCGTTCGGCGAGCGCCGCGCGCAGCTCCTGGTCCGGTCCGTCGAGCTCGGGGAGCTCGGAGCAGGTGGCCAGGGCGAGACGGGCGGTGGAGGTGCTGGGTGTGCTCACCCAGGCAGCGTACCGACGCCCACCGGGGCCAGGTGCTGCAACGCCCGCAGCACGACCCCGGCATCGGCCTGCCCGACCGGTTCACCGGCCTCGTCGAGCACGAGCACCGAGCTCGCGCCGCCGTCGAGCAGCCCGGCCAGGACCTCCCCCAGCTCGGCGTCCAGGGGCACCGTCGGCAGACCGGCGCCGTCCTCGTCGAGGTCGAGCGGGCGCAGGTCGGCCGCGCGCAGCCGGCCGAGGGTGAGCAGCCGGGCGACCCTGCCCCGGCCCACCAGGTCGGCGACCACCTCGTTCGCGCTGCGGGCCACCACGGTGAGCGGGTCGGCGAGCTGCTCGAGGTGCGCCCCCGCGGACAGCACCGCGACCCGGTCGGCCATCCGCACCGCCTCGTCGACGTCGTGCGTCACGAGCATCACCGTCGTGCCGAGCCTGCGCTGCAGGGCGAGGAACTCCTCCTGCAGGCGCTGGCGGCCCACCGGGTCGACCGCGCCGAACGGTTCGTCCATGAGCAGCACCGGCGGGTCGGCGGCCAGCGCCCGGGCCACCCCGACGCGCTGCTGCTCGCCACCGGACAGCTCGTGCGGGTAGCGCCGGGCATACACGGCCGGGTCGAGCCCCACGAGGTCGAGCAGCTCCTCGACCCGGGCCGCGGTGCGTCGCCGGTCCCAGCCCAGCAGCCCCGGGACGGTCGCCACGTTCTGCGCGACCGTGCGGTGCGCAAACAGCCCGACGCCCTGGATCACGTACCCGATCCGCCGGCGCAGGGCCACCGGGTCGACGTGCGTCACGTCCTCGCCCTGCAACCAGATGCGGCCGGAGGTCGGCTCGACGAGGCGGTTGGCCATCCGCAGCGTCGTGGACTTGCCGCAGCCGGACGCCCCGACGAGGACGAGCAGCTCGTGCTCGCGGACCTCCAGGGACAGGTCGGCGACCGCCGGGCGCCCGGCGTACTCCTTGCGCACGTGCTCGTAGACGATCGCCGCTGTCACCCGCACGACGCTAGCGGCAGGCTCCGACAGGCGCGTGTCGGTGGTCGCGGCTAACGTCCGCGACCATGGCCGACGCACCCCCCAACCCGTGGTTGTCCGCGGCCTACCTGCGCGACAACGCCGGTGACGTGGCGGCCGCGCTCGGCCAGCACGTGGGCCTCACGGTGGAGGCCGTCGTCATCGCCTCGGCGATCGCGCTGCCGCTCGGGATGCTCGCGCACCGCCGGCCCCGCCTGGCCGGGCCGCTGCTGTCGACCGCGGGGGTGCTCTACACGATCCCGTCCCTCGCCCTGTTCGCCGTGCTCGCGCCGTACACCGGGATCGGCCGGGTCACCGTGCTCATCGGGCTCGTGCTGTACGCCCTGCTGCTGCTCGTGCGGGGGGTGCTCGTCGGGCTGGCCGGGGTGGACCCGGCGGTGCGGGACGCCGCCCGCGGGATGGGCTACTCCCCCGGCGCGATGCTGTGGCGCGTCGAGCTGCCGCTCGCGCTGCCGACCATGGTCTCGGCCCTGCGGCTCGCCACCGTGAGCACGGTGGCGCTCACGACGGTCGGCGTGGTCGTCGGTGCGGGTGGCCTCGGGCAGCTGCTCTTCCGCGGGTTCCGGTCCAACTACCACGCCGAGATCATGACGGCCACGCTGCTGTGCCTGGCGCTGGCCCTCGTCGCCGACCTGCTGCTCGCCGTCGTCGGCCGGCTCAGCACGCCCTGGCAGGTGCGCTGACATGGACGTCCTCGGCGAGGCCGCGCGGTGGCTCAACGACCCGCTCAACTGGACGGGTCCCTCCGGTGTGCTCGCACTCACCTGGGCGCACGTGTGGATCTCGGTGCTCGCCGTCGCGCTGGCCGCCCTGCTCGCCCTGCCGCTCGGGCTGTGGCTGGGGCGGCGCGGGAAGGGCGCCCGGCTCGCCGTCGTCGTGGCCAACACGACGCGGGCGCTGCCGACGCTCGCGCTGCTCACGCTGCTGGCCGCCAGCGGGCTCTTCGGGGCGACGGCCACGGTCCTGGCCTGTGCGGTGTTTGCGCTGCCGCCGCTGCTGTCCGGGGCGATCGACGGGCTCGAGGGCGTCGACGCCGGTGCCGTCGACGCGGCCACCGGGATGGGCATGTCGCGCTGGCACCGGCTGTGGGCCGTCGAGCTGCCGCTCGCCGTGCCGGTCATCGGCGCCGGGGTGCGCACCGCAGCCGTCCAGGTCGTCGCGACCGTGCCGCTCGCCGCACTCGTCGGCGGGCGCAGCCTCGGCACCATCATCGTGAGCGGCTTCGGCACGCTGCACTACGGGCAGGTGGTGGCCGGCGGCGCGCTCGTGGCCGGGCTCTGCCTGCTCGTCGAGGGCGTGCTCGCGCTCGGCCAACGGGCCGCGACACCCACCGGGCTGCGGGCGCTGGCCCGCACCCCCGACCGCTGAGCGGTTGCCGGCACCGCGCCCACCAGGTCTGATGAGACGAATCCCCACGACGAAGGACATGACCATGCACACCTCACGACTGGCACTGACCGCCACCCTGGCAGCCGGCGTGCTCGCGCTGGCGGCCTGCGGGGCGCCGGGGTCCGGCGGCGGCAAGGCAGCCCCGAGCACGTCGGCGAGCGGGGGTGCGGCCGCCTGCGCACCCGTGGCAGGTGACCAGCTCACCGTGCTCACCGACGACAAGCACCTGCAGAACTCCGACAACGTCATCCCGGTGTTCAACGCCGCGTTCGCCACGGCGAACCCCGGTGCGGTGCAGCTCCTCGACACCGTGTCGAAGGCTCTGGACACACCCGCCCTCATCGCGCTCAACAAGGCCGTGGACGTCGACCGTTCGACGTCCTCGCAGGCTGCGGCCACCTTCGTCGCGGACAAGTCACTGGCCGCCCCGAACGGCTCGGCCGGGGCCGGGGTCACGGTCGTCGTCGGCGCGGCCAACTTCTCCGAGAGCGCGACGCTGGCCGAGGTCTACGCGGCCGTGCTGCGCTCGGCGGGGTACGCCGCCACCACCCAGACGATCGGCAGCCGCGAGACGTACTACCCCGCCCTGGTCTCCGGGCAGGTGGCCGTCGTGCCGGAGTACGCCGCCACGCTCGCCGACTTCATCAACGCCAAGGTCAACGGGGCCGACGCGGCGAGCATCGCGACCCCCGACATCACCGCGACGGTGGCCGCGCTCACCCCGCTCGCCCAGCAGCAGGGCCTGCTGCTCGGCGCACCGGCGGCCGCCCAGGACCAGAACGCCTTCGCCGTCACGACGGCGTTCGCCAAGGAGCACGACGTGGCGACCCTGAGCGACCTCGCGGCCGCGTGCGGGTCGCTCGTGCTCGCAGGGCCGGCCGAGTGCCCCGACCGCCCGTTCTGCCAGGTCGGGCTCGAGAAGACGTACGGGCTGACGTTCAGCGACTTCAAGTCCTACGACTTCGCCCTCATCGCCCAGGCGGTGCGCCACGGCGACGCCGCGATCGGGCTCGTGCTGTCCTCCGACGCGACGCTCGCCGGCTGACGGTCCGGGTCGGCCGCGAGCACCCGGAGCGGGCCCGCGGCCGACCCCACCGCACGACGCAGGTCGGCCCGGCACGTCTCCACGACGCGCCGGGCCGACCTGCGGCTACAGCCCGTACCCCTCGAGGAACCGCAGCCAGACCTCCGAGAGGGTCGGGTAGGACGGCACCGCATGCCACAACCGGTCCAACGGCACCTCGCCGACGACCGCCACCGTTGCGGCGTGCAGCAGCTCGGCCACGCCCGGGCCCACGAACGTGGCGCCCAGCAGCACGCGCGCGTCCTCGTCCACCACGAAGCGCGCCCGCCCCCGGTAGTCCGGGGCCAGTACGGACGCCCCCGCGAGGTTCGCCAGGTCGTAGTCCACCGCCCGCGCCGCGAGGCCCTCGTCCACCGCGCGGGCCAACGTGCGGCCGACCCAGGCGACCTCGGGCCGGGTGAACACCACCTGCGGCACCGCACCGAGGTCCGCGCTGGCCCGGTAGCGCGAGAAGTCACCGGCACCAGCCTCGGCGGCGCGCAGCCGCGGGTCACCACCGAACCGGGCCGCGACCACGTCGCCCACCACCCGGGCGTCGTACTTGCCCTGGTGCGTGGTCGCCGTGCGCCCGGCCACGTCCCCCACCGCGAACAGCCAGCCGCCGTCGACGGCGAGCACCTGACCGGCGTCGTCGACCTGCAGCGGTGCACCGGGCGGCAGGCCGAGGTGCTCCAGACCGAGCCCGTCGAGCGCCGGGCGACGTCCCGTCGCGACGAGCAGCTCGTCAGCGTCGAGCCGGGCCGCGCCAGCGTCCGGGCGGTCGTCGCCACCGTCCGGGCGGTCCGCGCCGCCGTCCGGGCGGTCCGCGCCGCCGTCCGGCCGGTCGAGCACGAGGTGCACCCCCGCCTCGTCGCGGTGCACCTGGGCGAGCCGAGCGCCGGTGCGTACCTGCACACCCGCCGCGGACAACGCCTCGACCACGGCCTCCCCCGCGAACGGCTCAGCCTTCGAGAGCACCCGGGAGCCGCGCACCAGGAGCGTCACCGCCGACCCCAGCGCCGCATAGGCCTGCGCCATCTCGACCGCGACCACCCCGCCGCCGAGCACCGCCAGCCGGGGCGGCACGGTACGGGCCGACGTCGCCTCGCGCGAGGTCCACGGCCGGGCCTCCGCCAGCCCGGGCACCGGCGGGACCACGGGCACCGACCCGGTGGCCAGCACGACGGCGTGCCGGGCGACCAGCTCACGCACCCCGTCGTCCCCTTGAACGGTGAGCGCGCGCGGACCGGTGAACCGGGCCCGGCCACGCACGAGGCTCAGACCGGCACCGGCCACCCACTGCGCCTGGCCGTCGTCGTGCCAGTGCGCCGTCACCTCGTCCCGGCGGGCAAGCACCGCCGTCGGGTCGAGCGAGCCGCCGACCACACCGGGCGCGGCCTGCGCATCGGCCAGTGCGGCACCCGGTCGCAGCAGCGCCTTGGACGGCATGCAGGCCCAGTAGGAGCACTCACCGCCCACCAGCTCGGCCTCGACCAGGGCGACGGCCAACCCGGTGCGCGCGGCCCGGTCGGCCGCGTTCTCGCCGACAGCGCCGGCGCCGATCACGATGACGTCGAAGGTCTCCATCCGATCATCGTGCGGGGTGCGCGCCGACCTCGCAGATCGGGCCGGTCAGGCCAGCGCGTCGACGGCGGACCGCAGCCGCCGGCAGCCGTCCTCGAACGCGGACGGCCGCGGCAGCAGCGACAGCACGAGCGCGCCCGGGGAGACCAGGTCGTAGAACCACCCGGGGTGGACCCACAGACCTGCGTCCAGCAGCGCGGCCGTGAGCTCGTCGTCGCTCACGTAGCGGGGCACGTCGACGACGAGCGACCAGCCGCCGTCGCAGCGCCGCACCCGGTACGGCTCGTCGAGCACCCGTCGCGCGGCCGCGAGGTTGGCGCGCAGCCGGTCACCGGTGGCGGCCACCACCTGCGGGGCCAGGTCGAGCAGCGTGGGCAGCGCGAGCGCGACGGGGGCGCCGACCGACAGCGCGGCGTCGGCGACCTGGTCCAGCCCGCGGCGCACCTCGTCCAGCTGGGCCGCGGGGCCGGACACCCGCACCCAGCCGAGCTTGAGCTGCGGGGCGCACAGCAGCTTGGACAGCCCGTCGAGCACGAACGTGAGGCAGCCGGTGGTGCCCGCCTGCGAGCTCGGGGCGCCGTCGAGCGGGTACGGCGCGAACACCTCGTCGATCACGAGGGCGGTGCCGGTGCGGGCGCACAGGTCGACGACGTGCGCGACCTCGGCCGGCTGCAGATAGGCACCGGTCGGGTTCCCCGGGCTGACCAGCACGAGCACGCGCACCCGCGGGTCCTCGACCACGGCGTCCAGCCGGGCCAGGTCGAGCGACCAGCCGTACGGGTGCAGGTAGTGCACCGGGTAGGTGAGCGTGCCCACCCCGGAGAACCGGGCCAGCGGCTCGACGAGCGGGTAGCCGGGTGCAGGCACCGCGACGAGGTCGCCCGGGTCGGCGAGCAGCGTGAGCAGCCAGCCGTAGAGCTCGGACGTCGAGGCCGCCAGCCAGTAGTCCTCGGGCGAGCCGCCCCGGGTGGCCGCGAGCGCCGTCCGGGCCACCAGGGCCCCACGCGGGTCAGGCTCGTAGGCACCGGCGCGGGGTGCGGCCTGCGCGATGGCGGCCAGCGCGTCGGGGGTGCCCAGACCATGACGCGTCGGGTTGGAGTCCGACAGGTCGAGCACCGGCAGCCCGGCGGCCAGCCGACGCGCCCGCAGCACGGTCGCCTGGTTGGGCTGCTCGCCGGCACCGGCACGACGGGCGAGGACCACACCGGCAGCCTAGGCCGCCGCGGCTCCGGACCTCACGTCCGGGCGGCTCAGCCCCGCACCGGCCCGTCACCGCCCACGGCCCAGGCCACCGGGTCGGTCGGCAGGTCCTCGTCGCGCACGACGGGAGGCAGCGCCGGGTCGTCGGGCAGCTCGACCTCGGCGCGCGCCACCAGGTCACGTGAGGAGACGCCCACCTCGACCACGAACCTCCCGCCCTCACGCCGCCACGCCCCGCTGGTCGCATCGACGTAGGCGAAGTCGCGGCCGGTGAGCTCGACGACGGCGCGGGTGCGCTCACCGGGGTCGAGCGCCACCTTGACGGCCCCCTTGAGCTCGCGGACCGGCCGGTGCACCGCCGACTCGGGGTCACCGACGTACACCTGGACCACCTGCGTCCCGCGCCGGGCGCCGGTGTTGGTCACCTGCACCGTGCAGCGGACCCGACCCGCGGCGGCGTCGAGCACCTCGACGTGCAGGTCGTCCAGGGCGAACGTGGTGTACGACAGGCCGTGCCCGAACGGGTAGCGGATCGGGCGGTCCAGCGCGTCGTACCAGCGGTAGCCGATGAGCACGCCCTCGCCGTAGACGACGTGCCCGCGCTCACCGGTGACCGTGGGCATGCCGGGCGAGTCGGCCAGCTGCAGCGGGTAGGTCTCGGTGAGCCGGCCGCCCGGGTCGGCCCGGCCGAGCAGCACATCGGCGAGCGCCTGCCCGACGCCCTGACCGGCCAGCCCGGTGAGCAGCACCGCGGCCGTGCCGTCGTGCCACGGGTCCATCGTCACGGCCGACCCGGACTGGACCACGACGACGAGCGGCACGTCGAGCGCGGCGAGGCGGCGCAGCAGGTCCACCTGCGCGGGCGGGAGCGCCAGGTCGGTCCGGTCGACGGCCTCGCTGTCGGCCGCCAGCGGCAGCCCGACGACCGCGACCACGATGTCGCTGCCGGCGGCCAGCGCCACGGCCTCGTCGGCCAGTGCCTCGTCGGCGTCGGGGTCGGTGGGCAGCGGCCGCTCCTGGTAGTAGTCGGTGGCGCCGACGCGGTACCCCTCGGCGGTCACGAGCCGGTCGCCGAGCGCGGCCGACAACGCGTCGAGCGGGGTGTCGACCCTCGTCGGACGCACCCCCGCCGAGCCGCCGCCCTGAATGCGCGGCACCCGGGCATAGCCGCCGACCAGGGCGATGCGCGCGGGCGACGCCGGGTCGAGCGGCAGCACGCCGGTGTTGCGCACGAGCGTGAGGGAGGCGGTCGCGGCCCGCCGGGCCAGCTCGTGGTGGGCCGCGGCGCCGAGCAGCTCCTCCTGGGCGGGCGTGAGCGTGTCCCCCGGACGGTGGCCCAAGCCACGCAGCGGCCCGGGGGCCGGGCGGGTGCGGTCCACGAGGTGCAGCACACGACGGGCGGCACGGTCGACGTCGGCCTCGTCGAGCTCGCCGCGCCGCACCGCGTCCACCACCTCGGCATCGGTCCGCCCGCCCGTGCCGGGCATCTCCAGGTCGAGCCCGGCGCGCACCGAGGCCACCTTGTCGTGCACGGCGTCCCAGTCCGACACGACGAGCCCCTGGTACCCCCACTCGTCACGCAGCACGGTGGTGAGCAGCCAGGGGTGCGCCGAGGCGTAGGTGCCGCCCACCCGGTTGTAGGAGCACATGAGGGCCCACGGCTCCGCCTCGCGCACGACGTGCTCGAACGCCGCCAGGTAGAGCTCGCGCAGGGTGCGTTCGTCGGCCTCGACCGAGACGCGGGTGCGCTCGGTCTCCTGGTTGTTCGCCGCGAAGTGCTTGACGCAGGCGCCGACACCCGTGCCCTGCAGCCCGTCGACGTAGGCGGCGGCCAGCCGGCCGGTGAGCCACGGGTCCTCCGAGGGGTACTCGAAGTTGCGGCCGCACAGCGGCGTGCGCTTGAGGTTGACCCCGGGGCCGAGCACGAGGTGCACCCCCATCGCCCGGGCCTCGGCCCCGATCGCGGCCGCCACCTCGCGCACGAGGTCACGGTCCCAGGTGGCGGCCAGTGCGGACAGCGTCGGGAAGCAGGTCGAGGGCAGCCACACCATGTCCTCGCCGGTCTCGGTGCGCAGCCCGTGCGGTCCGTCGCCCAGCTCGACGGCGGGCACCGCGAGCCGAGGAACCGCCTGGGTCCACCAGTCGCCGTCCCCGGACAGCAGCGAGGCCTTCTCGGCGAGGCTCAGCTGGGGCAGCAGGTCGGTGAAGAACACGGCAGGCTCCTTCGGGGGACGCCGGACGACGGGCGCGCGGGGACGGATGGTCAGGACAGGGACGTGCCGGGACGGGCGTCAGGTGGACAGGAACTCGACCGGGTGCGCGGTGGCGACCACCCGCTCGACGAGGCGGTCGTCGAGCCGCACCCCACCGGCCGCGAGCGCGTCGAGCACCGCCCCGGCGAGCGGGGTGCCGCGCGAGACCCGCACCGACGTGCGCGGGTGCCGACGGGCGAGCTCGCGCACCAGCGCCTCGCGCAGCGCCGGGTGCTCGGAGGTGACGACCGACCCGGCGAGCAGCACCGGCAGCCGTCCGTCGTCCAGGCTCTCCCCCACCTGCCGTGCGACCCAGCCGGCGTAGCCGACGAGCGCGTGGGCCTGCCGGTCGACGATGGCCTGGGCCACCGGGTCGCCCTGCCCGGCCACCTCGAGCACGAGACGTGCGGCCCGCCAGCGCTCGGTGTCCGGCCGCGCGTCGAACCGGCGGGTGAACGCGTGGTGCAGGGTCGGCACATCGGGTGCGCCGTACCGTTCGAGCAGCACCGGGGTGAGCGCCGTCGCCGGGCCGAGGCCCATCCAGGCCCTGGTCACGGCCTCGAACGCGGACCGGCCCAGGCCGCCGCCGCCCAGGTCGTCGAACACCCACAGCCCGGTCCACGCCTCGCGCCCGTCGGCCGAGCGCGCACCGATCGCCGGTCCGGTGCCGACCGTGACGCCCAGCCCCACCCCGTCGTGGCTGACCAGCCGCAGCGAGGCCAGCGCGTCGTTGCCGACGTCGACCGGTCCGAGCCCCGGGGCGAAGCGCGCGATCTGGTCGACCCAGAACCGCGCGTCCTCCGGCCAGTCGGCCCCGGCGAGCCGGAACACCGCCGCGACCGGGTCGGCGGGGTGCAGCCCGGCGTCGTCGAGCGCCTGCCGGACG
>NZ_VWSD01000089.1 GCF_009829685.1 Cellulomonas citrea
CGCCGCGCTGCCGCCGGCCGACCCGGCCCTGGCCCGGCTGCTGCCAGACGCCTCCCGCCAGGACGCGCAGGTCGCGGCGGAGTTCCGCCGGCTCACCCAGGACGACCTGCGGGCGACCAAGGTCGCCGGCCTGGACCTGCTGGTCCGCACCCTGACGACGGCGCCGCCGGGGGAGCGGCCCGACCGGGTGCTCGTGCGGGTCGAGGACGCCGGGCGGTTCGCCGCGGCGATCACCGATGTGCGGCTCGTCCTGGCCGAACGCCTCGGGTTGCGCACCGACGCCGACGCCGAGGCCCTGCACGCCGAGCTCGCGGCGCCGCGCCGGCGGCGGGACCGTGACAGCCACCGCCGCGCCCTGGGCGAGGTGTACGACGCGCTCACCTGGTGGCAGGAGACCCTCATGGACGTGCTGCTCGCCGGGCTGCCCGACCCGCCCGAGCTGCCGGGCACGGCCAGCGCCTAGGCTGGCAACCATGCACGACGCGCCCATCGGGATCTTCGACTCCGGCGTCGGTGGGCTCACGGTGGCCCGTGCGGTGATCGACCAGCTCCCGCACGAGCAGGTGCTCTACATCGGCGACACGCTCAACACCCCGTACGGGACCAAACCGCTGGCCGCGGTGCGGGCCCATGCCCTGGCCGTCATGGACGACCTCGTGGACGCCGGGGTGAAGATGCTGGTCATCGCCTGCAACACGGCGTCGTCGGCCACGTTGCGCGACGCCCGTGAGCGGTACACCCAGCGGCACGGCCTGCCGGTGGTCGAGGTGATCCTGCCGGCCGCGCGGCGCGCGGTGGCCGCCACCCGGTCCGGGCACGTGGGGGTGATCGGCACCGCGTCCACCATCTCCTCGCGCGCCTACGACGACGCGCTGGCCGCCGCACCGGGCATCCACCTCACGTCCCGGGCCTGCCCGCGGTTCGTCGAGCTCGTCGAGGCGGGCGTGACCACCGGGCCGGAGGCGCTCGCGGTCGCGCACGAGTACCTCGACCCGGTGCGCGAGGCCGGGGTCGACACCCTCGTGCTGGGCTGCACCCACTACCCGCTGCTCACCGGGGTGATCTCCTACGTCATGGGCGACGAGGTCACGCTGGTCTCCAGCGCCGAGCAGACGGCGCAGGACGTGGTGCGCACGCTCGTCGCGCACGACCTGCAGCGCGACCCGGCCGCCGGGGCGCCGGCGCACCGGTTCGTGGCGACCGGGGACCCGGTGGCGTTCGCCGGTCTTGCCCGCCGGTTCCTGGGGCCGGAGGTCGGCTCGGTGGAGGGGGCGGGGTCGCTGCGATGAGGCTCACGGTGCTCGGCTGCGCGGGGTCGTTCCCGAGCGCGACGTCGGCGGCCTCGGCGTACCTCGTGCAGGCGCAGGGCGCCGACGGTCGCACCTGGTCGGTGCTGCTCGACCTGGGCAACGGCGCGCTCGGCCCGCTGCAGGCCCTCGGCGACCCGACCGCGCTGGACGCGGTGGCGATCAGCCACCTGCACGCCGACCACTGCGCCGACCTCGTCGTGCTCAACGTGCTGCGCCGCTACCGGCCGGGCGGCCCGTGCCCCGCGGTGCCGTTGTGGGGTCCGGTCGGCACCGCCGCACGGATCGCCGAGCTCGGCGGCACGGACCCGGCCACGGACTCCAGCGGTCAGTTCGACGTGCGCTGCTGGGACCCGCAGGTGCCCGTGCAGGTGGGTCCGCTGCGCCTGGAGCCGGTCGCGATGAACCACTCGGTGCCCGCGTTCGGCGTCCGCGTGGTCGGCCCGTCCGACGCGGACCCGGCCCGCACCGTGCGGCTGGCCTACACCGGCGACACCGATGCCGGGCCCGGGCTGGACGCGCTGGCGTCCGGGGCCGATCTGCTGCTCGCCGAGGCGGCGTACCACGAGGGCCGCGACGACGCGTCCCGCGGGGTGCACCTCACCGGGCGCCGGGCGGGCGAGGCGGCCCGGCGCGGCGGGACGGCGCACCTGGTGCTCACCCACCTGCCGGCCTGGAACGACCCGCTGCGGGCGCTGGCCGAGGCGCGTGAGGTCTACTCCGGTCGGGTGGACATGGCGGCGCCCGGCCAGGTCTACGTGCTCTGAGCAGCGGCGGGACCCGGCCGCCCGCCGGGTGCGGGACCCGGCCCGGAGGACTGTGACGGCGCCCGGCTAGGCTCGGTGCATGGCTTCCTCCCCCTCCACCGGGTTCGTGCGCGCCGACGGTCGCGCGGCCGACCAGCTGCGTCCGGTCACCCTCACCCGCCGGTTCCTCGACGTCGGGGAGGGCAGCGTGCTCGTCACCTTCGGCGGCACCACGGTGCTGTGCGTCGCCTCGTTCACCGAGGGTGTGCCGCGCTGGCGCAAGGGCTCCGGCGAGGGCTGGGTCACGGCCGAGTACTCGATGCTGCCGCGCTCGACCACCACCCGCTCGGACCGTGAGTCCGTGCGCGGCAAGATCGGCGGCCGCACCCATGAGATCTCCCGTCTCGTGGGGCGCTCGTTGCGGGCGGTCGTGGACACCAAGGCGCTCGGCGAGAACACCGTGGTGCTGGACTGCGACGTGCTGCGCGCCGACGGCGGCACCCGCACCGCCGCGATCACCGGGGCCTACGTCGCCCTCGTCGACGCCCTCAGCTGGGCGCGCGGGCGCGGGATCGTGCGCGGCGAGGTGCTCACCGACTCCGTCTCGGCGATCAGTGTCGGGATCGTGGACGGCACCCCGGTGCTCGACCTGCCCTACGTGGAGGACGTGCGCGCGGACACCGACATGAACGTCGTGGTCACCGGCTCGGGCCGGTTCGTCGAGGTGCAGGGCACCGCCGAGCACGCGCCGTTCGACCGCAGCGAGCTCGACGCGCTGCTCGACCTGGCGCTGGTCGGCACGTCCGAGCTTGCCCAGATGCAGCAGCTGGCGCTCGCGAACGTCGACGAGGGGTGACGATGGGCGACGCAGGCCCGGCCCGCCTCGTCCTGGCGACCCACAACCGGCACAAGCTCGGTGAGCTGCGCGCCATCCTCTCGCCGGCGTTGCCCGGGCTGGACCCGGCCGCGGTGGTCTCGGCGGGTGACCTGGGGCTGCCCGAACCGGTGGAGGACGGTCTCACCTTCGAGGCGAACGCCCTCATCAAGGCGCGGGCGATCGTGGCCGCGACCGGGCTGCCGGCCGTGGCCGACGACTCCGGGCTGGCGGTCGACGTGCTCGGCGGTGCGCCGGGCATCTTCTCGGCACGCTGGTGCGGGCGGCACGGTGACGACGCCGCGAACCTCGACCTGCTGCTGGCCCAGCTGGCCGACATCGCCGACCCGCACCGCGGTGCCCGGTTCGTCTGCGCGGCGGCCCTCGTGACCCCGGACGGGCGCGAGGTCGTCGAGCACGGCGCCCTGGTCGGCACGCTCGCCACGGCCCCGCGGGGCAGTCACGGGTTCGGCTACGACCCGGTCCTGGTGCCCACCGGGGAGCGGCGCACGTGCGCCGAGCTCGCACCGGAGGAGAAGAACGCGCGCAGTCACCGCGGCCAGGCGTTCCGTGCCCTGGTCCCGGCCCTGGTGCGCGCCCTGGGGTCGTGAGCGCCGTCCAGCTGGTGGCCGACGACGTGAGCTTCGGCTACCCCGGGCGGCCCGTGCTCGACGGGTTCGACCTCGTGGTGAGCGAGGGCGACCGCATCGGGCTCGTCGGGGAGAACGGCGCCGGCAAGACGACGCTGCTGCGCGTGCTGGCCGGTGAGCTGGCGCCGCGGTCGGGGACGGTGCGCCGCACGGGGTCGCTCGCCATGGTGGCCCAGGAGCTGCCGGTCGACGACGGTGCGACGGTCGGCTCCGTGCTGGACGCGTCCTTGACGGGGGTGCGTGCGGCCGAGCAGGCCTGGCTCCGCGCCGCCGAGGACCCCGACGTGGGCCCGCAGCTGCTGGCGCGCGCTGCCGAGCAGGTGGAGCGTCTGGCGGCCTGGGACGTGGACCGTCGGCTGGACGAGGGGCTCACCCGGTTCGGGGCCCCGCGGGACCGGGACGTCCCGCTCGCGCAGCTGTCGGTGGGGGAGCGGTACCGGGTGCGGCTGGCCTGCCGGCTGGCCGAGCGGGCCGATGTGCTGCTGCTCGACGAGCCGACCAACCACCTGGACTCCGCCGGTGTGGAGCACCTCACGCACGAGCTGCTCACCCGGTCCGGCGCACTGGTCATCGTGACGCACGACCGCTGGCTGCTCGACGCGCTCATGACCGCGATCTGCGACCTGGACCCGGCGATGGACGGGCGCCCGGCGTTGTACGGCGCCACCCGGTACGCCGACTACCGCTTCGCCAAGGAGCAGATGCTGCGCCGCTGGGCGGCCCGGTTCCGTGCCGAACGGGTCGAGGCGCAACGGCTGGCCGGGCGGCTGGACACCTCCTACGAGAACCTGTCGGACGAGTGGCGCCCGCCCAAGGGCTCGGACCGCAACCGCCGTGCCACCCATGCCCGCACGACGGTGAAGGCCGTGGACCGGCTCATCGAGCGGCACACCGAGCGGGCGGTCGCGGTGCCGCAGCCGCCGCCCCGGCTGCGCTTCCCGGACCTGCCGTCGTTGCCGTCGGGCTGGGAGGGTGGGCCGTTGCTCGACCTGCGGGCGCCGAAGGTCGCCGGCCGGCTCGACCTGCCCGGGGTGCGGGTGGAGATCGAGCCGTGCTCCCGGCTGCTGGTCACCGGGGGCAACGGGGCGGGCAAGTCGACGCTGCTCGCGGCGCTGGCCGGGACGGTCGGGCTGGACCGCGGGGTGCGCTCGCTCGGTCCCGGGGTGCGCGTGGGCGTGCTCGTGCAGGACACCGCCGCGGGGCCCGGGGAGCTGGCGGCGCTCGACCCGGTGGCCGGCGAGCAGGTGACGGTGGACGACACCTCCCTCACCGGTTTCGAGGCCTACGGGCTGCTGGCCCGTCGGCTGCTCGCGGCGGGCCGGCTCGACCCGGCGCACCTGGTGCCGCTGGCCGCGCTCGGGCTGCTGGCCGAGCACGACCTGGACCGCCCGCTCGCGCAGCTGTCGGTGGGGCAGCGGCGCCGGTTCGCGCTGGCCTGCGTGCTGCTGCCCGCCCCGCACGTGCTGCTGCTCGACGAGCCGACGAACCACCTGTCGGTCGGCCTGGTCGACGACCTCACGCAGGCGCTGCTGGCGACGTCGGCGGCGGTGGTGGTGGCCACGCACGACCGCCGGATGCGGGCCGACCTCATCGGCTGGCCGACGCTCGCCCTCGCCGACCGCTGAGACCGGCGGGGCGCCCGCCGGGCGGTGAGGCGTCGGGGCTCAGGGCAGGCGTCCGACGAACGCCATCGCCTGGCGCAGCAGCACACCCTGCCCGCCCTGCATCTCCAGCTGGACGGAGTCCTCGCAGGCCTGCTCCGGGGTGAGCCAGGCCAGCTCGAGGGCGTCCTGCTGGGGGCGGCAGTCCCCGGCGACCGGCACGACGTAGGCCAGTGAGACAGCGTGCTGGCGGGCGTCGTGGTAGGCGGTGATGCCGGGGGTGGGGAAGTACTCGGCCACGGTGAACGGCTGCGGGGACGAGGGGATCTGCGGCAGCGCCATCGGGCCGAGGTCCTTCTCGACGTGGCGCACGAGCGCGTCGCGCACCCGCTCGTGGTAGTTGACCCGGCCGGAGACGAGCGCGCGGGTCATCATCCCGGTCGCGGTGATCCGCAGCAGCAGCCCGACGGCGATGACGTCACCGGAGTCGTCGACCCGCACCGGGACGGCGTCGACGTACAGGATCGGCAGCTGGCGGCGGACGACGGACAGCTCGCCCTCGGACAGCCAGCCGGCGGGGCGATCGGGCTCGTCCGGGTCGCGCGGGAACTCGGCGGTGTCGGTCACCGGCAAGTTGTACCCCGGACTGAGCCGTCGAGGCGAAACGTGCACCCGGTCGATATACCCCACGGGGTATCGTGAGCGGGAATACCGCGGACCTCATGTGCGCTGAGGTGCGTGACCACGACCGTGAATCGAGAGTAGGACCCATGGCCACCATCACCCTCACCGGGGACACGATCGAGAAGACGATCACCGAGAACGACATCGTGTTCGTCGACTTCTGGGCCACCTGGTGCGGCCCGTGCCGTCAGTTCGGCCCGGTCTTCGAGAAGTCCTCGGAGGCGCACACCGACATCGTGCACGCCAAGGTCGACACCGATGCCGAGCAGCAGCTCGCCGCCGAGCTGCAGATCACGTCCATCCCCACGCTCATGGCGTTCCGCGACGGAGTCCTCGTGTTCCGCCAGGCCGGCGCCCTGCCCGGCCCCGCGCTGGAGCAGGTGATGACCGCGGTCAAGGAGCTGGACATGGACGAGGTCCGCGCCAAGATCGCCGAGAGCGCCGCCGCCAAGGCCTGACGCTCGCGCCGCGGTGGCACCGCCGCCGCACATACGACGCACGACGACGCCCCGCAGACCTGGTCTGCGGGGCGTCGCTGTGTCCGGGCGGAGCGCCCGGGCGTCGTGGGGCGGGTGAGTCTCGTGCGTGCGGTGTCGAACCGATTCGAGTGAGGGGCGCCACATTCGCGGTCGGTGGGGCTTGATTTCTCCCGTGATCCGCGCCTAGTCTTCGAACCGGTTCGACGATCACAGGAGCGACAATGGCGACGATCGGTGACGTGGCGAAGGCCGCGGGGGTCTCCCGCAGCACCGCCTCCTACGCGCTGTCCGGCAAGCGCTCCATCTCGCCCGAGGTGGTGAGCAAGGTGATGGCGGCCGTCGAGGCCCTGGGCTACGCGCCCAACGCGGGGGCCCGGGCGCTGGCCACGTCGCAGACGATGGTGCTCGGCCTGCTCGTCCAGTTCCTCCAGGACGAGTTCGCACCCGCGATGCTGCAGTACATGCTCGGCGTGGCCGACGTCGCCCGTGAGCTCGGCTACGACATCCTCATGGTCACCGAGCCCGACGGGGCCCGGGCGCTCAAGCGGATCACCGACCAGCGCATGGTCGACGGCGTCGTGCTGCTCAACGTCGCCGACGACGACGACCGCCTGCCGGTGCTGCGCGCCGCCCCCCAGCCGGGCGCCCTCGTCGGGCTGCCGCTGGACTGCACCGGGCTGGACGTCTTCGACCTGGACTTCGCCGAGGCCGGTCGCATGATGGTCGACCACCTCGCCGGCCTCGGGCACCGTGAGGCGGTGCTCGTGCTGCAGCCCGAGCACGTGCTGGTCCGCGGCGGCGGGTACGTGCGCCGGCTGCGCGACGCGGCCGTCGAGCAGGCAGCCGTGCGCGGCCTGCTGCTGCACGTCGAGCACGGCGAGTCCCAGCAGCCGGCCGTCGGCGCCCACCTCGTCGACCTGCTCGACCGCTACCCGCAGGCCACCGGTCTGCTGCTGCACAACGAGGCCGCCGCCGCGGCGCTGCCCTCCGTGCTCAACGCCCGCGGTCTGCAGGCACCGCGCGACCTGTCCGTCGTCGGCCGCTACTCCGACGAGTTCGCCCGGACGTTCTCGCTGCCCTACTCCTCGATCGAGAGCGCACCCGACCGGCTCGGCCGGCTCGCCGTCCGCCAGCTCGTGCGTCGCATCGAGGACCCCACGAGCCAGGAGCCGTACGTCGTGCGGCTGCTGCAACCCGAGCTGGTCGACCGGGGCAGCACGGCCGCCCCGCAGGCCTAGTCGAGCCCCCGGCCGGGACCTGCCCGTCCGGCCCGACACCCGCCCCGAGCGTCCCGGCTCGGGTCGGAGCATCGCCCATCCCGTTTCAAGGAGGAAACATGAGGAAGTCAGCCACATGGCGCGCCGCCGGTGCGGTCGGCGCAGCCGTGCTGCTCAGCGTGGGAGTCACGGCCTGCTCGTCCGGCGGCTCGTCGTCGTCGACGACGACGGGTGCGAGCGGCGGCAGCTACACCTGGTGGGACCCGTACCCGCAGCACGACGAGAGCTCGAGCTGGGCCAAGCGCGTGCAGACCTGCGGTGACGAGGCCGGTGTCACCATCAAGCGCACCGCCTACGACACCACGGCGCTCACCAACCAGGCGCTGCTGGCCGCGCAGGAGGGCACCTCGCCCGACGTCATCCTCATCGACAACCCCGCGGTCTCCACGCTCGCCGACACCGGCATGCTCACGACGACCAAGGACCTGGGGCTGGACACCTCGGCGATCGACGCCAACCTGCTGGCCGCGGGCCAGACCGGGTCGGACACCTGGGGCATCCCGATCGGCGCCAACACCCTCGCGCTCTACTACAACAAGACGATCCTCGACGCGGCCGGTGTGGACCCGTCGACCGTCACGAGCTGGGACTCCCTCGACGCGGCGCTCGCCAAGATCAAGGCAGCCGGGCACAAGGGCATCACCTTCGCCGGCATCGGCACCGAGGAGGGCTCGTTCCAGTTCCTGCCGTGGTTCTGGGGTGCGGGCGCCGACCTCACCACGCTCGACTCGCCTGAGGCCGTCAAGGCGCTCAGCCTGTGGACCGACTGGGTCAAGCAGGGCTACGCCCCCAACTCGGTGATCCAGAACTCCCAGAACACCACCTGGGAGGAGTTCCTCACCGGTGACTTCGGCTTCGCCGAGAACGGCACCTGGCAGGTCAACTCCGCCAAGTCCGCGAGCTTCCCGACCGGCGTCATCACGCTGCCCGGGGTCACCGGCGGCGCGGCACCGGCCCCCACCGGCGGTGAGTTCATCGTCGCACCGGTGCAGAAGGACACCGGCCGCTACACCGCGACCAAGAAGATCATCGACTGCATGACGACCACCGACGGGTTCGTCCAGACCGCCGACACGTTCGCCTACTACATCCCGCCGACCACGGACGGGCAGGCGGCGCTGCTCAAGGAGCACCCGGAGCTGTCGACCTGGGTCGACGCGGTCAAGGCCGCCAAGGGCCGCACCAGCGACGACCTGGGCACGAAGTACCCGAAGATCTCCGAGCAGCTGTGGACCGCCGTGCAGCAGGCGCTCAGCGGCTCCGCCTCACCGCAGGACGCACTGACCAAGGCCCAGGCCGCCGCCCAGAAGGCGATCGGCTGACCAGCAGCCACCGGTCACATGCGCGGGGGACCTGAAGGAGGACGTCCGAGATGAAGCACAGCACATCGCCCGTCAGCTCGGGCGTCCTGGCCCCGGAGGCGGCGACCGCCGCCTCCGGGGCACCCCCGGGGCCACGCCGGGCCGCGCACGGGATGCACGGCCCGCGGTGGGCGGCGCTCGCCTTCGCCACCCCGCTCCTGGTCTACCTCGTCGTGTTCTACGCCTACCCGTTGTGGCGCAACGTCGACCTGGCGCTGCACGACTACACCCCGCGGGCGTTCGTCCGCGGTGACGCGAAGTTCGTCGGCCTGAAGAACTTCGTCGACGTCATCACGTCCGACACGTTCCGGCCCGCGCTCGTGCACACGCTCGCGTTCGTCGCGGTCTCGCTGGTGTTCCAGTACTCGATCGGGCTGGCGCTCGCGGTCTTCTTCCGCCAGTCCTTCCGGCTCTCGGCGGTGCTGCGCGGGATGTTCCTCGTGCCGTGGCTGCTGCCGCTCATCGTCTCGGCCTCCACGTGGGCCTGGATGCTCAACTCCGACAACGGGATCGTCAACTCGGTGCTCGTGGCCTTCGGCGGCGACCGGGTCAACTGGCTCACCGACCCGCACCTGGCGCTGTGGTCGGTCATCATCGCCAACATCTGGCTGGGCATCCCGTTCAACCTGGTGATCCTGTACTCCGGGCTGCAGAACATCCCCACCGACCTGTACGAGGCGGCCTCGCTCGACGGCGCCGGCTCGTGGGCGACCTTCTGGCGCATCACGTTCCCGCTGCTCGCGCCGGTCTCGGCGATCACCCTGCTGCTCGGGCTGATCTACACGCTCAAGGTCGTCGACGTCATCTGGATCATGACGACCGGCGGACCCGGTGACTCGTCCATCACCTTCGCGGTGTGGTCCTACCGCGAGGCCTTCGGCACCGGCCAGCCCGCCTTCTCGCCCGCAGCGGCCATCGGCTCGCTGCTCATCGTGCTCGCGCTCGTCTTCGGGTTCGTCTACCTGCGGCTGCAGCGTCGACAGGAGGAGTCATGAACGCCCGTCGGTCGGCCTGGAAGACGGCCCTGGGGGTCGTCCTCACCGCGATCATGCTGTTCCCGGCGTACTGGATCGTCAACGTGTCGCTCACCAAGACGAGCGACCTGCGCGCCAGCCCGCCGCACTGGTTCCCGTGGGACCCCACGCTCGAGGGCTACCAGGCCGTGCTGCGCGACCAGCTGCCCAACCTGGGGACGAGCGTGCTCATCGGGCTGGGCTGCGTGCTGCTCACGCTCGTCGTGGCGGCGCCCGCCGGGTACGCGATCGGTCTGCTGCACCTGCGGGGCTCCGGCACGCTCAACTTCCTGCTGCTCGTGGCGCAGATGATCCCCGCGGTGACGATGGCGATGGGCTTCTACGTCATCTTCATGCGGGCCGGGATGCTCAACACGGTCGGCGGGCTCATCATCGCCGACTCCACGATCGCGGTCCCGTTCGCCGTCCTGCTGCTCACCACGTTCATGTCCGGCATCCCGCGCGAGCTGTTGCAGGCCTCCCGGATCGACGGGGCCGGGGTGTGGCGCACGTTCACCTCGATCGTGCTGCCGATCAGCCGCAACTCGCTGCTCACCGTGTCGCTGTTCGCGTTCCTGTGGGCGTGGTCCGACTTCATCTTCGCGTCGACCATCAACCGCAACGGCGCGCTGATCCCCATCACGCTCGGCATCTACCACTACATCGGCAACAACACGACGCAGTGGAACTCCATCATGGCCACGGCAGCCGTGGCCTCCATCCCGGCCGCGGTGCTCCTCGTGGTCGCTCAGCGCTACGTCGCCGCCGGGGTCACCGCCGGCGCGGTGAAGGACTAGGCAACTCGTGACGACGTCCCTGCCCACCCCACCCACCACGTCCGGCCCCGCCGTCACGGCGACCTCGGCCCGCCCGGTGATCCCCGCGCACGGGACCCGACGTGGGGTCTCGCTCACCGAGATGGTGCTCACCGACGGCTTCTGGGCCGGCCGGCAGCAGGTCAACCGGGACGCGACGCTGCAGCACTGCGTCGACTGGATCGAACGGCTCGGCTGGGTCGAGAACTTCGACAGGGTCGCGGCCGGCACCACCGGAGCGGACCGACCGGGCTGGCAGTTCTCCGACTCCGAGGTCTACAAGCTCATCGAGGCGATGGCCTGGGAGCACGGACGCACCGGCGACCCGCAGGTCGAGGCCCAGCTGCTCGCCCTGGTCGGGCGGGTGGCCGCGGCGCAGGACGACGACGGGTACCTCAACACGTGCTTCGGGCACCCGGGTCGCCCGCCGCGCTGGTCGGACCTCGAGCAGGGGCACGAGCTGTACTGCGCGGGCCACCTCATGCAGGCCGCCGTCGCGCGGCTGCGCACCGTCGGGCCCGACCGGCTCGTCGAGGTCGCCCGCAAGGTGGCGGACAACGTGTGCGCGACGTTCGGCCCTGCGGGCCGGGTCGCGGTGTGCGGGCACCCGGAGGTCGAGGTGGGCCTGGCCGAGCTGGGCCGGGCCCTGGACGAGCCGCGGTACGTCGAGCAGGCGCGGCTGTTCGTCGAGCGGCGCGGGCACGGTCTGCTGGGCCCGATCCCGCTGCTCGGCCCGGCGTACTTCCAGGACGAGACGCCGGTGCGCGAGGCGCAGGTGTGGCGCGGGCACGCGGTGCGCGCGCTCTACCTGGCCGCGGGTGCGGTCGACGTGGCTGTGGACGGCGGTGACACCGAGCTGCTGGCCGCCGTGCGCGGGCAGTGGGCGCGCACCGTCGAGCGGCGCACCTACCTCACCGGCGGTATGGGCGCCCACCACCAGGACGAGGGTTTCGGGGAGGACTGGGAGCTGCCGCCGGACCGCGCCTACTGCGAGACCTGCGCGGGGGTCGCGTCGATCATGGTGTCGTGGCGGCTGCTGCTCGCCACCGACGACGTGCGGTACGCCGACCTCATCGAACGCACCTTCTACAACGTGGTGGCCACCTCGCCGCGGGCCGACGGTCGGGCGTTCTTCTACGCCAATCCGCTGCAGCAACGGGTCCCCGGCCTCGACGTGCTGCCGGACGCGGTCAACCCGCGCGCCGAGGGCGGGGCCCGGGCGCCGTGGTTCGAGGTCTCCTGCTGCCCGATGAACGTCGCGCGGACCCTGGCCTCGTGGCAGGCGTACGCGGCCGGCGTCGACGGCGACACGGTGACGTTGTGGCAGCACGCGTCCGCCGACCTGCACGTGCAGCTGGCGGCCGGCGGCGAGCTGGGGCTGCGGGTGCGCACCGGGTACCCGGTGGCCGGTCGCGTCGAGGTCGAGGTCACGCAGGCGCCGGACC
>NZ_VWSD01000008.1 GCF_009829685.1 Cellulomonas citrea
CCGTCCCGGTGCCCGCCGGGCCGGGCGTGCCCGACGGCGCCGCGACCGTCCTGGCCGGCTGGTCGCCCGACGAGACATGGTGGCTGCACCCCGAGGCGGTCGAGCGCACCGGGGTCGCCGCGACGTGTGTCCGCACCCAGCAGGACTGGGCGCCGCTGGGCTGAGGGGCGCGGCTGGGCGGCGTGGGCACGCGCGGACCGCGGGTCGCCGCGGGGCTGGGGCGCCACTGGCACCCGACCCGCCGGCCCGGTCAGACCCCGAGCACCAGCCAGCGTGACCCGCGCGCCCGGACGCCCAGCGTGACGAGCCGCACCAGCATGTAGCCCACCCCGAACACCCACCAGATGGCCGTGACCGCGCTGGTCACCGGCATCGACGCCTGCCCCACCCACAGCAGGGCGGGCAGCGTCACCGCGACGTTGATCGCACCGGCCAGCGCCAGGTACCGGTTGTCACCGGCGCCCATGAGCACCCCGTCCAGCGCCCACACCACCCCGCCGACCGGCAGCCCCACCGCCACGACGACGAGCCCGGCGGCGATCGCGGCAGCCACGGCGCCGTCCGAGGTGAACACCGCCGCGAGCGGCGGGGCGCAGGCTGCGAGCAGGAGGCCGAGCAGCAGCCCGCCCACCCCGGCCAGCTCCAGCAGCCGGCGCAGCACGGCCCGGGCCTGTGTGCCGTCCCCGGCGCCGAGCGCGTGCCCCACCATCGCCTGCCCGGCGATCGCGAGCGCGTCCAGACCCAGCGCAGCGGTGCTGAACACCGTGAAGACGGCCTGGGTCGCGGCCAGGGCGACGGTGCCGTGCGCGGTCGCGGCGACCACCGTGGCCACGAGCACGACGCGCATCGACAGGTTCCGCAGGAACAGCCAGCCGCCCGACCGTGCCGTCGCCGCGAGCCCGACGCGGCCGGGTCGCAGGCTCACCTTCCCCCGCCGGGCGTGGCGCACCGCGATGAGCACGCACGCCGTGGCCATCCCGGTCTGCGCGAGCACGGTGCCGACCGCCGACCCGTCCAGCCCGAGCCCCGCGGGGTAGATGAGCAGGGCGTTGAGACCGGCGTTGGCCGCGAACCCCACCCCGGCCACCACGAGCGGGGTGCGGGTGTCCAGCAGCCCGCGGAACAGCCCGGTCGCGGCTACCACGACGAGCATGGCCGGCAGGCCGAGGCAGGAGATCCGCAGGTAGCGTGCCGCGGCGGCGGCCACGTCGGGCTCCGCGCCGAACAGCCCGGTGAGCCACGGCCCGGTCGCCCAGCCCGCGACGGCGAGCACCACCCCGAGCCCGGCGGCCAGCCACATGCCGTCGATCCCGGCGTGCAGCGCCCCGCGCCGGTCGCCGGCACCCAGCCGCCGCGCGACGAGGGGCGTCGTGGCGTAGGCCAGGAAGATGAGCAGCCCGAGGGCGGTCTGCAGCACGGTCGACGCGACCCCGAGCGCGGCCAGCGGCGGCGCCCCCAGGTGCCCGACGAGCGCGGTGTCGGTCGCCAGGAACAGAGGTTCGGCGACGAGCGCCCCGAGCGACGGCAGGGCGAGGCGCAGGATCGGCCCGTCGTACCGGCTGCGCAGGACGCTCACGCCAGGGACGGTAGCCGGACCCGGCGTGGTCGGTGCTCAGTGCTCGCGGTCGTCGGGTGCGGGGTAGATGCTGCGGTCCTCGGCCCGCCGGTTCCGGCCGCCGAACCACGACCCGGGGTAGATCCTCGGCAGCACCTTGAGCACCGCGAGCGCCACGTACATGAGGGTGTTGAGCGCGACGAACGTCGCCAGCACCTGGAACGCCGGGGACCAGAGCACCTGCTCGGGCAGCAGCAGCCCGGTGCGCGCGGCTGCCGCGTGCAGCGCCATGACCAGGGTCGTCGTCATCGGGCCACCGCCTCCGGGTCGTCATCGGCTGGGCGGTCATCGGCGCGGCCGCCGTCTGCCGGGCCGTCGTCCCCCGCACCGGGTGCCGCGGTCCGCACGACGTGCGTCCAACGCGCCGTGCGGCCGAAGGAGATGTCCAGCACACCCTTGACGTAGACGACGTCGAGGAACGTGGCGAACACCAGCTCGGGCAGCAGCGCCGCACCGAGCAGCCGGGCCCGCCAGCCGCCGGCCCACACGCTCACCACCCGTTCGACGGCGAAGACCCCGCCGAGCCCGAGCCAGAACGGGAACCAGATCCAGGTGTCGATCGCCAGCGCCATCACGGTGAACAGCAGGAAGTAGGAGGCCAGGGCGATGACGCCGTACCCGATGCCCAGCTGCTGCGCCCAGTACCGGAAGGTGCGCGGGGTGAGGCCGTACGCGCCGAGGTTCTCCAGGGCGCCGCGCTGCCAGCGCAGCCGCTGGTTCCACAGGGCGCGCCAGGTCGGCATCACCTCGGTGATGACCGTGCACCGGTCGGGGGAGATCATGAGCGCGCCCAGGGACTTGAGGGCGATGGTGAGCTCGTTGTCCTCGGTGAGGGCGGACGTGTCGTAGACGTCGCCCGGGGTCCCGGGGAGCGCCGCGCCACGGCTGGCCGCGACGGTCCGCAGCGCCGTCGGCCGGAACAGGGAGGCGGTCCCGGTGAGCACGAACACCCGGCCGCGTCGACGTCGGATGTCCCGGCTGTACCGGGTGTACTCGTTGCGCTGGAACTGGCCGAGCAGCCCGGCGCCCTCCTCGCCGTAGAACAGCCCGCCGATCGCCATGAGGCCGCGGTCCGCCGTCAGCCTGGCCACGGCGGCCTCGAGGAACCCGTCGTCCAGCGTCGTGTCCGCGTCCATGATCATGACGGCGTCGTTGTCGCCCAGCGTGGGCAGCAGGTCGCGCAGCACCTGGTTGAGCGCGCCGGCCTTCTTGTGGGTGTTGTCGACGGAGGCCACGACGTCGGCGCCGGCCCGCCGGGCCACGTCCACGGTCGAGTCGGTGCAGTTGTCCGCGACGACGAGGATCCGCTCCGGCGGGTGCGACTGGCCGACGAGCGAGGCGATGGTGTGCGGCAGCGACGCCTCCTCGTTGTGCGCCGGGATGAGCACCGTCACGGTGACCGGTCCGGCGAACACGCCGCGGGTGCGGGCCATCACCACCTTGGGCGCCAGCGGGTTGGCGCCGGCGTCGGCGGACCGTCGGGCGTGGGTGCTGATCCGCAGCTCGGCGAGCGCCACCCCGGCGGCGAGCAGCACGGCCAGCGCGATCGCCGACAGCGCCACCCGGGGGGTGGGTGCCTGGGTCGCGTACAGCACGTCCCAGACCCCGAAGAGGAAGCCGCGGGTGGGGGCGACGTCGGCGCTGCCCCCCGCGGCGCGCGCGGCCAGCAGCAGGAGCACGGCTGCACCGGCCGCGAGGCCGAGGATCACCAGGCCGATGAGTCGCGGGAACCCGGCCCCGGCACCGCGCCCGTCGGACGTGGTCGTCGGTGGCGTCGGGGCCCCGCCGTCCGGGTCGCCGCGGGGTGTGGGCACGGCACCGGTCCGCGGTGGTCCCGCGAGCGTGCGCCGGTCCGCGGCCGTTGCCGAGGACCGCCCCGTGAGGGGGCGACCGCTGTCGCCGTCGACGTGGTGCTCAGTCATCGTGCTCACCTCCGGGGTCCCTCGCCCCGTGGCCGGCGCAGCACCGGTCACGCTGTGGCATCGACACGTCGTGCCGGTCGGATGAGGCCGTGGGGCGCACGAGGTCGGGTGAAACGGAGGAATCGGGCGGCGGCGCCGCAGCCGGACCGGCTCGGCGGCTGCTCGCCGCGCTACGCCAGGTCGCTCCCGACCAGCGTCACCATCGCGGCCCGCACGCTCGCGCCGGCCTGGGTCGCGGTCTGCTCCGGGTCGGACGGCACCCGCAGGGCGCGGACGGTGATGGTCGGACGCCGGCGCAGGCGGAGCCGTGGTGCGCTCCGTCCCGGCGGCCAGGCGTCGTCGGCCCCCGTGATGGCCAGGACGGTGACGTCCGCCCCGTCGGCCGCGAGCCGTCCGGTGCCGGCACGGAAGCGTCCGACGCCGTCGGCCCGCTCGGCGGCGTGCACGAGCCGGCCCTCGGCGGCGATCGCGACGACCCGGCCCTCGTCGAGCAGGTCGCCCGCACGGCGCAGCCCGTCGGGGGCGCCGCGTCCGGTCGCGGCGGGGATGAGCGCGAGCGACCTCAGCAGCAGGCGCAGCGGTGCCGGGGCGAAGAAGTCCTCCCGGGCGAACATCGCCGGCCAGCGTCCGTCGGCGCGGCACACCGTGACCACGACGCAGTAGTCGAGCGGGCTGCGGTGGTTGGTGACGAGCAGCGGGCGCGGGCCGAGGTCAGCGGGCAGTCGGCCGCCGGGCAGCGACGAGGTGTCGAGCCGGGCGCAGCTGTGCACCACGGCGGCGAGGGCTGCCCCGGCGAACCGGCGCAGGGCCCGGGCGGGCAGCGTGTCGATCGGGTCGAGCCGGGTGGGGGTCGCCGGTGCGGCGGAGCGCTCCGGTTCAGCTCGCGACACGTGCTGCGCCGTCATCGGTCGCGCAGCCGCAGGTCAGCGGGGGTTCGGTGAGCAGCTCGTCGACGTCGACCCGGTCGAGCGCCTCGAGGGTGGTCTCGTAGCCGAGGGCGATGAGGCGGTCGGCGTCGCGGGCCGACCAGGACGCGTAGCCCTCGGTGTCGATGACCACGTCGAGGTCGGGGGTGACCTCCTCGGCGGGGGTGAGCACCTTGCGCTGCACGGTGGCGCGCGCACCGGCCGGTGCCTGGGGGCGCAGCCGCACGGCGATGGTCCGCGTGGCGCCGAGGTGGTGGGCGGCCCACACCGGCACGGGCGAGGTGAGCACCCCGTCGACGAGCGTGCGGCCGTCGGTGCGCACTGCGGGGAAGACGCCGGGGACGGCGATGGACGCCAGGATGGCGGTGGTCGCGTCGCCGTGGTCCAGCAGGACGGCGCTGCGGGTGCGCACATCGGTGGCGACGGCGCCGAACCGCCGGGGCAGGTCCTCGATGGCCTTGCGGCCGAGCATCCAGTCGAGGGTGCTGTGCAGCGCCGTGGTCTCGATGAGCGCGAGCGCGCGGGTGGGACGCGGCCGGCCGATGTCGGACCAGGTGAGGGACGCGAGGCGTTCGACGATGAGCTCGGGCGACATCCCTGCGGCGTACAGGCCGCCGACGAGGGCCCCCGCGCTGGTCCCGACGATCACCTGCGGCGCGATGCCGCGCTCCTGCAGGGCGAGCAGGGCGCCGGCGTGGGCCGTGCCGCGGGCGGCGCCGCTGGACAGCACGAGCCCGAGCTGCGCGCGACGGTTCGGTCGGTGCTCGGCCGTCGTTGCGGCGGTGCTGCGTCCCATGCCACTCCTTCGAACCGATAGTCAACTATTAGATCGTACCCCCCTCGCCCCTCGGTGCGCTGACCAGGGCAGACGCATCGCGGCCGTGTGCAGTTGGTAGCCTCGCTGGACCGAGGCCAGACCTGCTGTCGCCTCCTGCGGGGAGGAGGGGGACCGGGTGGACGTCAGGACGATGCGCGCCGACGCCGTCGCGAGCGTGACCCGGATCCTCGACGCGGCCCGCCGGGTCTTCCAGTCCGGTGACGGCACCGGGACCCTCGACAAGGTCGCCCAGGAGGCCGGGGTCGGGATCGCCACGCTCTACCGGCACTTCCCCAACCGGCAGTCGCTCGCGGCCGGTGTGTACCAGCGCCTGTTCGACCAGGAGATCGAGCCGTACCTGCTCCAGGTCGAGGCGGGTGACGGCTCGCACGCCGAGCTGCTCGCCCTGGCCGAGCGGGTCGTCACGGTGAGCCGCCGCGAACGCGCGCTCATCGCCTCCCTCGGCGACCTGGGCGGGACGACGGCCGAGCTGCTGCGCCCGCACATCGCGGGGTTCGAGGCGTTCGTCGCGCGCGGGCAGGCGGCCGGCACGCTGCGTCCCGAGCTCACCGGGGCCGATGTGCCGCAGCTGCTCGCGATGCTCGCCGCCGCCGGTCTGGTGCTCGACGCCGACGAGGCCGGTCGTCGCCGCTACCTGCACCTGCTGCTCGACGGTCTGCGCCCGCAGCTCGGCTAGAGGTGGTCGCCCGCCCCCTGGCCGCTGCCGGCGGCAGGCCGCAGAATCGGGCCATGGCCGCCGCCGACGAGCCCCCGCCCGCCCTCACGGTGCCCGATGTCACCGCCTGGCGCGCCTGGCTCGACGTCCACGAGGACGCCTCCGACGGCGTCTGGCTCGTCCTGGCCAAGAAGGGCACGACGCACCCCACGTCGCTCACCTACGCGCAGGCGCTCGACGAGGCGCTGTGCAGCGGCTGGATCGACGGGCAGAAGCGCGGCGGTGACGACCTCACGTTCCGCCAGCGGTTCACCCCGCGGCGCGCCCGGTCGCTGTGGTCCGCGCGCAACGTCGAGCACATCGCCCGGCTCGTGGACGACGGGCGGCTGCGACCGCGCGGGCAGGCGGAGGTCGACCGTGCCCGGGCTGACGGGCGCTGGGACCGCGCCTACCCCGGGTCGGCGGAGGCCGAGGTCCCCGCCGATCTGCTCGCTGCGCTCGACCCTGCGGCCCGGGACCGGTTCGAGGCCCTCACCCGCGCCCAGCGCTACTCGGTGCTGCACCCGCTCATGACGGCACCCACCCCGGCCGCACGCCAGGCCCGGCTCGAACGGACGCTCGCGCGGCTGCGTGACGAGCAGTGACGACGTCCGAGCGGCCGGTCGCCACGGGGTCGCTCAGCGGTCCAGCTCCAGGTACCGCAGCACCGCGAGCACCCGGCGGTGGTCGCCGGCGTCGGGTGCCAGGTCGAGCTTGGTGAAGATCGACGTCACGTGCTTCTCGACCGCACCGTAGGTCAGCACCAGGTGCTCGGCGATCGCTCCGTTGGACCTGCCCTGCGCCATGAGCTCGAGCACCTCACGCTCGCGGGCGGACAGCCGACCCAGCCCGCCGTCGGACCGGGAGGCCCCCAGCAGCTGGGTGACCACCTCGGGGTCGAGCACGGTCTGCCCGTCGGCGATCCGTTCCAGGGCTGCGAGGAAGTCGCCCACGTCGGCGACGCGGTCCTTGAGCAGGTAGCCCACCCCGCGCGCCCCGCCGGCCAGCAGCTGGGCGGCGAACCGGGTCTCGACGTACTGGGAGAACAGCAGCACCCCGAGCTCGGGGAACCGGGCGCGCAGCTCGAGCGCGGCGCGCAGGCCCTCGTCCCGGAACGTCGGCGGCATCCGCACGTCGACCACTGCGACGTCCGGCAGGCCGGTGCCCTTGGCCGTCTCGGATCCCTTGGTCTCCCCGGTGCCCTCCGCGAGCGCGGTGACGGCCGCCACCAGGGCGGTCGCGTCGCCGACGGCCCCGACCACCTCATGCCCGCGGCGGGTGAGCAACGCCGCCAGCCCGTCCCGCAGGATGGCGGAGTCCTCGGCGATCATCACCCGCATCGGTGCGGCCTCGCCGCCCTCACCGGCGGTTCGTGGACGACGGTGGCCGACGGGTCATCGAGCAGCGCGCATCGGCAGGGACATGGTGACCACGGTAGGTCCCCCGGCGGGGCTGTCGATCTCGACGGTGCCGTCCACCGTGGACACCCGCTCGACGAGCCCCTGCAGGCCCGTCCCGCCGGAGGCCCCGGGCAAGGCCGGCCGGGCGCCGCCGTGCCCGTCGTCGCGCACCCGCACCCGCACCGTGTCGTCGAGGGTGTCCACCCGCACGTAGGCGCCCGTGGCACCGGCGTGCCGCTGCACGTTGGTGAGCAGCTCGGCGACCCCGAAGTAGGCGATGGCGGCGAGCTCGGGCGCGGGCTCCGTCGGCAGGTCGACGTCCAGCGTGACGGGGACGGCGCTGCGGGTGACCAGGGTCTCCAGGGCGAGCGTGAGGCCGTTGTCCAGGGCCGGCGGGTGGATGCCGCGGGCGATCTCGCGCAGCTCGACGAGGGTGTCCTTCATCTCGCGGTGCGTCTCGTCGAGCAGCAGCAGGGCCGCGGCGCGATCGGCCTCGTCACCGCCGGCCAGCCGGTCGCGGACGTCGTCGACCTGCATGGCCAGGGTCACCAGGCGGGCCTGGGTGCCGTCGTGCAGGTCGCGCTCGATCCGCCGGAGCCGGGCGTCGGCGTCCTGGACGGCGTGGCTGCGGGTCTGCTCGAGGTGGGCCACCCGCAGGCTCGCCGCCGTGGGGCCGAGCAGCAGCCGGCTCAGCAGCCGGAACCCGTGCGCCAGGCCGTGGGTGACCTGCGGCCACAGCAGGAGGAACACCACGCCGAGCGCCACCATCGCCCACAGCCGGCCGGGGGTGTCGACGAAGTAGTCGTTGTTGATGCTCGCGCCCCGGTGCCAGCTTCCGTCGAGCGCCTGCTGCCAGGGCAGGAACCGGTACCAGAACCAGTAGGTGAGCCCGCCGAGGCCGAGGGCGAGGAACAGCCAGGACAGCGTCACGGACAGGATCGACAACGGCAGGCTCACCGCCCCGAACGCCAGGGCGCGCCAGCCGGCGGCGTCCCCGAGCATGGCCCCGATCTGGCCCCAGAACCCCCTGCCCCGACGGTGCGGGGGCGGGGTGGGCACATCGGTGTCGAGCAGCGTGCGGGCCAGCCCGCGGTAGGCGCCGCCCAGGACGCGGGCGCCGACCACGATCCAGCCCGCCGCGTACAACCCGAACGCGGTGATCGCGACGGACACGCTGAACGTCACGGCGAGCACCCCCCAGGCGAACCCGACCGGCGCGAGCAGCAGCACGACGTTCAGGTAGCCGAGCTCGCGCCAGGTGCGGCCCGCGACCGGCCCGAGCAGCAGCGCGACCCCTCGGGAGATGTTCTGTGCGACGACGGGCCGGGTGGTGCCCGGCAGGTCCGCGACCGGCGTGCTCATCGGTGACCCCTTCTGGTGGCTGAGGTCCCCATCGTGTCGGCCGGGCTCGGCCCGCCGACAGCAGGCAGCCCACCGTGACCTGCGGGGGATGTCCCCCGGTCCGGACCGGAGGGCGCGGGCCTGGCTGACCAGTGCCGGGTCATCGCGTCCTGGTCGGGGCCGTGACCGGACGTGCGGTGGCGAGCAGGTGCTGGGCCGCGGCCCGCAGCCGGGTGCCGCGCCGCCACACCGCGTCGAGCGACCGGCTGAGGTCGAGGTCGCCGAGCGGGACCTCGACGAGCCGCCCGTCGCGCAGCTCACCGGCGACCGCGAGCTCGCTGATGACGGCGGGGTAGGCGCCCGAGCCGACGAGCACCTTGACGGCCGCGTTGGAGTCGAGCTCGACGGCGGGCGCCACCATGGGCCGGCCGACGGCGACCTCGAGCGTGTCCCGGGTGCCCGACCCGTCCTCCCGCGTGGCCAGGGGCATCGCGGCGAGCTCGTCGCGGGTGACCGGGGTGCGGCGGCGGGCGAGCCGGTGGCTGGGGGACACGACGAGCACGAGCCGGTCGCGCGCCACCTGCCGGCTCACCAGGTCGCTGGGGATGGTCGGCGTCTCGACGAAGCCGAGCTCGATCTCGTGCGACCGCAGCGCCCCGATGACGCCCTGGGAGTTGGCCACCCGCAGGTGGACGGGGGGCTGGCCGCCGCGCCGGTGGAACTCGCCGAGCCAGGACGGGGCCAGGTACTCGGCGATGGTCTGGCTGGCGCCGATGCTCAGCTGGGCGAGGTCGCGGGCGGCCAGCGCCTGGCTGCCGGTGACGAGGGTGTCGGTGGCGTCGAGCACGGCGCGGCACCAGCCGGTGACGACGCGCCCGTGGTCGGTGAGGGTCGCCCCGCGGGTGCGCCGGTCGAGCAGCTCGAGGCCGAGCTGGCGTTCGAGGCTCTGGATGCGCTTGCTGGCCGAGGGCTGGCTGATCTGCTCGGCGCGGGCCGCGGCGGAGATGCTGCCGAGGTCGGCCACGAGGGTGAGGACGCGCAGCGCGTCGAGGTCGAGGTCCGGCCGGTGCATGGCCACGGCGGGGCTCCTTCCGGTGCACGGGTGCCACGAGGTGCGCCCTCACCATCGCACACCTGCATAGGTATAGCCGAAGGCTATGGAGCCATCGGCCTTCGGGGGCTACTCGCCCGGCCTGCGCCGGACGAGAGTCGTCGGACGTGGACCTCACCCCCCGAAACCAGGAGCAGCCCTCGCCCGCACTCACCGGTGAGCCGGCCGCGCCCGCGGCCGGTCGCTGGGCGCGGCTGACGGCGTTGCTGCCCGGGCTCGGGCTGGCCGTCGCCGTCGCCGTGGTCGCGACCGTCGTGGGACGGCGGTTCCCGCTCGTCGGCGGACCGGTCACCGGCATCGTGCTCGGGGTCGTGCTCGCCGCCACGATCAGGCCCGGTGCCCGGCTGCGCCCCGGGATCACCTTCTCCAGCAAGGCCGTGCTGCAGACCTCCGTCGTCGTGCTCGGGTCGCAGCTGTCGCTCATGCAGATCGTGCGGGTCGGCGTCGGGTCTCTGCCGGTGATGCTCGGCACGCTCGTGGTCGCGCTGGGCGCCGCGTACCTGCTCGGCCGGTGGCTGGGCGTGGTCGGCAACCTGCGCACGCTCATCGGGGTCGGCACCGGCATCTGCGGTGCGTCGGCCATCGCGGCCGTCACGCCCGTCATCGGCGCCGTCGGCGCGGAGGTCACCTACGCGGTCTCGACGATCTTCCTGTTCAACGTCGCGGCCGTGCTCGCGTTCCCCGTCGTCGGGCACCTGCTCGGCATGAGCCAGCACGCGTTCGGGCTGTTCGCCGGGACCGCCGTCAACGACATGTCGTCGGTCGTCGCCACCGCCACCACGTACGGGCCGGAGGCCGCGAACTTCGCGGTCGTCGTCAAGCTCACCAGGACCCTGCTCATCATCCCGATCGTGCTCGCCCTGGCCGCGATGACCGCCCGCCGCGACCGGCGCGCGGCGGCGGACGTCCTCGTCCCGGCCGACGTCGCGGCCATCCGCCCGCCACGGGTCGACGTGTGGCGCCTCGTCCCGACGTTCCTCATCGGGTTCCTCCTCGTGGCCGCGGCCAACACCGCCGGCCTCATCCCCGCGGCCGTGCACCCCGCGCTCAGCCAGGTCTCGGTGTTCCTCATCACGGTGGCGCTGTCGGCCATCGGCCTGTCCACCGACCTGGCCGGTCTGCGCCGCGCCGGCCACCGCCCGCTGCTGCTCGGCGCCCTGCTGTGGGTCGTCGTCTCGCTCGCGAGCCTCGGGCTGCAGAGGGTGACCGGGACGTGGTGAGGGGTGCGGGTGTGCGCGCAGGGACGCCAGCGCCTTGATCGCACCTGCGGCGAGGTGACCGCGATTGAGGGAGAACAGCGACGCGGAGCCGGCCGGCGTCCTGCCCGCGATGCCCGCCTCGACGAGTTCGCAGCTCGGTGGAGCCCGTTGCCAAGGCTCTCTTGCGTCCATACCTCTAGCGGTATAGTCGCACTGTGGATGTCGCGACCCTGATCCGCACGAGGCGCGAGGCGGCGGGCCTGAGCCAGGACGCTCTGGCGGCGCGCGCCGGGACGTCGCAGCCGGCGGTGTCGCGCTACGAGTCCGGCGCCAGCTCTCCCTCCGTCGAGACGCTCGACAGGTTGCTCGCGGCGATGGGGGCGCGCCTGGAGCTGAATGCCACAGTCTCGCCGCGCCGCCTCGACGTCCGTACCCCTCGGATGGCGAAGCTGCGCGCGAACCGAGATCGCGTCCGCCGCATCGCGCACAAGCACGGAGCCTCGAACGTCCGGGTCTTCGGGTCGGTTGCGCGAGGTGAGGACGGCCCAGGGTCCGACATCGACCTGCTCGTCGACCTCGATGTGCACAAGCGTGGCCTGCTCCCGCTCGGGGCGATCGCGGATGAGCTGTCGGCGCTCCTGGGCGAGCGTGTCGACGTCGCGCCGGCCAGCGCCTTGGCGGCGCGTGTCGCGGGCTCGGCACTCGCCGAGGCGGTGCCCCTGTGAGCCGATCGAGCAGGCGCCGGCTGGCCGACATCCTGACAGCGATCGCGGCGATCGAAGGGGCTGAGGCCGTCGGGCGGCGTCATGCGGAAGATGACGAGCTGCCCGAGGTTGTCCTGGCCGCCATCCAGTTCCACGTCTTCACGATCGGCGAGGCCGTCAAGGCGCTGCCCAGCGAGCTGACAGCCCGACGGTCCGACGTGCCGTGGTCCGACATCGCGCGGATGCGCGACCTCATCGGGCACCACTACGACAAGCTCGACGCGGTCATCGTCCGAGCGACGATCGGCGAGCCTCTTGAACGGCTCCGCGCCGCGTGCGAGGCGATGCTGGCTGAGGACCTCGCCTGACGCACGTCGCCGAGACCGGCGCGACGCCTGACCAGCGCTGGTGCGCGCGATGATCGGCGGCGGCTGCTCATGCGTCTCGTGATGTTCGCGGGGTCCCGTCGTGGGCCGTGGCCGCTGCCACCGGCAGGTCACCGAACCGGCCCGTGCACGCTGCCGATCGGACCACGCCGGCCGTGCCGGTACCCGATGCCCTCGCGGTGCCCGCGGACCTGCTGAGTGCGCTCGACCCGCAGGTGGGGGCGAGCTCTGGCTACCTCACCGTCGCCCTAGGCCAGGGGCCTCCTGCTCACGGCGTGCATGAGCGGCAGGCACACCGAGTCGACGATCTCCTCGATCCGCTCGTCGTTCGGCTCCTCGGTGAGCAGGAGATCGTGCCGGAACAGGATGACGGGCACGGAGGAGACCAGCGGGGGGATGGGCACGGGACCGAGCTCGCCGCGCTCGCGGGCGCGCTGGAGGACGCTCCGGGAGATCTCGTCGACGAGCGCATCGGTCAGCTCGAGGAGGGCGCTGCGGAGGTCGGAGTCCGCATCGGCGACGATGCCCCGAAGCGTCTGCGCCCCGGCGACCTCGAACCGGGAGCGCATGAGGTGGAGCAGCCCGATGAGGTCGCCCCGCAGGCCCCCGGTGTCCGGGGGTGGGATCACCAGGTCGAGCTGGTCGCTCAGGGCGTCGAGGACGAGGTGGGCGCGGGAGCGCCAGCGCCGGTAGAGGACCGGTTTGCTGGTCTGGGCCCGTCGCGCGACGCCGTCGTAGGTGACTCCGGCGTAGCCGTGGTCGCGCAGCTCGTCCCGCACCGCACCGAGGATCTCCGAGCGCAGAGCATCGCCGCGCCGCCGCGTGACCGGGTCCACCAGGGCACCTCCGATTGAGTACTTGCCGTATCTTAACGGCCCGCGCTACTCTCCAAGAGATACGAGCCGTATCTTAACGACTCTTGGCCGCGGAGGAGTAGACCCATGGTGACGGCACCCAGCCCCGTGCGAGACGCGCAGAGCCCCACGCGAGACGCGCAGAGCCCCACGCGAGACGCAGCCAGCCCCACCCGGAGCGCGCCGTCGAGCTGGTCCCACGTCGCGGTCATGACTCTCGCGCTGGTCGGCGCGATCATGGTCCTGCTCACCGCGTTCGCCCTGCCCGGGATCAAGTCCGGTCTCCACGAGGTCCCCGTGGCGGTCGTGGGACCCGCCCCGCAGACCGCCGCACTCACCGCACGTCTCGACGCGGCCGCTCCCGGCGCGTTCGACGTGCGAGTGCTCACGAGCGCCGACCAGGCGCGCGAGCAGATCCTCGGCCGTGAGATCTACGGGGCGCTCCTCATGGGCGGCTCCGGGCTCACGCTGGACGTCGCGTCGGCGGCCAGCCCTGCCGTGGCCACCGCACTCACCCAGGCCGTGACGTCCCTCGGAGCCGCGGCGTCCATCCCGGTGCAGGTCAAGGATGTGCGCCCGTTCCCGGCCGATGACCCGAAGGGTGTGGGACTGTCCACGGGGGCCGTCCCCCTCGCCCTGGGCGGGTGGATCGCCGCCGTGGGGATCATGGCCGGTGTGCGCGGAGCTCGGCAGCGGCTGATCACCGGGGCGGGGTTCGCCGTCGTCGGTGGGCTCGGGCTGGTCGCGATCCTGCAGTACGGGTTCGGGACCATCGACGGCAGCTACTGGCTCACGGCGCTGGGCGCCATGCTCGGCGCAGGAGCCGCCTGCTTCGCGGTGCTCGGGCTCCAGCGGATGTTCGGGAAGGTGGGGCTCGGCCTCGCGGTCGTCGCGCTCATCCTGCTGGGCAGCCCGCTGTCTGGTCTGACCAGCGCGCCCGAGCTGCTTCCTGCCCCGTGGGGTGCCATCGGCCAGTTCCTCCCGCCCGGCGCGACCGGAACCCTGCTGCGCAACCTCGCACTGTTCGACGGCGCCGCGACCACCGGTCCGATCCTCGTGCTGGCCGGATGGCTGCTCGGCGGGCTTGCGCTGTTCAGCGTAGGGACGCTCCGGGCGCGCCGGCGGGCTGCCCGGCTCGCGATGCACCAAACCGCTGCTGCGGCGGACTGACCGGGGTTCGCCGCAGTCGGCGGACCGCTTGAGGACGTACCGGCCCGGCGGGCTCTCCGGCGTGGAGGCTCGGGGTCTTCGGGGCGCTCGTCGTGGGTGACTGCCACGGCCCAGGAGCGGGTTCTTGACCTGCGTAAACGATGGAGCGGGTGACGGGAATCGAACCCGCGCTCTCAGCTTGGGAAATCGACCCTGCCGGGCTTCTTGTCCTGCTGAGACGATCAAGATTGCTGGTCAGAGGCTTGCGCACACGCGCCGAGGTGAACCGAGAGGCGCCGATCTGATCGTGCTACAGGCACGTTGTGGCATGGCCTGTAGGGGCTGACTCTGTGGGTTCTTGCGTTGGTACTAGAGGGTGTGAGCGCGTAGGGAAGCTGGGCCGTCCTACGCTGAGAGGTCAAGACGGCGAGCGGGCGCGGCAGAGGTGTGGCCGGTGCTAAGTCACGCGTCCGGCCTTGACTCCGCCGGTTCGGGCGGTGGGGCAGGTCGCTTTGTTCGGACGGCGCGCCGGGGGGCCGGGCGCACCTGCCTTCCCGCAAACAGCTCGGCCGCGCGGGCCAACTCCTCAGCCGCACTCGCGTACTGCTTGGCCTCCTCAGCGTCCGGCAAGTGCTCGCCGTGTGCGACCGCGTTCCGGAGGAAGTAGAGCTCGCGTACAGCTGCGACGAAGGTGTCGTTCACGATCCCCGCCCCGGCAAGGCTTCCCGCGAGTCGGATCACTGATGAGTGCGGCCTCGCCTCTAGCCCAGCCGACTCGTGGAGGTGACGGATGTTGGCTGCCAGGCGCTCCCACGACATGAGGACCGACGCCGTCGGTTCGATCTCCGGCCGAGCGCTGTGGCCGGGCTCAGGGCCGGTCTTTCCCTTCTCATCCTCGGCGAGGGCAACGGATGCCGCCGAGAGCTCGGTCGCTCGACCTAGGGACTGGTCGAAGTCCACCACCTGCCCGGCGACTTCTACGCGCTTCACCCGCTGGATCAGTTCGCCTACTGGCTTCCGGAAGAGCAGGAAGAGAACCAGCACGACGACCGGCCAGGAGAGGACATGTCCGAGCAAGGTAGCCACAAACTCGCGCCAGTCCACGCCTAGAAGGTCCCACGGCGGTGTTCGTGAGCGCGGCGCGCCACGCCAGGGCACCTGCACTTGGCCAGACGTGTCAGCCGAGAGGCGACCGCCGGGTGTCTGGCTATGCGACGGCGGACCGGTCCTCCTCGATCCCGTCGACGAGGCTCTGCAACGTTCGCGTCTGCAGTGCCGGGTCGTCCGCGGCCCGGCAACGGGAACTGACCAGCTCTCGCGGCTCCTTGGCGCGCACGAGCCGATCCGTCTCTGCCTTGGCGCGCCACGCCGCCGGCGAGTCCATGAGTGCTGCCATCTCGGCCGCCGAGCATGCAGGTAGAGACCTCTGTGGTCCGCGACCGGACCCAGAATCTAGTTGGCGCAGGCACCGATGCGGCAGCCAAGGCGGGTGGGGATGTCGCTGTACCCGAGTAGGGCCTCGGCCCGCTTCCTGCTCAGGGTGATCGCCAGCCCGGGGAGGTAGACGCCCTGCCACCGGCCGCCCTTCATCCCCGCGGCGGTGCACCCCGCGCTCAGCCAGGTCTCGGTGTTCCTCATCACCGTGGCGCTGTTGGCCATCGGCCTGTCCACCGACCTGGCCGGTCTACGCCGCGCCGGCCACCGCCCGCTGCTGCTCGGCGCGCTGCTGTGGGTCGTCGTCTCGCTCGCCAGTCTCGGGCTGCAGAGGGTGGCCGGGACGTGGTGAGGGGTCGGGGCTGCGTGCGGTCTGCGTTCGACCGCGAGTAAGGCCGGAAGCCTGTCTCAAACCGCAGCCGCAGACCTCGTGAGCGTCGGGCTGCGGCAGGTCGCTGGAGGGTTTGCCAGCCGTGGTCGTCGGTGTGAGCAGTGCCCGAACCACGCCAGCCCCGCGCCGCGCGGCCGGTCCTGGAGCTGCCCTACCTATCCCGTGATCTTGGCGCCCTTCGAGCGGTTGCACTTCCAGCAGAGGGTCTGGAGGTTCTCTGGGATGCTCTGCCCGCCCCTGGACACGGGGAGGATGTGGTCCACTTCAAGCAGCAGGTGCGGTTCCATGAACACCGAGACGCCACAGTTCCTGCAGGTGTGGTTGTCGCGTTCCTTGATGTGGCTGCGGAGTCGCGTTGTCATCAGGGCGCGCTGCCCGGCAGCAGACTTGGTCCACCGGATCTTCTCGACGAGAGTCACCGACACTGCCTCGAGTGTTGGGGTGTCGAGCGCGATCTTCACCTGCTGGCTGCTGTTTCCCCCGGCAGAGACGTACTGGAACCTGTACTGGGGATAAGGCACCTCGACCGGCGACAGGTGCGCGCCAATCTGGTTCCAGTACTCCGCGCGGTAGTGCTTGAGGATGAAGGCAGGTGGATCAATCTTTGCCGTGATGTCGGCCTCGCGCCGCCTCACGTTGGCGACCGCCTCCTCGAGTCGGGCGATGTCATCGGCGACGCGCTGCACATCAGCGAGGGTGTCCTGGTCCGGCCGGATAGAGAAGTACTTCATCAGGTACTTGATTGGGTCCGCGCTGGCGTTCCGCACGACCTGGAGCGATGCGTTATGCACGTGCGGGGCGTACTCGGCCACGTTGCGGTCGCGCCGATAGTTCCACGCCGAGGTGTTGTCGAACGAGGCGAGGTGGGCATACTGGCCGCTGGACGATGACCCGAGTTCAAAGGCCCCCTGGGCACGAATCTCGTCCACGTAGTCGACGACGTCGTTGTGTTCGGCGACCACCGCGGCGATCTCAGACTTGAGCGTCTGGAAGTGCTCAGAAGCGAAGTAGCGGTTCTTGCGGACGGTGCGGACGATCGGGTTGGCGATGAGGACCGCGATGATTGCGGCCACCGTCAGCCCGAAGTTCCCAGTTGCCACTGGCACGACGATGACCGCAGCGAGAAGCATCAGAATGAAGATCGGTACGGGCATGGGCGCTGCCTCCGAATCCGGCTGGTGCTCACAGGCTAGGGGTAGGCCGCCGCGCCCGTCGACTGAATGCTAGGTGACTTGCAGAAGGTCGTTCCAGAACACCAGACGACCCGTTGGCAACAGCCTCCGTGGCCCGCTCCTTGCTGGATCGCCGACCTAGAACCTCGGAAGAGACAGGAGGTTGTCCGTCCACGTGCCGTTGGCGAATGTTCGGAGGTACGGCGTCCCACCTTGTGGCTTCACCACCCCGACCTCGACCTTGCTCGTGGACGTCTCGACGTAGACCTTCCCGTCCTCCACGTCGATGAACCTCACCATGTCGGCCTTCGTGCTCTGCCCCGTGCTGCCGTCGCCGTAGGAGGTCCACTTCACGTCCGTGATGTGCTCGTTGAGGTACCCGCCCTGCGACAGGTGTACAGCTACGACCCTGACTGCCATGGCACTGCTCCTCTCAGTTGGCGAACCGTTCGCCAAGATCAGAGTCGCAGGCGCCTCCGACATCGCCGCGCTCTGTCGAGTCAAGTGACCTCACCAGGCCGGGGCGGGGCGTCGATTTCGTCAGCGACGTGCCGGGCGTCCCCGATCCGGGGCACCAGACGAGCGGGTGGAGCAGGTCCTCGAGGTTGATGCGGCGGATGCGGACGACGTGGGCACCGGTCTTGACGGCGCGGGGCCGGCAATCTCGGACAGCTCGGCATGCGTGGTGGCAAGGCCCCGCTGGGGCCTCGCGGCCGGTGGAGCAGGTCGGCGCGAAGAGGCGTGCACCTCAAGGGCGCAGGTGCCGATGGTTCAGGGCCCGAGCGCCCCGATCGGGATGGTGACGACTCCGTCGGGCCGGGTGAGGCCGTAGCCGTTCGAGGTGATCACGCCGAGCACGGCGGGTGGGCCGACCTTGTCGGTGTCGACCTTGGCGGCGAACTTCAGCAACGACGTTGCGGCCGTGTCGATCTGGCCTGCGCCGAGCTTGACCTCGAAGGCGCCCCAGGTGCCGTCGCGAGCCTCGACGACGATGTCGACCTCGAGGTTGTCGGAGTCTCGGTAATGGCTCACCGTGGCGTCGAGCGCATCGGCGTAGACGCGCATGTCGCGGACGACGAGCGACTCGAAGAGCAGGCCGAGGGTGTTGAGGTCGCGCACGAGCGTGGCCGGGCTCGCATCCAGCGCAGCCGCAGCGAGCGAGGGGTCGACGAGGTGTGTCCGGGGCTTGTCCCGCAGCCGCGATCGTGAACGCAGGTGCGTCGACCACGCGGGCTGCAGCTCCAGCACCATGAGACGAGCCAGGGCGTCCTGGTACCGGTAGGCCGTCGGTCTGGTGAGCGAGCCGGCGTCGTCCGGGGTGTCGGAGATCGTCTCGCCGACGAGGCGCTCGACGACGTGCTCCATCGCGGTGTTGCGCGCGAGCGCCTGGAGGAACCGGGTCACGCGGACGGGGTCACGGCGCGACCCGGCGACGCGTGCGAGGTCGACCTCGGCGATCGTGCGCAGGTGGTCGCGGTTCGCTGCGGCGGCCTGCGTCGGGGTCATCGGGAGGTTGAGCGGCCAACCGCCGCGGACGATGAGCTCGGCGGTGCGGTGGATGTCGACGTCGGCGGCCGGCGCCGACGGTCGCTCACCGGCGAGCAAGGCCCGCAGAGACATCGACCCCGTCGAGTCACGCGACTCGAACAGGCTCATCGGTCGCATCATCAGGCGCGCGAACCGGCCGGCGCCGGAGTGCCGGCGGGCGTCGTCGTCGGGAACCGAGGACCCGGTGAGGACGAACTGACCGGCCGCCTGACGCGTGTCGACCTGGGCGCGAACCTGGTTCCAGACGCGGGTCGCGTCGAGCTGCCACTCGTCGACCAGCTGCGGCGGCTCGCCACCGAGGACGAGCGAGGGGTCCACCTGGAGGGCCGTCAGGGCGCTCTCGTCACGGTCGAGGTAGACGGCGCTGCGGGTGGCCTGCTCCGCGGTACGGGTCTTCCCGCAGGCGCGCGGTCCCTCGATGAGGACCGCGCCGGTCGATGCGAGGCGGTCGGCGAGCAGCTCATCGGCGATGCGTGGCAGGTAGTCCATCGTGACTCCCAGGAGGTGGCAGCGCCGAGTTTACACTCTGCAGCCCCTCTGGTTGACGATCTGCAGGCGTGGGAGTTTACGGTTTGCGGCTCGGAGGTCGCCAGGTGGCGAGCACGGCGGTGGCGGCGCGAGGCGGTCGAAGCGCTCATGGCCGGGACCGCCAGCTCCAGGCACCTGACGGCGCGAACCGACCGGCGCGAGGGGCCCAGGAGGAACGAAGGAGGGCTCGATATGGCTCTGACCTGGGAAAACGATGGAAGCTGGTTCCGGAAAGGGTCTGACCTGGGGTGATGCGCGCTCACGCCGATTCGCTCCACAAACGAAGGGGAGTCTGTCCCACAGCCGCAGGTCAGCGCGCCGCCCGTCGTCCAGCCGGCGGCGGGACGTGCTGCCAGAGGTCAAGGTCCTTCCATCCCTCAGGGAAGCCCATCATGTTCGTCGGCGTCATACCGTGTGAGCCGGGGAACTTGCCGATGACCGTGGCGAACTGTCGTGGCCAGTTAGTAGCCGGGTCCAGACAGATGAGGATGTACGCCGTGATCGCGGCAAGGAAGTAGAGCCGGTTGTTGTCGACGGTCGCCAGGTGGTGCAACCGCGCGCCGGTCAGGTTCGCCGCGGGCACCCGCGGGGGGTAGACCGTCGCCCTGTTCCAGATCCGAGCGTTGTGTGCGCAGTGGTTCCGCAGGACGTTGAGAGCCTTGAGCCATCCATGCAGCACGTCGCGGTTCTTGATGCCAAGGTTCGTCGCGATGACTCCGGCGTCTCGCGAGCTGAGCAGGCCGTAGAGCGCCGTCAGACAGCCGAAGGTCATGAACTCGGTGGCTGCCCAGATGGGGATGTCTCCGTCGTACTTGAGTAGGAAGTGCCTGACGAAGTCCTCGGTCTTGGACTCGCTGAGGAGCTTCTCGTAGCGACTGAGCCAGTCCTCGTAGCGAGTCCGCGCGCCCCCGAAGCCGTCCGTCACAACCTCTGCGCAGCGCGCAGCATCGAGGTGCTCCACCTTGAGGTGTCCGTGGGCGTGCGTCTTGCCCAGCTGGTAGGCGACTTGGACTCGAAGACCAAGCTCGACCTGCTGCAGGCCCGTCAGCAGCACGCCTCGCAACTTGTCGTCGAAGTCGCTGAGCGCGACAGCCTGCTCGAGAGTTGCGCCCTCGACGAACGTGTCGAGCCGAGAGGGTCGCTGGCCGGCGGCGGTAGGCGCGCCCGGCTGCCGCAGCACGTAGGTGTACGCCGAGAGCCGGTAGTAGCCGATCCGTTTGAGTGCTCGCACTGCGGCCGGAGCGTGATCGATGGCCAGGCCCCTGCTCCGAAGGAGCTCCCCCTGCTCGTTGTAGTTCAGGTGCGGTTTGGCGTATTTCACGGTGCGTCCCCGCACACGAAAACCGACCCATCGGTGCCGGTGACGCGAAGTCGGTGGCACCCAGAGGGGTCGGTGTTGATGCCATCACGGTACCCGATCAGCGCTCGACTGGCAGCGTGAACTCTGTCACGGAACCACAACGACTCCAGATGGGGTGTGCCCACCGCTTCGCGGCGAGCGATCGGCGGGCGGTGAGCCCGTGGGGATGCGGGTGTCCGTCGCGTGCGCGGTTCGATCATCGTTGGCGCCGTAGCGTCTGAAGGAGCTCACCGCTGGACGACACCGTCCAGAAGGTCAAATCACTGCGGCTTGGGTTGACGCTTGGCCGGTAGTGCGTGACGACGGAGATGGCTGCGCCGCTGGGACTCTTGTAGGACTCACCCGCGAGCGGGCCCTCGGTGATGGTGACCCTGTGTGTGGCTGGCTCGTACGTCGCTGTTGTCCGGTGACCCTCGTAGAGGGCGAACACCGCCACTGTCGCACTCGCGGCTCGGTCACCTTTCGGCGCCGCTTCCGGCCGGTGCCGCTTGATGAGGCGGCGTACCACCTCAGCTTCGCTGATGCCGGCGGTGTCCGCGGCGAGCTGGAGCGCCGCAGCAGTGTGATCGTCAGCTTCGATTGTCGGCATCTGGCCCCTCCGCGTCGACCTGTCCTTGCTACGAAAACTGCTATCGGGTCTGCCGGTCGTCAACCAGATGCTGCGGACCGCCTCGCCAACGGCCGCGTCTTCCTGCTCCATGCGCCTCACCCAGTGGGCCGTGTGCCTTGTTGCTGCACACGGCTAGCGTTCAGGCATGGGATCCAGCGGTAGCGTCCGGCGCGCGATGACGAACCTCCGGATGATGCTCGTCGGCGCGTTCTTCGCCGGCGTCGGTCTTCTGCTCCTGTGGTGGTCAAGTGGCGCTGTGTCGCCCCAGTTGTCTGCCTTCACCGGGCAGCTCGGCGGGCTGCTGGTCGCAACCGGTCTGCTGAGCGTCGTCTGGGAGCTTGTTGGACGACGAGCGCTGGTCAAGGAAGTCCACGACGTCGTACGCCTCAACGAGGAGGTGGTCGACGCAGGCATCGTGCGGGTCCCACGCCGGTTCTACGAGGACACGCCATGGAGCGACCTGTTTCGCGACGCCAAGGACGTTGACATCTTCGTCGCCTACGCGCGGGCGTGGCGGAACCAGCATCAGGCTGAGCTGAAGGCTGTCGCCAAGCGCGGGCGCCTCCGAGTGTTCCTGCCCGACCCGAACGACCCGGCGACGGTCGGGCGGCTCCAGGCTCGATTCGACTACCCCGAAGCAGCCGACGGTGTCCGGCAGGCTGTCGAGTGGTTTCGGAAGCTGGGACCGAACGTCGAGGTCTACTTGCACAAGGGTGACGGCCTGTTCACGTGCTACCGCTTCGGGTCTACGGCGGTGCTCGCGCTCTACACCCACGGCACCGACTCCCACATGGACGTGCCGACCTTCGTCGCCCGCGATGGTGCGCTCCACCGCTTCATTGAAGGGGAGATCGCCGCGATTTCGGCCGTGAGCAGACCAGCGCCGTGACCCCGAGACGCCATATCGGCAGCCCCGTGCGCCCGCCTCGCGCAGGGAGGCCAGCTGGCCCCTACGCGCTCTTGCCGTAGGTCTGCCGGAACACGGCATCCGCCAGCCAGGCGCGGAAGCTGTCGTTGTCGCTGAACTGCTTGAAGAGCTGGGTCTCGTCTCGCATCATCGACAGCACCACCCTGCCCAGGGCCTTGTCGAGCTCGATGCGGGCGTTGACCGGATCGTTGTTCTTCTGGGCGTTCTGGTAGGCGACGTCCTCGGCGACCCTCGCGGGGATCTCCTCGGTGATGCGCTTACGAACGCGGTCGGCGTCGTCCCACTCGATGTTGCCGAACTGGTCGTTGAAGGACTCCAGGATCAGCGAGAGGCGCTCGAGGTCGGGGTCAGGCCTCACCCCGCCGCCGGCGGACGGGACGGGGTCGAGCTCGCCGTCCTCGTCGGCCAGCGCGATCGCCATGGCGGTGCGCTTCTCCACTCGGTAGGAGTCCATGTCGATGGTCTCCAGGATCCCGGCGGACAGGTCGTCCTCCTTGGGAGCGGGGAGCTTGGGCACGAGGAAGTCGAGGAAGATCGACAGCTTCTCCCACTCGACATTGGAGTACGGCAGGATCGCCGAGAGGAACCCATAGGTTCGCAGCAACGCCTTGGCTGAGCCCTTGAACGCGACCTGGTCGTCCTCGTCGAGGTGCTCGATGTACTCGGCGGCGCACGCGTCAAGCAGCGGGTCGAGCTGGTCGCGAGGTGCACCGGCCAAGTACTTCTCGACGAAGGTGTCGACGTGCTCCGGCGTGTACACACCGGACGCGCGCAGTTCGCCCGCCAGGTCGTGGAGCTTGTTGGGGTCGGTCTCCTCGGCCAGCACTGTGGTGCGGTAGTAGGGCGCGAACGACAGCTCGATCGCGTCGGCGTCGTTGGCGAAGTCGAGGATCGCCACGTCGCGCTTGTCGGGGTGGGCGCGGTTGAGCCGCGAGAGGGTCTGCACCGCCTTGACCCCGGAGAGGGTCTTGTCCACGTACATGGTGTGCAGCAGAGGCTCGTCGTAGCCGGTCTGGAACTTGTCCGCGCAGACCAGGATCCGGTAGGGGTCTTCACGGATGCGGTCGGGGATGTCCTTGCTGGGGAATCCGTTGTAGTCGGACTCGGTGACCTTGAATCCGCCGCGTTCGGTGTCGGAGAACGCCACGATTGCTCGGTAGGGGCTCTTGCGCTCGATCAGGTAGGCGCTGATCGCCTCGTAGTAGTCGATCGCCCGATCGATGCTTGAGGTGACGACCATTGCGCGCGCCTGGCCTTTGATCTTCTGCTTGGCCAGGACCTGGGTGTGGAAGTGGTCGACCATGATCTCGGCCTTGAGCCGGATCGCGTGGCGGTTGGACTCGACATAGGCGCGCAACTTCTTGGAGGCGCGGCCCGCGTCGAACTCCGGGTCGTCCTCGACGGTCTTGACGAGCTTGTAGTAGCTGTCCACCGGGACGTAGCTGGCCAGAACGTCTAGGATGAAGCCCTCGCCGATGGCCTGCTTCATCGTGTATGCGTGGAACGGGCGGTGCCCGGTCGTCCCGTCCGGCTGGGGGAACGGCACTCCGAAGGTCTCAAGGGTCTTGTTCTTCGGGGTGGCGGTGAATGCGAAGTACGACGCATTGGCCGGCATCTTCTTGGCCGCCACGAGCCGGTTGAGCTGGTCCTCGACCTCCTCACCGTTCACCGGCGGGAGCCCTTCCGCGGACAGTGCGGTGGCCAGTGCCGCGGTCGCCTTGCCGCCCTGGCTGGAGTGGGCCTCGTCGATGATGATCGCGAACCGGCGGTCTCGGTGGGCGGTGCCGAGGTTGGCAACGATGTAGGGGAACTTCTGCACCGTGGTGACGATGACCTTCTTGCCTGCCTCGATCGCGGTGCGCAGGTCGGCGGACCGGTCGGCGTGCACGACCGTGGAACCCACCTGGGTGAACCCCTTGATGGTGGCCTCGATCTGACGGTCGAGGATCTTGCGGTCGGTGACGACGATGACCGAGTCGAACGCTGGCGCTCCCTCGTAGCGAGCGGTGGTGAGTTGGTGCGCGAGCCACGCGATGGAGTTGGACTTGCCGCTGCCGGCCGAGTGCTCGATGAGGTAGCGCTGGCCCGCGCCCTTGGCTTCGACGTCGGCGAGCAGGCGCCGCACGACGTCGAGCTGGTGGTAGCGAGGGAAGATCTGGGCGCTGGTCTTCTTGCCCGTCTGAGGGTTCTTGACCGTGACGATCTGGGCGTAGCTCTCGATGATGTTCGCCAGCGACGCTGGGGCGAGGATGCGCCGCCACAGGTAGTCGGTGGCGATCCCGTCGGGGTTGGGCGGGTTGCCGGCGCCGTCGTTGAAGCCCTGGTCGAACGGCAGGAACCATGACGCCTTGCCGGCCAGGCGCGTGCAGAACCGGACCCTGTGATCGTCGACGGCGAGGTGGGCCATGCATCGACCGAACCCGAACAGCAGCTCCCGCGGGTCCCGGTCGCGCTTGTACTGCTCGACGGCCTCCTCGACGGTCTGCTTGGTGATGGAGTTCTTCAGCTCGAACGTCAGCAGAGGCAGACCGTTGACGAACACCGCCAGGTCCAGGGCGCGGCCGGTGTCGGTGGGGCTGTAGCGCAGCTGGCGGGTGACGGTGAACCGGTTGAGGGCGAACCGCCCCGCTGCGCGCTCGTTCCCCGGGGTAGGGCTGGGGTAGTACAGGTCGATGGTGTGTGGGCCGTGCTGCACGCCGTTGCGCAGGGCGGCCACCCCACCGCGCTTGGTCAACTCGCCCTGGAGTCGGGCGAGGAACGAGCGTCGAGTGGTCGAGTCGTGTCCCAGGTCGAGCGCGTCTGCCGTGGCGGGTTGGGTGGCCTGGAGGAACGCAGTGAGCTGGGCCAGGTCCACCGCGTGCGCACGGTCGTAGTCGCCGGGGTCGCCCTCGACCCAGCGCACCGCGTTGCCCGCGGTGTCGCCGGTCATCTGGGCCACGATCAGCGCTTCGAGGCTCGCCTCATTCAGGCTGGTGACCATCGCCCGGTTCCCCCTGTGTCAGGTGCCGCTCGGCTTCGAGCAGCGCATCAAGGTCACTGATCTCATCGGCCGCTGCACGCTGGGACTCCAGCTCGCGGCGCTGGGCGTCCCACTCGGCGTACCGCTCGGCCACGATCTGCTCGACGTGGCTGTGCGCCACCGACCCGGCGCCGGTCAGCACCGGGTACTCCTGGAACTCAACGAACCGATCAGTCTGCGCGACCCAGTCCGCCATCGACGTCGTCTGCCGCCGGCGGGCCCGCCCCTCGGCGAAGTCCAGGAACTGGGTCGTCAGCAGGTTCAGGTCACTCACCTCCGCTTCGGTGAGGTAGTTCTTCGCGACCGAGGCGTCGGTCTTGCGCGGGCGGTCGCCCTTCCAGGTCGTCAGGCCCAAGGTGCCCGATGCCGGGTCGCATCGTTCACGGATCAGCTCCCCGGCAGTGCGGCCCGTGACGGCGTGCAGGAGCTTGTTCTGGATGGTCGCGAAGAACGTCCTGGCGAGGTCGCTGGTGCCGTCGTAGTCCGCACTCGTGGTCGCGAAGAGGTCGCGGACCTTGAGGTAGAACCGCTTCTCCGAGGCCCGGATGTCGCGGATGCGTTCGAGCAGCTCGTCGAAGTAGTCAGCGCCCGGGTCCTTGAGTCGCTCGTCCTGTAGCGCGAAGCCCTTTACGAGGTACTCCGTCAGGACGGTGGTGGCCCACTGGCGGAACTGGACGGCCCTCGCGGTCGTGACCCGGTACCCGACGGCCAGGACCATGTCGAGGTTGTAGATCTTCAGCTCGCGACGGACCTGGCGCGTGCCCTCGGTGCGAACCATCAACTCAGAGTTGACGGTTGACTCGTCGACCTCCCCGTCGGCGAGTACCCGGGCGATGGTCTGCTGGACGTTCTGAGCCGAGGTCCCGTAGAGATCGGCCATCTGGGCCTGAGTGAGCCATACCGTCCCGCCGACCGCGCGCAGCTGAACCACCGAGCCACCGTCATCGGCCCGGTACAGGATCAGCTCACCGGCGAGTTCACTCACGCGTCGACGTCCTCCAAGAGCTCTGCAGCCTCGTCGACAAGATCATCGTCCATGCCACCGACATCGGCGGTGACCTCGTCCGGAGCCAGGTCAGGGAGCGTCGCCGAGATGTGCCGCACGTCGACCTGACCGGTGACGACATCGGACGTCAGGCGGGTCCGGAACTCGCGCAGCAGGCCGATCTCGCGTAGGACGGCTGATCTTGCCGCATCGGCACGCACGGCTTCCGCTTCAATCCGATTGACGATGTCGCGCTGCTCGCTGAGCGAAGGGAGTTCGATGGGGAACGACGAAAGCACGGGCAGTCGCAAAGACTCCATGGTGACGGTGTTGCTCTGGGATAATGCAAAGCGGCGAAAATGTGTTGACAGATACCAGTAGAAGAAGCGCCCATCGACACCGTCGAAGTCTGAGAAGATGTAGACGCGCTGATGGGCCTGGAACTTGCCATTGAAGTAGTGGAAGACCTTGCCCACCCCACCCTGGCCGTCGCCCGGCGTCATCACGGCCTCGGTGTCCATCAAGAAGCCGCGCGCACGGAGAATCTCGCGACCACGCACGAAAAACGGGTACTCACCCTCGGGATCAGCGTTCCCCGAGTCCTCGACGCCCGTTGAAATCTTGCATAGACGCCCGGCGGAGACACGTCGCCAGCCCGTGGAGTCTCCATCTGATGTGGACGTCAGGAGGCGCCTGGTCAAGGCCTGATGTTGCTCATCGATCAGACCGCTAAGGCGCCGCTTGGCGGCGATGGCGCGGTCGATGCGGCGGTGGGCGTGGGCGAGGTACTTGACGATCGCCGCCTGCTCGTCGCGTGACGGAAGCGGAACTGGGTCGCGCGCAAGACGCGGGTACTCGATGTTCTGGCCCTCCCGGATCCCCGTCACGGTCAGGGTCAGCGCGTCAACGAAAGGCCGCGACTTGAAGAGTAGCGTCAGGTAGTCCGCATCAGCTGGCTCGCGGGATTCGAGGACTGTGTAGGCAGGGCTGATGATGCCCCGGGCGTGGGCGCGCTCGATTCCGCCTTGAAACGAGCGGAGGCTGATGACGAAGTCGCCGACCTCGACCAACTTGAGCAGGTCGAGGTCCTTCTGTGCCGTGACGGTCCTCGACCCGTAGTCGGCCTTGCGGATCACCCCGCGGGACTGGGTCGCGGCGAGAAGCGGCTCGTCTGGGAACCCGCGTACGTTCTTCTCGGTCAGAACAGTCTTGAGTCGCGGAGATGCCCAGTGACTGGGCAATCGTGGCAGCCATGGCGTGCCAGAGCCCCGATAGGACTCGTGCGGCTTGAGCTCGCTGAACATCAGCCAACGATCTCGCTGAGCAGGGTGTCGGTCTTGGCTTCGAGGGCGCGGATGTCGGCTCGGATCTCGTCCAGCGTGCGGAGCGGTGTCGGCTTGTAGAAGTGCTTGGTGAAGCTGATCTCGTAGCCGATCTTCGTCTTGGTCTCGTCCACCCAGGCGTCGGACGCGTAGGGCAGCACTTCGCGTCGGATGAACGCCTCGATGCCGTCGCGCCACTGCCCTGCGGGCTCGGTGAGCGGGATCTGCTCGGTGTCGCGCAGATCGGTGTCGGGCTCGTACTCGACCACTCGGGTGTGCCCGTCGATCGTTGCCTCGAACCGGCCGAGCACCGGGTCAGCCGGGGTGCCGGCCCGGTGCACCTTCTTGATGACCGGCGCGGCGGTCTCGTCGCGCTCGGCGGACTCCTTGAGCTTGCGGATCTCGGCGGCGGTGTAGACCCGTCCGGCCTCGACGCCGGCGAGCCGCAGCGGCCGCTCCACCACGACCTTGGAGTACCCGAAGTCGGCGTTTTCGAACACCTTGGAGCGCTCGTCGTTGGCACCGTCGAACGCGAGGAACGTTGCGACCACATGGTCGATGTCGGCTGCGGACAGCTCGCAGTTCTTCTTGCCGAGGTTCTTGCGCAGCGGGGTGGACCAGGCGCTTGCGTCGATGAGCTGGACCTTGCCCTTGCGGTGGGCGGGCTTGCGGTTGCTCAGCACCCACACGTAGGTGGCGATGCCGGTGTTGTAGAACATGTTCAGCGGCAGGGCGACGATGGCCTCGAGCCAGTCGTTCTCGATGATCCAGCGGCGGATGTTGGACTCGCCCTGGCCGGCGTCGCCGGTGAACAGCGACGAGCCGTTGTGGACCTCGGCGATGCGGCTGCCGAGCGGGGTCTTGTGCTTCATCTTCGAGACCAGGTTGGCCAGGAAGAGCAGCTGGCCGTCGCTAGACCGTGTGATTAGCGAGTACTCGGGGTCGCCGTCGTGGGTGACGACGAAGCGTGGGTCGCGGATGCCGGTCTTGCCGCCCATGCGGTCGAGGTCGGTCTTCCAGGACTTGCCGTATGGGGGGTTGGAGAGCATGAAGTCGAACTCCATGCTCGGGTAGGCGTCGTTGGACAGGGTCGACCACTCGGGCCCGCCGACGACGTCGTCGGCGGCCTGGCCCTTGCCCTTGAGGATGAGATCGGCCTTGGCGATGGCGTAGGTCTCGGCGTTGATCTCCTGGCCGTACAGGTGCGTCGAGACCTGGATGCCTCGCGCCGCGGTGAGTCCTTCGAGGGTCTCCTCGGCGACCGTGAGCATGCCGCCAGTACCCATCGCGCCGTCGTAGAGCAGGTACGTGCCCGAGGGGATCTGGTCGGCGATCGGCTCAAACATCAGCCGCGTCATCAGCCGCACAGCGTCACGCGGGGTCCAGTGCTCGCCGGCCTCCTCGTTGTTCTCCTCGTTGAAGCGGCGCACCAGCTCCTCGAACACCGAGCCCATGCCGTGGTTGTCCAGGCCGCCAGGGTTGGCTGCGGTGCGGGGGGAGACGTCCAGGGAGGGGTCGAGGAACTTCTCGATGAGCGCACCCAACGCGTCGGCCTTGGTCAGACGTGGGATCTGGTTGCGGAACTCGAAGTTGTCGAGGATCTCCTGGACGTTCGGAGAGAAGCCGTCCAGGTAGGCCTCGAAGTCGGCCCGGAGCTGGGCCTGGGATCGGGCGGCCCGCAGGTCGCGCAGAGTGAATGGCGAGGTGTTGTAGAAGTCCTGCTCGGCCGCCTGGCGCAGAGCGGCGTCCTGGTTATCGATCCCGCTGTTGTCCAGCGCAGACTTCATCGTCAGGACGGCCTTCTTGGTCGGCTCCAGAACGCTGTCCAGGCGCCGCAGCACCGTGAAGGGAAGGATGACGTCGCGGTACTTGCCGCGTACGTACAGGTCGCGCAGCACGTCGTCGGCGATGCCCCAGATGAACGAGATGATCTTGCTGTGGGTGCTGCTGTTCACTGGGCATTGCTCCTTGCGGTGGTGCGCGGCTCGTGAGACGCGCGTCTCGGGGAAGCCTAGCCAGTTGCTCGCGGTGGAGCAGATCGCGCCGTCCGATGCGCTCGACTGACCTCGGATACGAGTGAGAGGGGCCGCGTCGAGTGTCTCGGCGAGCGGGTCAGGGAAACGGGCTGGACCTGGCAGACGGGATCGTTGGCCGCTCCAGGCGCCGAAGCGGCCGCCCCGGATCTCTGACCTGCACAAACGATGGAGCGGGTGACGGGAATCGAACCCGCGCTCTCAGCTTGGGAAGCTGAAGTTCTACCATTGAACTACACCCGCGTGGCGATCCCTTGACCCGCGAACGGTGCGGGGTTCAGGACAGCGCCGACAGCATACCGACTCCGGGGCCCTGCTCCCCACCCCGTTCCGACGACGGCCCGGACCACCCCGTTCCGACGACGACCGCCGGGATCACCTCAGCGCGAGGCCCCCCCGAGCATCCCGCGCACGAAGTGCTTCTGCGCGAACGCGTAGGCGATCACGACGGGCGCGGCGACGATCATGCCGCCCGCGGCGAGCAGCGCGTAGTCGGTGGACCGGCGGCCCTGGAAGAACGCCATCCCGAGCGGTGCGGTGCGCAGCGACTCGTCGGTCACCATGACGAGGGGGATGAGGAACTCGTTCCAGGTCCACATGCCCAGCAGCAGGCACATGGTGAGCACCGCGGGCCGCAGGGCCGGCAGCGCGACCTGCCACATGAGCCGCCACTCCGACGCCCCGTCGAGCCGGGCAGCCTCGATGATGGACGTCGGGAACTGCTTGAAGTTGTTGCGCATCCAGAACGTGCCGAAGGCCAGCGACTGCGCCACCTGCGGGGCGATGAGGCCCCAGTAGGTGTTCGTCAGGCCCATCCCGCGCAGGTTGTAGTACAGCGGGATGATGAACGCCTCGGCCGGCAGCATGAGGCCGATGAGCAGCAGGAAGAACAGCGGGGTGGACCCCGGGAAGTCCAGCCGGGCGAACCCGTAGCCCGCGGCGGACGCGAGCGCGACGGTGAGGGCCACGACCGCGACCGTCACGATCACCGACGAGCGCATGTAGACGGTGAAGTGGCCCTCCGCCCAGGCGGCCTTGAAGTTGCTCCAGGCCAGGGACGACGGGATGGCGAGCCCACCGGTGGCCTCGGCCCGCGGGGTGAGCGCCGAGAGCACGACGCCGACCAGGGGCAGCAGCGCGCTGATCGTGAACAGCGACAGGACCGCGTAGTTGAACCCTGCCTCGAGCCGGGAGATCTTCATCCGTCGTCCTTGGGGTTGAAGCGGTTGATCACGACGGACACCAGCAGGATGAGCGCGGTGAGCACCACGGCGATGGCGGCGGCCTGGCCGACCTCACGCTGCTGGAACGCCTTGGAGTAGGCCTCGTAGGCGGGGACGGTGGTCGACCCGCCCGGTCCGCCGCGGGTGGTGACGTACACCAGGTCGAAGGTCTTGATGGCGCCGATCACGGTGAGCGTGAGCGCCACGACGATCTGCCCGCGCAGCGCCGGCAGCGTGATCGCGCGGAACTCGGTGAAGATCCCCGCACCGTCGAGCCGGGCGGCCTCGAACACCTCGGTGTCGATGCTGGAGACGCCGGACAGGAACAGCACGAGGCACAGCCCGATGCCCAGCCAGGTCCCGATGAACCCGATGGCGGGCAGTGCGAAGGTGAAGTCGCCCAACCAGGCGCGGGCGAACGAGCCGAGCCCGACGGCCCGCAGCAGCTGGTTGACCAGGCCGTTCGGGGAGTAGATCGCGACCCAGGTGGACGCGACGACCACCGAGGCGATGACCTGCGGCAGGAACAGCAGGGTGCGGAACACCCCGACGCCGCGCAGCCGGATGCTGCGCGACAGGATGGCGGTGAGGCCGAGCGCGATCGTCACGGGCAGCACCGCGTAGAAGATCACGAGCACCCCGGCGTGCCCGAAGGAGGTGCGCAGGCCGTCGTCGTGCAGCAGGGCGGTGTAGTTCGACAGACCGGCCCAGGTCGCGGTGGAGAACCCGTCCCAGTGCCACAGCGAGTACCACAGGCTCTGCGCCAGCGGGACGCCGAGGAACACGATGAAGACGAGCAGCGCCGGCGCGACGAACGCCAGCCCGAGCCAGGACCGGCGGCGCCGGGCCCGGGGGCGTGCCCCCGGACCCGACGTCACCATGGGAGCCGTCGTCACTTGCCGGCGGCGAACTTGTCGGCGTCGGCCTGCAGGGCCTGGGTGAACGCCTGCGGGGTGATCCGCTGGGCGACCAGCTCCTGCACGTTCGACGTGATGGTGTCGTAGAACGTCGTCGTCGTGTAGTCGAGGTACGGCGTCAGCGAGTCGGCGGCGTTGACCTTGTTCCAGTAGTCGACGACATCGGCCTGCACACCCGGGGTCGGGGTGTAGCCGGAGGGCACGACGGCGGCCAGGTTGCCGGACTTGAGCATCGCGAGCTCGGCGTCGGCGTTGGTGACCCAGTCGATGTAGGCGGCGGCGACGTCCGGGTGCTTCGACGCGGTGCTCATCGCCCAGGCCAGGCCGATGCCGCCGGTGCTGGTCGGGGTCGTGGTGCCCTTCGGGGACAGCACGGTGAAGCCGGCGTCGGTGCCCAGCGCCTCGGCGACGGGCGCCGCGTTCCAGGTGCCGGAGATGTAGAAGGCCGCCTGGCCCTTGGTGAACGCGTCACGGGCCGCGTCGGGGGCCACACCGCCGGAGTCGGGGGTGAGGTAGCCGTTGGACGCCCAGCTCTGCAGCGTGGTCGCGGCGGCGACGGTCGCGTCGTCGGTCCACTTGCCGCCGGAGCCGGTGACCAGGCCCTTGACCGCGTCGGCACCGGCCGTCGCGGACTGCACGACGCCGAACTCGTGGATGCCGGGCCAGCCCTCGGAGTTGCCGAAGGACAGCGGCAGGATGCCGGCGGCCTTCACCTTGGCCATCGCGGCCTCGAGCTCGGGCAGCGTGGTCGGCACGGTGGCGCCGGCCTGGTCGAGCAGCTTCTTGTTGTAGTAGACGCCGACGATCTCACCGGTCTGCGAGACGCCGTAGAGGTTGCCCTTCTGCCACGTCTTGCCGTCCGAGGAGAACGTGTTGATGGCGAGCTGGCCGGCGGGGAACGTGGTGTCCCAGCCGTAGAGCGTCGAGTAGTCGTTGAGCGGGCGCAGCAGGTTGCCCGAGACGAACGTGCCCATGTCCGGGTAGCCCTGGTTGGCCTGGACCACGTCGGGCGCGTCGGCGGAGTCGAGCGCCAGGCCGAGGGTCGTCTTGATGTCGGCGAAGGTGCGGGCGACGCGCTTGATGGTGACGTTCGGGTACTTGTCGGTGAACGCCTTGTTGAGCGCTTCCTGGGTGTCGTTCCCCGAGCCCTCGACGTTGACGTCCCACACGGTGAGGGTGACGTCGCCGGCACCGGCCACGTCCTTGGAGACCGCCGACGAGCTGCTCGCGGCGGGCTTGCTCGAGCCGCTGCCGGGGGCGCAGGCGGTCAGGCCGAGTGCGCCGACGACTCCGACGGCGAGCACACGGGACAGATGAACGGCTTTCACTGGGGGTCCTCCGATGCGGGTGCGGAACTGCGAGGGGTCAACCAGTCGTGGATGCGGGCCCAGCCCGCGGCATCCGGTTCGGGGAGCGAACCGGTGTGGTCGGTGAGGTGGGCGGCGAGCTCGGCGGTCGTGGGGGCGCTCGCCGCACCGCCGAGGCCGCGCACCGAGAGGGCGGCGGCGAGGTTCGCCAGCCGCAGCCGGTCGGCGAGCGGCCAGCCCAGGTCGTAGCTGGCGGCGAAGCCGGCGACGAAGGTGTCGCCGGCGCCGGTCGGGTCGGCGGCGGCGACGGTGACCCCGGGCACGTGCGCGACCTCGTCGGTCGACCGCTCGTAGGCCACGACACCGTCGGGGCCGCAGGTGACGACGACCATCGGCACGTACCGGCCGAGGAGGCGCGCGGCCTGCGCGGGGTCGTCGACCCGGGCGAAGCTGCAGGCCTCGACGCTGTTGAGGACGAAGGCGTCGAGGTCGACGAGCCGGTCGAGCTTGTCGGTGCGCCACTCGCCGGTGGCGTCCCAGCCGGCGCCGGCGTAGAGCAGGGTGCCGGCCGAGCGCAGCGCGTCGGCCCAGGCGGGCAGCGGGGCGTCGATGCCGATGTCGAGCACACCGACCGTCGGCAGGTCGCCGTCGATGCCGACCGGGGTGGTCGGCTCGTAGTAGGTGATGAAGCTGCGGTCGTCGGCCCCGCTGATCGCGACGCTCACCGGGGTCTGCCACCCGGGCCGGTGCGCGAGCCAGGTGAGGTCGAGGTTCGGTTCGTCGGCCATGACGTCGAGCACGGCGCGGCCGAGCGGGTCGTCGCCGACGGCGGACAGCAGACCGGCGTGCCGGCCGAGCCGGGCGCTGGCGACCGCGCGGTTGACCGCGCCGCCGGGGGAGAACGCGTACCGGTCGGCGAAGGTCTCGGTGCCGGGGTCCGGGATGTGCACCCCGGTGAACACGAGGTCGCAGAACACCTCGCCGGTGACCATGAAGTCGACCACGGCGTGCTCTGTGCCCACGGACCGCTCCGTTCGTGTCGGCGGCCGCTCACCGGCGGCCTCGTGGGGGGTGACCCTACGCGCACAGATGATCAGCGTCTAGCATCGTTATCAATCAGAGATGATCAAAGATGAGCAGAGTCGCGCTAGGGTGAGCACATGCTTCCGGACGAGCGCCATCGCCAGATCGTGGAGGCCCTGCGTGGCGGGGGCCGTACCGTGCGCGACCTCGCGGGTTCGCTGCAGGTGAGCGAAGCCACCATCCGGCGCGACCTCGAACGCCTCGACCGCAACGGCGACCTCGTGCGCACCTACGGCGGGGCGGTGCTCGCCTCCGGGCCGCGCACCGACAACGGCGACACCGAGCCCCCCTTCGGCATGGGGCCGTTCGCCGACCAGCGGCAGGCCGTGGCCGCCGCGGCCGCACAGCTGGTCGAGGACAACTCCGTCGTCCTGCTCGACATCGGCTCCATCACCGCCCAGGTCGCCCACCTGCTGCGTGGGCGCCCGGTCACGGTCATCACCAGCAGCCTGGCCGTGCTCGACGAGCTGCGCGACGACCCGCAGGTGCGGCTCGTGCTGCTCGGCGGCATCCTGCGGCGCAACTACCGCACGCTCGTCGGCTCGCTCACCGAGGCCGCCATGCGCCAGGTGAGCGCCGACCTGCTGCTGCTGTCCTGCACCGGGGTGCGCCCCGGCGGTGTCGTCGTCGACGACATGCAGGTGGAGGCACCCATCAAGCTCGGCCTCATCGAGGCCGCGGACCGGGTGGCGCTCCTCGCCCCCGAGATGAAGTTCCCCGGGACCGGCGCCCAGCGGCTCACCACGCTCGCAGACGTCGACGTGGTGGTCACCACCGCAGGAGCCCCGGCCGAGACCCTGGACCTGTGCCGGAACGCCGGCGGAGAGGTGATCGTCGCATGAAGCTCGCAATCCTCGGCGGAGGCGGTTTCCGCACCCCCCACGTGTGGGAGGCCCTGATCCGGGACACCGCCACCCCCCGCGTCACCGACGTCGTCCTCATGGACACCGACGCGCACCGGCTCGCGGCGATGAAGGCCGTGCTCGACTCGTTGGCGGTGGGCTTCGACGCCCCCGCGCTCACCAGCACCACCGATCTGCGCGAGGCGCTCACCGGTGCCGACTTCGTGTTCGCGGCGATCCGCGTCGGCGGGCTCGACGGCCGCTGCTGCGACGAGCACGTCGCGCTCGACCTCGGCGTGCTCGGCCAGGAGACCACCGGCCCCGGCGGTCTCGCCTATGCGCTGCGCACCATCCCGGTGATGCGGCACGTCGCCGAGGTCATGCAGGAGGTCTCGTCCCCGCGCGCCTACCTGCTCAACTTCACCAACCCGGCCGGCATCATCACCGAGGCCGTGCAGGAGGTCCTCGGCGACCGCGTGCTCGGCATCTGCGACACGCCCTCGGGCCTGGGCCGGCGCGTCGCGCTCGCGCTCGGCAAGGACGCCTCGCGCGTCCAGATGGACTACGTGGGCCTCAACCACCTGGGCTGGATGCGGCGCGTGCTCGTCGACGGCGCCGACCTGCTGCCCCAGCTGCTGGCCGACGACGCCGCGCTGTCCACCATGGAGGAGGCCGAGGTCTTCGGTCTGCCGTGGCTGCGCACCCTCGGCGTCATCCCGAACGAGTACCTCTACTACTACTACGACAACAAGGACGCGGTCGCTGCGATCCGGGCCGCCAAGCAGACCCGCGGCGACTTCCTCAAGGTCACCCAGACCCGCTTCTACGACACCGTGCTCGACCAGCCCGACGCCGGTGCCTACTGGCGGGCCGCGGTCGACGAGCGCGGTGCGAGCTACATGGCCGAGGCCAAGGGCCGCCAGCAGGGTGACCCGAACCCGCACCAGCAGGACGAGGTGCACGACTCCGACCCGGCCGACGAGGGCTACGCGGGCGTCGCGCTCAAGGTGATGAAGGCGATCAGCCGCAACGAGCGCGCCACCATGATCCTCAACGTGCGCAACCGCGGCACCGTGCACGCCCTGCCCGACGACGCCGTCGTCGAGGTCCCCACGATGGTGGACGCCAACGGCGTGCACCCGCTCGCCCTGGAGACCCAGCCGACGCTGCACCAGCTGGGTCTCATGGCCAGTGTGAAGTCGGTCGAGCGCCTCGTCATCGAGGCCGCCACGAAGGGTGACCCGCAGCGGGCGTTCCAGGCCTTCGGCCAGCACCCGCTCGTCGGGTCCATCCGGGTCGCCGGTGGGCTCGTCGACGGCTACCGCGCCGCGATCCCGCAGGTCGACGCGGTGCTCGGCCGCCGGTGAGCACCCTGGCCCTGCGTCGGCGCCTCACGCTCGACGTCGTCACCGACCCGGCGGCCGCAGGACGTGCGGTCGCCGGGCGGATCGGCGAGCTGGTGGCCGCGCGCCCCGACGCTGTCATCGGGGTGGCCACCGGGTCGTCGGCCGAACCGGTCTACACCGCGCTGGCCGCCCTGGTCCGGCGCGACGGCCTCGACCTGCGGGCCGTGCGCTGGTTCGCGCTCGACGAGTACCTGGGGCTGCCCGCCGGGCACCGCGAGGGCTACCGGCAGGTGCTCACCCGCCAGCTCGTCGAACCGCTGGGCCTCGACCCGGCGGCGCTGCACGTGCCCGACCCGAGCGGTGACCCGGCCGTAGCGGCGCTCGCCTACGAGCGGGCGATCGAGGAGGCCGGCGGGGTCGACCTGCAGCTGCTCGGGATCGGGGCGAACGGGCACCTGGCGTTCAACGAGCCCGGTACGCCGTTCGAGCAGCGCACCCACGTCACCGAGCTGACCGCGAGCACCCGGGCCGCCAACGACCGGTTCTTCGTCGGCGGCGAACGCACCCCCACCCACGCCCTCACCCAGGGGCTGGGGACGATCGCGGCGGCTCGGGAACTCGAGCTCGTCGCGTTCGGCGTGGCGAAGGCCGAGGCGTTGTACCGTGCGATCGAGGGGCCCGTTGACCCCTCGTGCCCCGCCTCCCTGATCCAGCGGCACCCGTGCGCGAAGGTGACCGCCGATGACGCCGCAGTCGCGCTCCTCGTGGTGTAACCCCTGCACACTGCGATGGAGCGCGGCTGCGGCCCTCGCCCCCGGCCGATCGCGAGCCTGGGACGCCCGGCGTGTCATCAGGTCGGCGCGCTAGCGTGCACCCGTGCTGCTCTCCGACCGTGACATCCGCGCCCAGCTCGCGGCCGGGCGCGTCGTGCTCGACCCGCTCGACCTGGCGATGGTCCAGCCGTCGAGCATCGACGTGCGGCTCGACAAGTTCTTCCGGCTGTTCGACAACCACCGCTACCAGGTGATCGACCCGGCCGTCGAGCAGCCCGAGCTCACCCACCTCGTCGAGGTGCCCGCGGGCGAGCCGTTCGTGCTGCACCCCGGGGAGTTCGTGCTCGGCTCGACGTACGAGCAGGTCACCCTGCCCGACGACGTGGCGGCGCGGCTCGAGGGCAAGAGCTCGCTCGGGCGGCTGGGCCTGCTCACCCACTCCACCGCGGGGTTCGTCGACCCGGGCTTCAGCGGGCACGTCACGCTCGAGCTGTCCAACGTCGCGACCTTGCCCATCCTGCTGTGGCCCGGGATGAAGGTCGGCCAGCTGTGCTTCTTCCAGCTGTCCTCGCCCGCCGAGCACCCGTACGGCTCGTCCGAGTACGGCTCGCGCTACCAGGGGCAGCGCGGCCCGACGGCCTCCCGGTCCTGGCAGAGCTTCCACCGCACGGCGGTCTGATGGCCTCAGCCCTGCCCGTGCTCGAGCCCGAGGACCCGCGCACCCGGACCCACCACCTCCTGGCGCTGCCGCCCGACGTCGAGCCGGCAGAGCTGGAGGCGCTCGCCGTCTCCCGGTTCGGTGCGGTGGCCTGGGAGCAGGTCGAGACGGTCGCACCCCGCACCGGCATCCTGCCGGCCGTGACCTCGGCGTTCGGCGTGCGCGCCGTCGGCGCCCGCCCGGCACCGGTGAGCCGGTTGCGGGTGGCCCGCCAGTCCGGGCTCATCGGGCCGTACGAGCTGGTCGGTGGTGTCACGCTCGGGCTGCCGGCGGCCTGCGACCGCGCCTGGCTGGTCGAGACGCCGCACGAACGGGGCGAGGTGCCCCCGCCCTGGGGCGGCGACCGGGACGGGTTGCGGCGGGCGTTCGGCGACGGGCTGCCGGTGCGCGAGGAGGAGCGCGTGGTGCGCTGGCTCATCGCGTCGGCCCGACGGGTCGGCGGGGCGCTGCGCACGGCCGGGGACGGCGTCGTGCTGGTGCCGGACCCGGAGGCCGCCGTCGACCTCACCCTGTTCACCACGGCCCGCCCGACGCCCGACGAGCTGCTCGCCCTGGTGCGCCGCGTGCTGCCGCGTGCCAAGCCCCCGGGCGGTGGTGGCTGGTCCGGGCCCCTCATCGACCGCGCGCCGGCCGGCCGGCACGCACGGGTGCGCCCGCAGCCGCTCACGGGCGAGGTGGCGGCGCTGCGCGAGGCGCTCGACCGGCACGGCGTGGCCGACGAGCAGCTGCGTGAGCACCTCGCCGCCGAGGCCGCCGCCTACGACGAGATGATGGCCGGCCGGCGCCGGCCCACGGTGTTCGGGGTGCTCGCCGACCTCGACCTGGACGGGTTCGTCGAGGTGGTCGCCGAGTACCTCGAGGAGCCGCCCACCGTGCTGCGCGAGGCGGTGTGGGCCACCGCCGGCCTGGTCGCGGTGCGGGTGCGCTGGCATGCGGTGGACCCCGAGCAGCAGCAGCTCGAACGGCCCTCGGCCCTGCACCGGGTCGCCCGCGGCCGCGCGACCCCCCTGGTCAACGCGGTCGCGGTGCGGCTGTGGGAGGACCTGGGCGGCGAGATCGCCGACGAGTCCGAGTTCCTCATCCACCCCGACGACCTGCGGCCGGGGCTGTAGGGCGCGTTGACGCGGGCGGCCCTGCACCCGAGGCGACGCCGCCTCGGTGCCACCTCGCAGGTGCTTGCGCAGAAGCTGGCAAGCAGCTCCGACGCGGGGCCGATCTGCGAACTGGGGCATCGCACTTCGAGTCGGACCCCGACCGACCTCGGCCCTGCAGAGTGACTGGGCGTGCGTAACCAATGCGGCCCTGCTCGGCGTGGAACTCGACAAGACCACCCATTTGCTCCTAGTTCGCCAGTCGCTACGGCTGTAGCGTCCACCTTGTGGTCCGCTCACAGGGGGCGAGCCGGGAATGGAGGTGCGGGCGATGCATACGGGATTCCGCCGATTCGGACGACTCGCGGCAGTTGTTGCGCTGGCGACTGCGGCTGTCACGGGCCTGGCGAGCACGGCGTTGGCCGACTATTCTCTGAATGGGAGCGTGACGGCCCGTAGCTACCTGGGGTCAACAGGGACGAGTGGCGTCTACAAGTCGTACTCGTATTCGGTCAATGGCAGCGCGAAGGTCTGCGTGCGCTCATCCTCCAATTCGCAGAACAACCCGACTGACGCCGCCAATTTCAGCAAGATCTTCATCGTGAGCGGTGGGACTCAGTCGTGGGGGGGATATGGCAACATCGCGGTAGGTGACACAGTGAAGATGTACGTGAACACCGACGCGCCCTCGCCCCTCGGGTGCAATGGATACAAGCTCGCCTACATGGTCTGGGTGTACAAGTGATCGTCGGCTGACCACGGGGTAGTCCCAGGGCGCGGTCGGTCTGACCTCGGCGCCACCCGCCCCTGGCCCCCGGCAGTCCGCCGGCGGTCGTGCTAGCAATGGCCGAACGGGGTCATGTTCCGGCCGGTGCGGGAGAGTTCGCCTCCAATTGCAACAGGCGTGGAGTCTTTCCATGTGGTGCGAAGAGTCGACCGGAAGTGATGCCAGTCCTGTCGGGCGTTGGCGTCGAACGAGTTCGACTCAACTCGGGCCCGAGGGGATCTGCCATAGTTCGCGCTGACTTCGGGCGACCGCAAGGCCGTGCAGAGAAGTTCCGAGTTCCGTGTCGCGGGTGGCTCCATGGCGCAGGTGCGGCATGGCGGATGCCCGGAGAGCAGGCACGTTGCCGAAATCAGCGTGGGTTCACCGCTCGCGGGGGCCGGGTTCGCGTACTCTCCTGGACATGCCGTCCAGGAGGCCCGCGATCCCGACAGCCATTGAACGAGCGGTTCGGGTCGAGGCTGGTCACAGATGTGCGATTCCGACGTGCCGTCAGGCGGTGGGTCTTGAGATCCACCACATCGTGCCTTGGGCGCGAGGCGGCGAGCACCTCTTCGAGAATTTGATCTTGCTGTGCGCAAACTGTCATTCGCGGGTGACCCGCGGTGAGATCGATTCGAAGTCTGTTAGGGCGTACAAGGCCAACCTAGGAATAATAGGGGCGCGTTACGGGGACCTCGAGCGCCGCGTGCTCGAGCGCTTCGTCAAAGACTCGGCCTTGGAACATATAGTTGTCGATAGGAGTCACGAAGTCCTACTCACATATCTGGTAGCAGACGGGATGCTGGTCTTGAGCGGGCCGGCCGAGGGTGCAGTTGCCATTTCCAAGCCGGATGGCGGTGAACCCGAGGTCTACATGGGTCCGGCGGTTTGGCGGCTGACTGCGGAAGGGCGTGAACTCGTAGATCGGTTGCGCAACGCGGACTCGGCGTCGTAAATGTCGAAGTTCCCTTCCAAGCGGGCTGGCCAGTCGGGGGATCGCTGCTGAGCACTCCGAGCTCGATCAGGGTCGGGCGCGTGGATCTCCCCGCCTGGCTGTTGAGCGTCGCGGCGACGGGCGCAAGTCTTGCTTGTCGTGAACTCTGGCGCCGCGCGTCGTGTGTTCCAGATGGCAAGGCGCGGGTCCGATCGGTGAAGAGGACCATCGCAATCGTCTGACCGTTGTCTCACCCGGCGAGTTTTCGCCCCGCCGCAGAGCTCGACTCCGGTGTAATGAATGCGTCCGGTGCGGCGGTTTGACTCAAGTTTCCTTGGGAGTGCTGGAATGGGGAAGAGCGATCTACTGGAGCAACAGGAACCGCTGTCGTACATGCGGCGTGACCGGTCTTGGTTGAGTTGGTTGAACGGCCTTCGGCGTCGCCCGGTGTCTGCGTTTGCGGTTTTGCTCTGCCTCTCCCTTGTTGGGTCCGTGCTCGCGCTGGCTCCGACCCTCCTGAGTTTGGCTCAGTCGTCTGTAGATGGTTCGGCGCGTGTCCTCGCTCGAGTTCCGGTCGCTGGACCTGGCGACGTTCGAGGTCTGAGTCTGCGCGAGAATGCCGAGTCTCATCTCGCCGAGGCGAGAGCAGTGCTTAGTAGTTGGAGGACCCTCGAGATTGTGGCGAGTGTCCTTGTGGTGCTCGCTATCCTCATGTTCGTGGGAATTCTCTCAAAGTGGTTCCGAGGCGTCCTTCACATTGGACCGCTGGCGGTTTTGGCGGCGGGAATCGCTGGGCTGTCGGGGAACTTCGCAGTTTCGTCAGACCTTGACGAGGGATTGACCTCGACGAGTCTGCGGAGCTTTTCGGCGGCGGTCCTGCTGCTCACCTTTGCCGCTGCTCTGGATCAGACTCTGACACAGAGTGAACGTCACGAAGAGATCCGCGGAGCGCTCGAAGGCGCCGCTTCGATCAAGGCTGCTTCAACTGCTCCAACTGCGCGATTTGCACCCGCCGTCCGCTCAGGGAATCGGCGAAGCTGTCTCCTCGCGATCAGTCTTGTTGGGGCGGCAACTCTGGCGGGACGTGTGCGACGTACCAGGTCAGTTCGACGATCGCTTGGAGGCTGATTGTAGGAACCCCGGGAATGTGAATCACTGTGCTCGTCGCTAGGATCTTTGGCTGGTGCCCTCTGGTTTTCCAGGAGAGACTGACGCACGATGCGCTGCGCTCGAGTCTGGTTTTGGAAGTTTCTATTGGGGCGCGGTGATCCCACCTCGTTGCCTTCGTCCGAGCATTCTGCAGTGCGCCGCCGAACTAGAGGTTCTTGTTCGCCGACCGCGCCGCTTCTCGGCATCCCGGAGCTGCTCGGCTTCGTGTGTTTCGTCTTTGGTCTTCCACTTCCTCCAGGGTTCCACCTGCGATCCGCGACTCATTCCCGAGGAAATGTGGCATCGGGATGGGGCGACCGTGGGTGCGTTCGACGGCGATTCTCGCGGTCGACGCAATGCGTACGTTTTCGGGAATCTACGTGTGCAAGGTCCCGTCCACCTGGCGCCGGTGCTGTGGCTGTTCTTCTGGCGAGTGACGTCGTCTGCTGTTTCGGCGGCCCGAGCGCTTCTTCGAAGCCAATGTTGTCGGGAGCGAGGAGGTCGTCGATCCGGGAGTTGCTTGGAGCACGACTTTGGTGGGGTCTCGGGCGTGCGCATCTGCATCGATGTCGCGGGCCCGGCTATCGGTCGCCCTGGTCCCAGAGATGAGAGCGGATTGTCGAAGGCGCAACTAGCCCTGTCGTGGTGCGTTGCGCCGTCGTTCCCTCCACTCGTGGCGAAGTTCCCGTTCTTGGCGGATCAAGATGACTGCCATCCGCCGAGGTTCAGTGCGGAAGGTTCTTGATCGCGTCAGGACGAGAACCCTTCGAGGGCGGTGTACTGACCCGCGTCCTCCCCCGCTCAGGCCGCCGGGGCGAACTGGGTGCGGTAGAGGTCGGCGTAGAGCCCACCGGTGGCGAGCAGCTGGGCGTGGGTGCCCTGCTCGACGACCTGCCCGCCGTCGATCACGACGATGAGGTCGGCCTGGCGCACGGTCGACAGCCGGTGCGCGATGACCAGGCTGGTGCGGCCGACGAGCGCCTCGTCGAGCGCGGCCTGGACGGCGGCCTCGGACTCGGAGTCCAGGTGCGCGGTGGCCTCGTCGAGCACGACGACGTCGGGGGCCTTGAGCAGCAGCCGGGCGATGGCCAGGCGCTGACGCTCGCCCCCGGACAGGCGGTAGCCGCGGTCGCCCACCACGGTGTCCATCCCGTCGGGCATGGCGGCGACGAGGTCCCAGATGCGGGCGGCGCGCAGCACGGTCTCCAGCTCGGCGTCGGTCGCCTCCGGGCGGGCGTAGCGCAGGTTGCCGGCGACGGTGTCGTGGAACAGGTGCGCCTCCTGGCTGACGACGCCGATGACGTCGTGCAACGAGGCCTGGGTGACGTCGCGCAGGTCGGCGCCGGCGATCCGGACGGCGCCGCGGGTGGGGTCGTACATCCGGGTGACGAGCTGGGAGATGGTCGTCTTGCCGGCGCCGGACGGGCCGACGAGGGCGACCATCGCACCGGCCGGCACGGTGAAGCTGATGTCGGTGAGGGTGTCGGCGCTCGCGTCGTGCGGCAGCGTGGCGACCGACTCCAGGGAGGCGAGCGACACCTCGTCGGCCGCGGGGTAGCGGAAGCCGACGTGGTCCAGCTCGACGCTCGCCCCGTGCGCGGCGACCTCGCCCCGCAGGTCACGGGCGTGCGGGGCGTCGGCGACCGACGGGCGCAGGTCGAGCACCTCGATGACGCGCTCGAACGAGACGAGGGCCGTCATCACGTCGACCTGCACGTTGGACAGGGCGGTGAGCGGTCCGTAGAGCCGCTGCAGGTAGGCCGTGAGCGCCACGACGACGCCGACCGTGAGGGCGCCGGAGATCGCGGACAGCCCGCCGACGCCGTAGACGATCGCGACGGCGACGGCGGCCACGGTGGTGAGCCCGACCCGGAACCAGGTGGCGTACAGCGCGCGGCGCACACCGATGAGCCGGACCCGCTCGACCTGGGCGCCGTAGGCGGCGGACTCGCGCGCCGGGGTGCCGAACACCTTGACCAGGTGCGCACCGGCGACGTTGAACCGCTCGGTCATGGTCTGCGCGGCGGTCGCGTTGAGCTCGTACGACTCGCGGGTGATCGCCGACATCCGGCTGCCGAACCAGCGTGCCGGGGCGATGAACACCGGGACCAGGACGAGCGAGAGCAGCGTGAGCCGCCACGACATCGACACCATCGCGGCGAGCACGAAGGTGACTGTGAGCACGTTCGAGACGACGTTCTGCAGGGTCGAGGTGAACGCCTCCTGCGCACCGAGCACGTCACCGTTGAGGCGCTGCACGAGCGCACCGGTCTTGGCGCGGGAGAAGAAGGCGAGCGGCATCCGCTGCACATGGTCGAACACCTCGGTGCGCAGGTCGCGGATGAGGCCTTCGCCGACCCGTGCGGACAGCCAGCGGTCGACGACGGACAGGCCGGCGCCGACCAGGGCGAGGACGGCGGCACCCGTCGCGGCCAGCACGACGACGCGCTTGTCGCCCGGGGTGATGCCGCGGTCGATGAGCTCGCGGAACAGCAGCGGGGTGAGCGCACCGGCCGCGGCCTCGAGCGCGATGACGAGCAGGAAGAGGGCGAGCTGACCGCGGTACGGCCGGGCGAAGCCGAGGATCCGGCGCAACGTGGCGCGGGAGAGCTTGTGCTCGGTGACCGAGCGGTCCCGGGTGTACCCGGAGAGCTGCGGACGCATGTGGGACATGGGGCCTTCCGGAGTGTGAGGGCGGACCGCCGGGCTCCGCACCACCGGTGGGAGGGGGTCCCGATGTACTGAGGTTAACTCATCATGTGCCAGGCTCACAACTGATAGGGTCCCTGCATGGCCGACGACGCTTCCGCCGAGCTGCTCGACCTCGTCCACACGCTGCTGCACTCGGTGCGCCGCGAGACGTTGGCCGCCGGTGCGCCCGACGGCGTCACCCCTGGTCAGCTGCGCTTCCTGCGGATGCTGCAGCGCTGCGGCGGCCCGCAGCGCCCCGGTGAGCTGGCTACCCGGCTCGACATGGCGCCGCGGTCGGTCACCAGCAAGGTCGACCTGGCCGCGGCCGAGGGGTTCGTCGAGCGGCGGCCCGACCCGACCGACCGGCGCGCCACCCTCGTCGAGCTCACCCCGGCCGGGCGCCAGCTGCTCGACCGGGTCGCGCAGGACCGTGCCGCCGGTGCCGCGGCCCGCCTCGCCCGGCTGTCCCCGGCGGAGCAGACCCAGCTGCTCGCGCTGCTGCACCGCGTGGTCGACGAGCCCACCGACGGGTAGGCCGCGCCCGTCGGTCGCGAGCCGGGCCGTTGCTAAGGTCGCTGGCTCGTGACCACCCCTGCGCCCGCCCTCGACGAGCTCACCGTCGGTATCGTCGTCACCGACAGCTATCCCGAGCAGGACCCGGACCAGGACACCGGTCCGCTGCTGGCCGCGCTGCACGCGCGCGGGGTGCGCGCGCAGGCCGTGGTCTGGCACGACGGCAGCGTCGACTGGGCGTCGTACGCGCTGCTGCTGCTGCGCAGCCCGTGGGACTACCCGGAGCGGCTCGCCGAGCTCGACGCCTGGTTGACCACCGCGGGGGCGGCGACCACCGTGCTCAACGACCCGGCCCTGGTGCGCTGGAACCTCGACAAGCGGTACCTCGACCAGCTCGCCGGGCTCGGCGTCGCCGTCGTGCCGACCACCTACTGCGGCACCGTGGCGCAGGTGCGCGACGCCCTGGCCGCGGCCGGGCCCGACGCCCGCGTGGTGCTCAAGCCGACCGTCTCGGCCGGCGCCCGCGACACCGGCCTGTTCCGGGCCGACGACCCGGCCGCGCTCACCCTGGCCGCGACCATCCTCGCTGCGGGTGGCGAGGTGATGGTGCAGCCCGAGGTGCCCGAGCTGTCGGACGGGCGCGAGAAGGCGGTCTACGTGATCGACGGACGGGTCACGCACGCCATCGCCAAGGGTGCGCTGCTGGCCGACGGCGGCGGGCTGCGCGGCGGGGTGTACGTGGAGAACCCGGTGCGGGTGCCGGTGAGCGACGCCGAGGAGAGGTTCGCCGCCGAGGTGCTCGCGGCCGTCGGGCGGGCCACCGGGCTCGCCGCGCCGCTGTACGCCCGGGTCGACCTCGTCGACTCCGCGGCCTTCGGGCTGGTGCTGCTCGAGGCGGAGCTGTTCGAGCCGGCGCTCAACCTGCACGTCGCGCCCGAGGTGACGGACGTCGTCGCCGACGCGGTGCTGGCGCGGCTGCGCGGGTTGCACACGGTCTGAGGCCGGGGCGTCGCGCCCTAGATAGATCTATTGCTCTAATAGAGCATATGATCTAGCAATGCCCACCCCGAGCCGTACCCCGCAGCGCACCGCCCGCCGTCGCGAGCAGATCCTGCGCACGGCGCGCACCCTGTTCGCCGACGAGGGGATCGCGCAGGTCACCACCGGGCGGATCGCCGAGGTCGCCGGCATCAGCCCCGGGAACCTCTACTACTGGTTCGCCAACAAGGGCGAGATCGTGCAGGCCCTGTTCGAGGAGTGGGCCGCGCGCTCGGCCGTCGACCTGGATGCGGTCGCCGACCCCGCGCAGGTGCTGCAGGCGCTGTGGCGCCAGGGACCGCACCAGGCCCAGGTCACCGACGAGTACGCATTCTTCGCGCGCGAGCTGTTCCCGCTGCTGCACGTCGACACCGAGCTCGCCGAGCGGTACCTCCAGCACGTGCAGCAACGCACCGCCGCGTTCGCCGCCCAGCTCGAACGCCTCGTCGCGGCCGGGCTGCTGCGGCCGCCGGCGCCGCCGACCAGCCTCGGGCAGGTCGTCGCCGTGGCCTGGCTCGTGGCCGAGACCGCG
>NZ_VWSD01000090.1 GCF_009829685.1 Cellulomonas citrea
AGCGGGTCGAGCCCGGCGGCGAGCGCGGCGACGAACGCCCCGGTGTGCGTGTCGCCCGCGCCGTTGGTGTCGACGACGTCGGCCCGGTAGCCGGGGACGTGCCGCACGGTGCCGTCCCGGTCGGCGAGCAGGCAGCCGTCCGCGCCGGTGCGCACGACCACCCGGCCGCGGGTGAGGGTGGCCACCAGGGCCCGCGCCGCATCGGCCGGATCGGTCAGCCCGGTGGCGAGCGCCGCCTCGCGGGCGTTGCCGGTCCACCAGTCGGTGCGGGCCTGCACCGCGACCAGGGCCGCAGCGGGTGCGGTGTGCCCGAGAGGACCGGGGTCGTAGACCACCGTGGCGGCGTCCGGAAGCCGGGGGAGCCGTGCCGCGAGAGCCTCGCAGTTGGTCGGGTGCAGCAGGCCGTACCCCGAGACGGCGAGGGCGTCCGTCGCCGTGAGCGACACGGTGTCGAGCCGGGCGGGCGTGAGCGCGGCCTCGGCGCCGACGACGGTGACGAAGGTGCGCTCGCCGTCGGCATCGGTCATCGCGACACAGAAGCCGGTGTCGGCGTCGGGTACGGGGGCCAGCAGCACGGCGATCTGCTCACGGGCCAGGCCCGCCAGCGCGAGGTCCCCGAGCGGCCCCGTGCCGACGGTCCCCGCGTACGCGGTGGCCAGGCCCTGACGTCGGGCCGCCACCATGAGGTTGAACCCGCCGCCGGGTTCGAGCCGTCCGGCCGTGGCGAGCACATCGGCCCCCCGGGCGGGCAGCGCGTCGATGCGGGCCAGCACGTCGATGACGACGTTGCCGACGCTCACCAGCCGGGTGATCGGGCTCATCGGCCGGGCGCCCGCCGCAGCGCGAGGAGGCCGTCGGCGATCTCCGCCAGGTCGAGGTCGTTGACGGTGGCGACGGTCTCGCGGGCCGCAGCGGGGAACCCGGCCGTCCCGTGGCACGCCCCGCCGATCGCGCCGGCCATGGCGGCGATCGTGTCGGTGTCCCCGCCCAGCGACGCGGCGGCCAGGCAGGCCCGCCACGGGTCGTCGGGGAACAGGGCGAGCACGGCGAACGCCGCCGGGACCGACTCCTGGGTGGCGAGCGATGTGCCGACCAGCTCGACGACGTCGCGCAGCCCGTCGCCCGGGCGCGCCGGGTCCATGAGGTCGACCGCCCAGCCGATGCGTCGCGCCACCTGGGCGCCGGCGATCCAGCTGCCGTGCTGCGCGCCGAGCCGGGCGGCCTCGATCGCCACCGGCACGGTCGCGCGGACGTCGGCGCCGTCGATCCCGGCGCTCACCGCGGCCGCGACCGCACTGGCCCCGGCGATGGCGAGCTGGGTGTGGTGGGTGACCAGGCTGGCCTCGACGACGCGGTCGACGAGGGCCGGCAGGTCGTCGGAGGCCATGAGCAGGCCCACCGGGGTGATCCGCATCGCGGCGCCGTTCGTCGTCCCGGTGCGGCCGGCCTGGTCGACGGGGACGCCGGCGAGCACCGCGGCGACGGCGTTGCGGGTCGAGGGGCCGAGCAGGTCGAGCGAGCCGCGCGCCCGCATGTCGTCCTCCCACTCGACGAGCAAGCGGGCGAACCGTGCGGGGTCGACGTGCCCGTCGGACGCGAGCAGCAGCCGGGCGAGCAGCAGCGCCTGCTCGGTGTCGTCGGTGATGCGGCCTGCGGGCAGCCCTGCGGCGATCGGGTGGTCGGCGCCGGCCGGCCGGAAGCCGTCGAGGGTGCCGAAGCGCTCGACGACCTGCTGCCGGGACATGAGCTGGGTCGGCATCCCGAGCGCGTCCCCGACGGCCAACCCCCACAGCGCCCCGAGCGCTCGGTCACGGATGCGCGGGTCGGTCGTCACCATGGCTCTGGTCTACCCCAGGTCCGGGCGCCGGCACACCGCCGGGTCCGGTACGCGGTCAGCGCGCCCAGAGACGCCCGGTGCGCAGCCCTGCGACCGTCCGCACCATGACGGTGCCCCAGGCGGCAGCAAGGGCGAGCACGAGGACGACACCCAGCCCTTCGACCGCGGGCAGGCCCCACGCCCGGGCGAGGGTGAGAGTGGCCACGGCGTAGGCGCCGAGCGGGAAGACGAACCCCCACCAGCCCACGTGGAACGGGATGCCGCCGGCGCGCAGGTACCGGACGAGCAGGCTGGTCGCGAGGGCGAGCCACCACAGCCCGAAGCCCCACACGCAGCTCGCCACGAGGAGGCTGAGCGTGAGGACGGTGCCCGCCGCCGGGCCGAGGACCGCCTGCCCGGCGCGGGCGAGCGCGAGCGGTGCCAGGGCGCTGACGCCGACCGGGCCGAGCGCGATCCACAACGAGGGGGCGAGCGGGGCCGGCGGCAGCGGGTGCTCGACGAGCCGGTCGTGCAGCAACCCGAGCGTGAGCAGGAAGAGCAGGAAGCCCATCCCCAGGAAGGCGTACCCGACGAAGAGCAGCAGCCGCGCCACCTGTGGCCCGACGTGGCCGAGCAGCGGGGCGATCGCCATCGGCACGATGACGGTGACGACCGGCGGGATGAACCAGCTGCCGTTGGTGGCGGCGGCGGGGCGCTCGCCGGCGACCAGCGTGTAGCCGAAGGCGACGGCGACCAGCAGGGCGAGCGTCGTCCCGACGGCGGCGAGCACGGCGGTCGTGGCGACCACGGCACCGGCCGCCATGAGATGTGGCCCGACGACGGAGGTCATGACCGCGAGCACGAGCAGCCCACCGGGTGCGGTGGCGTGCAGGCCGCCGACCATGGGGTGCCGCAGATCGGCGAGCGCCGCCGTCGGGTGCGCCAGCCAGCGTGCGACGAAGGCGACCGTGAGCACCGCGGCGAGCGTGTAGGCGAGCACGGCGAGCGCGATCGAGGCCCCCCGCGTGACACCGACGAGGGCGGGCAGGTCGCCGGGGTTGTTCGCCAGTGCGACCGCGAGGATCCCGGTGCCCATGACGGCGGCGAACCAGCCGGGGTGCAGGTCGCGCAGCCGGTCCGGTGCCGGGGGCGGCGGCGCGGCCGGGTCGGTGCCGCTCGGTGCCGGGGCGGGGGACGGGGTGGGCTCGGACAACGTCGGGCTCTGCTCTCTGGGTGCGGCGGGGGTCTGCGGGCCGGCTGGGGTCAGCGGGCCGTGACGAGCGGTTCGAGCAGCTCGCGGACCTGGGCCGCGGTGGGCACCCGCCCGGACAGCAGCAGCTGGTCGTCGACCACCAGACCGGGGGTGCGCATGACGCCGTAGCTGGCGATCTCGCCGGGGTCGGTGACCTTCTCGAACTCGGCGGTCAGCCCCAGCTCGGCGACCGCCTCGCGGGTGACTCGCTCGAGGGTGACGCAGTTGGCGCAGCCGGAGCCGAGGATCGAGATGTGCATGGTGCTCTCCTTCGAACGGGTCACGCCAGGACGGCGTTGAACAGGTAGCCGACGGCGACGATCCCGACGGCGACGACGGCGATGAAGACGGCGATGAGCCGGGGCTTGAGCACCCGGCGCAGCAGGATCATCTCGGGCAGCGACAGCGCGACGACGGCCATCATGAAGGCCAGCAGGGTGCCCATCGGCAGCCCCTTGTCGTGCAGCGCCTCCACCAGGGGAAGCACCCCGGCGGCGTTGGAGTACAGCGGGACGCCGATCAGCACGGCGAGCGGCACGGCGAACGGGTTGTCGGCCCCGGCGTACCGGGCGAAGAAGTCGGCCGGCGCCCAGCCGTGGATGAACGCCCCGAGCCCGATGCCGACGAGCAGGTAGGGCCAGATCTTGCGCAGGATCGAGGCGACCTCCTCGCGGCCGATCGCCAGCCGGTCGTCCCAGCTGAGCCCGACGGTGGAGTCGATCACCTGGCCGCGCAGCCGGGTCTCGAAGACGAACGGCTCGACCCAGCGCTCGGCGTGCAGCCGGCCGAGCACGAGCCCGCCGACGACCGCGACGACGAGCCCGGCGCCGACGTACAGCAGCGTGGGCCCGATCCCGAACAGGCCGAGCAGCAGCGCGATCGCGACCTCGTTGACCATGGGGGAGGCGATGAGGAAGCTCATCGTCACCCCGATGGGCACCCCGGCCGCGACGAACCCGATGAACGCGGGCACCGCCGAGCAGGAGCAGAACGGGGTGACGACGCCCAGCCCGGCGGCCAGCACGTTGCCGAGGCCTTCGCGCTTGCCGCCGAGCAGCGCGCGGGTGCGCTCGACGGACATGAAGGACCGCGCCACGGTGACGACGAAGATGATGCCGACGAGCAGCAGGACGATCTTGACCGTGTCGTAGCCGAAGAAGTGCACGCCGGAGCCGATCCGGGAGGCCGGGTCGAGCCCGCCCACGGAGTAGACGAGCCAGTCCCAGAGCGGTTCGTTGAGCCGGTAGGCCACGACCCAGACGAGCGCGGCGGCCCCCACCGTGAGCCAGCGTCGGGCCGGGGTGGTGGTGGCGGGGGTCGTCGTGAGGCTCATCGCGCGGACCGTGCGGGCCCGACCGCTGTGCCGGTGGTCGACCGGGCGTCCGCGGTCGACCGAGCGGTGGCCGTGACCCGGGTCGTGCCGGTCGGCAGGGCTGCGCACAGGCGGTCCTGCGCGTCGGGGGCGAGCGTGTAGTCGACCCAGCGGCCGCGCCGGGCGGTGGTGACCAGGCCGACGTCGCGCAGCACCTTGAGGTGGTAGCTGAGCAGGTTGGCCGCGACGGGGACGTGCGCCTGCAGGTCGCACACGCAGTGCGTGCCGTCGCGGAGCAGGTCGAGCACCGTCCAGCGGACCGGGTCGGCGACGGCGGTGAGCAGGGCGAGCGAGGCGTCGACCCGGGCCGATCTGTCAGCCGGGCTTGATTCAATCCTGATTGATTCAGCCACGGTTGAACCATACTCCCGGGGCCGGGTGCCAGGCGCCGGACCTAGGCCCCGGGGATGCTCGGGCCGCACCACGCACCACGCAGCACGGGCCCGGCCGTGGCGGCCGGGCCCGTGCTTCCTGCGGTGCTGGGGCCCTGCAGCCCCGACCGACTACCCCTTGACCGACCCGGCGAGCAGGCCGCGCACGAAGTACCGCTGCAGGAAGACGAACACGAGCACCGGCACGATGATCGAGACGAACGCCCCCGAGGACAGCAGCTGCCAGGCGGAGCCGCGCGTCCCGGTGAGGTTGAACAGCGCGACCGTCATCGGGGCGACAGCCTTCGACGACCCGGCGAAGGTGAGCGCCACCAGCAGGTCGTTCCACACCCACAGGAACTGGTAGATGCCGAACGCGGCCAGGGCCGGGGTGAGCATCGGCAGCATGAGCTTGAAGAAGATCGTCACGTGGCCGGCGCCGTCCATCCGGGCCGCCTCGATGAGCTCCCCGGGGATCTCACGCATGAAGTTGTGCAGCAGGAACACCGCGAGCGGCAGCGCGAACATCGTGTGCGAGAGCCACACCGCCCAGTAGGTCCCGGCGATGCCGAGGTTCACGTAGAGCGAGAGCAGCGGGATGAGCGTCACCTGGATCGGCACCACCTGGAGCGCGAACACCGTGACGAACAGGAAGTTCTTGCCGCGGAAGTCCATCCAGGCGAACGCGTACGCCGCCAGCGAGGCGATGAGGATCGGGGCCAGCACGGCCGGGATCGTGATGACCAGGGAGTTGACGAAGTACGGCGCGAGGTTGTCCGAGCCGGAGCCGCCGAGCACCTTCTGGTAGTTCTCCAGCGAGAACGTCGGGTTGGTGAAGAACGTCCACCAGCCGGACTTCTTGATGTCGGCCTCGGGCCGGAACGACGTGACGAGCAGCCCGAAGGTCGGCAGCGTCCACAGCGCGGCGAGCACGACCGCGGCCAGCGAGGCCCACGGCGAGCTGAGCTGCTTCTTGGCGATCTCGCCCGAGGTGCGCCCGCGGCGCGTCTTGACCGGGGAGGCGACGGCCGCATCGAGCGGCGGCGTGGTGGTGGTCATCACTGTCCCTCCGAAGCCCGCATCTGGCGGATGTTGTAGATGACGATCGGGATGACCAGCACGAACAGCAGCACGGCGAGCGCGGCGCCGAGCCCGGGGTTCCCGGCCGAGAAGCTCTGCGAGTAGAACTCGTTGGCCACGACCGAGGTGTCGAACGAGCCACCGGTCATCGTGCGGATGATGTCGAAGACCTTGAGACAGCCGATGGCGATCGTGGTGAGCACCACGACGACCGACGGCCGGATGCTCGGCAGCGTCACGAACCGGAACATCTGCATCGCCGAGACCCCGTCGAGCCGTGCGGCCTCGGTGATCTCCGACGGGATGGCCTTGATGGAGGCGGACAGGATCGTCATGGCGAAACCGGCCTGGATCCAGATCATCACGACGATGAGGAAGAACGTGTTCATCGGTGACTTGATGAGGAACTGTTGCGGTTCCTGCCCGAACCAGACGAGCACCTGGTTGAGCAGCCCGATCTGCGGGGCGCTGGCCTGGCGGTACTCGTAGACGAACTTCCAGATGATCGAGGCGCCGACGAACGAGATCGCCATCGGCAGGAAGATGAGCGACTTGGCGAACGCCTCGCCGCGGGCCCCGTCGACCAGGATCGCGTACACCAGACCGACCGCGGTGGCCACGAACGGAGTGACGACCACCCACAGGAACGTGTTGCGCAGCACGACGAGCTGCTCGCTCGAGGCGAAGATCGACAGGTAGTTGTCGACGCCGATGAACTGCTGCCCCCCCGCGTCGTACAGCGAGCGCTGGATCGTCTTGAGGGTCGGGTAGATGAGGCCGACGAGCAGCAGGAACAGCGTCGGCAGCACGAACAGCCACGCGACCCTGCGGCCGCCGCGTCGCTCGACGAGCGTCGCGATGCCGAGGATGAGTGCGATGACGACGGCGAAGGCCAGCAGGCCCTCGACCATCAGGAGCAGCTTCCCGCTGTCGGACAGGTTGGTGACGGCGAGGTGCATCGGACCTCCGGGACGAGGGCCGGCGCGGCACGCGCCGGTGCGGTTGTGCGGGACACCCGGCCGGTTGTGCGGCGGGGCAGGGGTGAGGGGCGACAGGCGGGCCCGGCCGCGAGCGGCGGCCGGGCCCGGCTGTCAGGGGGTCAGGACTTCGGCCAGGACGCCTCGATCTTGTCGAGGGTGTCCTTGGTCGACTGACCGGTGATCCAGTTGGTCGACTGCTTCCAGAAGGAGTCGGAGCCGACAGCCGCGGGCATCATGTCCGAGCCGTCGAACCGGAACACCGTGTTCGGGTCCTGCAGGATGCCGGCCGAGAGCTGGTCGATCGGGTTGACCAGGTTGGCGATGTCCAGGCCCTTGTTGGCCGTGATCCAGCCGCCCTTGGTGATCGAGGAGCTGGCCTTGGCCTTGAGGTTGGCCCAGGTGTCGGTCGACAGGAAGGTCTGGAACGCCTGGACCTCCGGACGGTCGGCGAACGCGAGGTAGAACTCGCCGCCACCGAGGACGGGGTGGTCGTCGGCCTTCTGGCCCGGCAGGTAGAACGCGAAGGCGTTGCCGTCCTTGGAGACCGTCACCGAACCGTCGGTCGGGAAGTTGGACGAGTAGAACGACGCCATCCGCATCATGGAGCAGTCACCGGTCGGGATGCCCAGACCGGCGTCCTGGAACGTCGTGGTGGCGATCGACTCGACACCGCCGAAGCCGGCGTTCACGTAGGCCGGGTTCTTCAGGTAGGCGCCGACGCCGTCGAGCGCCTCGGTCGGCACCGCGGAGTTGAACGCGATGTCGTGGTTGACCCACTGGTCGTAGACCTTCGGCCCGCCGATGCGGAGCATGAAGTCTTCCATCCAGTCGGTGATCGGCCAGCCGGTCGCCTCACCCGAGGAGATGCCGGCGCACCACGGGACCTGGCCCGAGTCGGCGATCTTCTTGGTGAGCGCCGCCATCTCGTCCAGGGTGGTCGGCACCGTGTAGCCGGCCTCCTTGAACTTCTGCGGGTTGTACCAGACGAGCGACTTCACGCTGGCGCCCGACGGGGCGGCGTAGAAGGTGCCGTCGACGGTGCCGTAGCTCTTCCAGTCGGCGCCCCACCACTTGTCGACGTTGGCGGCGACGGCGGCCGGGGCGGCCTTGGCGGCTTTGGTGGCCACGAGCTGCTTGAGCAGACCGGGCTGCGGGACGATCGCCAGGTCGGGGGCGTTGCCCGACTGCGCCTGGACGAGGATCTGGGTCTCGAAGTTCTTGTCTGCGGTGTAGTCGACCTTCGCGCCGGTGCACTGCTCGAACGGCTTGAAGGACTCGATGTACGCGGCGTCCTCGGGGGCGACGATGCCCGCGTAGACGGTCACGGTCTTGCCGGACAGGTCCCCGTACTGCGAGTACGCGGAGCAGTCGGCGCTGGAGGAGGCCGAGCTCGAGCCCGAGCTTCCCCCGCTGGAACATCCGGTCAGGACCAGGGCCAGGCCCGCGGCTGCTGCCGAGGCGACCTTGATCCGACGGGTGGTGGTGATACCCATGCGATGTCCTCCCACGACGATGTGGTTGATCCGCCTCCGTGACGGCTGATCCCATGCAAGCGCTTACATCGATCGCCCGCAACACCAAACCGGGTCACAGTTCGGTCACGAGATGGTCGAGGTCAGGGCCGGCTCGGGGCCGATGCCAACCTAGGTGCGGCCGTGCTCGTCCGCACGACGAGCGTCGTCGGGTACACGTGCGTCGAGGGCACCGACCGGCCCGCGAGCAGGTCCAGCAGCAGCCGCGCCGCCGCCTCGCCCTGCTGCTGGGCGTCCTGCGCCATGGTCGTCAGCCCGGTCACCTCGTCCATCTCGTGACCGTCCACGCCGATCACCGACAGGTCCTCCGGGACGCGCAGGCCCAGGTCGCGGGCGGCGAGCAGCAGTCCCATCGCCATCTCGTCGGACGCCGCGAAGACGCCCGTCACATCGGGCCGGCGGCGCAGCAGCACGTGCCCCGCATGCCGGCCGCCGAGCATCGAGAACCCGCCGTCGGACTCCAGGTCCACCCCGTGCTCGAGCCCGCGGGAGTCGAGCTCGGCACGCCAGCCCACCCGGCGCTGGTAGCCGGGCGACCACGCGATGTTGTCGTCGCGGCTGCCGGTGAGCAGCCCGATCGTCCGGTGGCCCAGGTCGGCGAGGTGCGCCACCGCGCGCCGGGCGGTCGTCACGTCGTCCAGCCGCACGTGCGCGTGCCGCGGCGCCGCGGCACCGATCCCGACGATGGGGTAGCCGAGGTCCTCCAGGGCGTCGAGCTCACGCGGTTCGAGCGGCAGGCCGACGACGATGAGCCCGTCGACCCGCCGGTGCAGCGCCGACGGGTCGAACCGCAGCGGCTCGGACGAGCGCTCGGAGTCCAGCTGGTAGAGCAGCGCGTCCAGGTGCGCGGCGTGCAACGTGCGCTCGATGCCCTCGATGACCTGGCCGAAGTACCAGCGCGACACCCACGGGGTGAGCACCCCGACGGTCCGGGTGCGTCCGCTGGCCAACGACGCGGCCGACGGGCTCGGCACGTAGTCGAGCTCCGCGACCGCGGCGAGCACGCGGTCCCGGGTCTGCGCCGAGACGTTGGGGAGCCCCCGCAGGGCACGCGAGACCGTCGCCGTGCTCACACCCGCGAGCCGTGCCACGTCTGCCATGTCATGGGCCACCCGCAGATTGTGCGGGCAGCGCCGTCGTGCGGTCCACCGACACCTCGGCGGCCCCGGGTGTCTGCGTCGCGTCCGAACGTCCTGCCAGGGGTGTGCCGGGGCCCGCGCAGATGTGACGTTCTTCTCCACGGAGCGCCGTGGGCGGGGTCGTTGGTCCCACTAGACTCCCCAGGTCGGTCGGCAACGAGGCCATCGACTCTCCGGGGCGCCCACCGATGCGCGTCCCCCTCGTGAGGAGGATGAATGCACCAGCTCGTGTCGACGAGCCTGCATCTGGCCCGCAGCGATGCCGCGCTGAGCTCGACCAGCCTGACGGTCGTCGCCGTCATCGGCGCGATCGCCGTTGCCGCCCTGGTGATGGCGGCGGTGCTCGCCCGGCAGGTGCTCGCGGCGGACGAGGGCACCGTGAAGATGCGCGAGATCGCCCAGGCCGTCCAGGAGGGGGCCACCGCGTACCTGCGACGGCAGTTCCGCACCCTGGCGCTGTTCGCGGCGGTCGTCTTCGCCCTGCTGTGGCTGCTGCCCGGCGAGGGCGGGATCAAGCTCGGGCGGTCTATCTTCTTCCTGCTCGGAGCCGGTTTCTCGGCCACGATCGGATTCCTCGGCATGTGGCTGGCGACGCGGGCCAACGTCCGGGTGGCCGCCGCCGCCAACCGCCCCGGCGGACGTGCCCTCGGCGCGAAGATCGCCTTCCGCACCGGCGGCGTGGTCGGCATGAGCGTCGTCGGGCTGGGCCTGCTGGGCGCCGCCGGCGTCATGCTGCTGTTCGGTTTCGACGCCCCCGGTGTGCTCGAGGGCTTCGGGTTCGGCGCCGCGCTGCTCGCCATGTTCATGCGCGTCGGTGGCGGCATCTTCACCAAGGCGGCCGACGTCGGTGCCGACCTCGTCGGCAAGGTCGAGCAGGGCATCCCCGAGGACGACCCGCGCAACGCCGCCACCATCGCGGACAACGTGGGCGACAACGTCGGTGACTGCGCGGGCATGGCCGCCGACCTGTTCGAGTCCTACGCCGTCACGCTCGTCGCCGCGCTCATCCTCGGCAAGGCCGCCTTCGGGGAACAAGGGCTGGTCTTCCCGCTCATCGTCACCACCATCGGCGCCCTCGTCGCCGCGCTCGGGATCTTCATCACCCGGGTGCGCGGCTCGGAGAGCGGGCTGGCCGCCATCAACCGCGGCTTCTACACCTCGGCCGTGGCCGGGGTGGTGCTGGCTGCGGCCGCCGCGTTCTGGTACCTGCCTTCCTCGTTCTCGCTCATCGCGGGAGGCACCGCCGACCTCACCCGGCACGCTGCGGGGATCCCCGTGCTCAGCGACCCGCGGCTGGTCGCCAGCGGTGCGGTGCTCATCGGGGTGCTGCTGGCCGGCATCATCCTGTGGCTCACCGGCTACTTCACCGGCACCACGAGCAACCCGACCCTGCACGTGGCGCGCACCACCCTCACGGGTGCGGCCACCGTGGTGCTGTCCGGCATCGGTGTCGGTTTCGAGTCCGCGGTCTACACCGCCGGCATCATCGCGGCGGCCATCTGCGCGCTGTTCCTGCTGGCCAACGGCTCGGTGGCGCTCGCGCTGTTCCTCGTCGCACTGGCCGGCTGCGGTCTGCTCACCACGGTGGGCGTCATCGTCGCGATGGACACCTTCGGCCCCGTGAGCGACAACGCCCAGGGCATCGCCGAGATGTCCGGTGACATCAGCGACGAGGGCGCCCAGATCCTCACCGACCTGGACGCCGTGGGCAACACCACGAAGGCCATCACCAAGGGCATCGCCATCGCCACGGCCGTGCTGGCCGCCACCGCGCTGTTCGGCTCCTACCGGGACGCCGTGGAGACCGCGCTGCGCGGGGTGAGCACCGACGGGCTGCCCGACATCGTGCAGGCGATGATGCAGTACGACATCATCTCGCCGGTCACGCTCGTCGGGGCGATCCTGGGCGGGGCGACGGTGTTCCTGTTCTCCGGGCTGGCGATCGACGCGGTCACCCGTGCGGCCGGCGCCATCGTGTTCGAGGTGCGTCGCCAGTTCCGCGAGCACCCCGGCATCATGACCGGCGCGGAGCGGCCGGAGTACGGCAAGGTCGTCGACATCTGCACGCGCGACTCGCTGCGCGAGCTGGCTACCCCCGGGTTGCTCGCGGCGTTCGCGCCGATCGCGGTCGGGTTCGGGCTCGGTGTCGGGCCGCTCGCGGGCTTCCTCGCGGGTGCCATCGCCACCGGTGTGCTCATGGCCGTGTTCCTGGCCAACTCCGGCGGGGCGTGGGACAACGCCAAGAAGATCATCGAGGACGGCAACCACGGAGGGAAGAACTCGCCGGCGCACGCGGCCGCCGTCATCGGCGACACCGTGGGTGACCCGTTCAAGGACACCGCGGGTCCGGCCATCAACCCGCTCATCAAGGTGATGAACCTGGTGGCGCTGCTCATCGCACCGGCCGTCGTGCAGATCTCGGCCGGGGCGAACGCCAACCAGCCGGCCCGGCTGCTCATCGCGATCCTGGCGATGATGGTGGCGTTCGGCGCCGTCATCATCTCCCGGGTGCGGGCCGCACGCGTGGACCGCACCGGGCCCATCGAGCCTGAGGCGTACCAGCTCGCGCTCGAGCACGACTCGGCGACGCGGACCGCGCAGGACTCGTCCGCGAGCGCGTCCGAGCACCGCTGACCGACCCCGCGACGGGCCCCGGCACTGCGCCGGGGCCCGTCGCGCTGTCCGGCCCGTCGTCG
>NZ_VWSD01000091.1 GCF_009829685.1 Cellulomonas citrea
AGCACGGCCACCGCGGTCGCGAGCATCCTGTCGCTGCGCCGCCGGGGCCGGCACGTGCAGGTGGGGCTGCTGCTCGCCGGGCACGCGACCCCCGCGCTGCCGATGGGCCGGGTGATCGCCTGGGAGCTCGAGCTGTACGGCAGCCACGGCATGGCGGCGCACGAGTACCCGGCGATGCTGGCCGCGGTGGCCGATGGTCGCCTCGAGCCCGCACGGCTCATCGGCCGCACGATCGGGCTCGACGACGCCCCTGCGGCGCTGGTGGCCCTGGGTGGCGCACCGGCCGGGGCGGGGATGACGGTCGTCGTCCCCTGAGCCCCGGGCCCGGCGGCGGGTCAGCCGGGCTCAGCCCAGCAGCGTCTCCACATCGGCCGCGATCTTGTCCGGCGTCGTGGTCGGGGCGTAGCGGTGCACGACGTTCCCCTCGGCGTCGAGCAGGAACTTGGTGAAGTTCCACTTGATCGCACCGCCGAGCGGGCCGCGCTGCTGCTCCTTGAGCCAGGCGTACAGCGGGTGCGCGTCGGCGCCGTTGACGTCGATCTTGGCGAACATGGGGAACGTGACGCCGTAGCTGGTCTCGCAGAACTGGGCGATCTCCGCCTCGGAGCCCGGCTCCTGGTGGGCGAACTGGTCGCACGGGAAGCCCAGCACGACGAGCCCGCGGTCCGCGAACGTCTCGTAGAGCTCCTGCAGCCCGGCGAACTGCGGCGTGAGCCCGCAGTGGGAGGCGGTGTTGACGACGAGGGTCACGTGCCCGCGGTAGTCGGCGAGCGCGCGGGGCGTGCCGTCGATGGCGGTCGCGGTGAAGTCGTAGGCGGTAGTCATGGGATCTCCTGGGGTCTGTGCCGTCAGTCTGCGACGGGCGGCTGAGGATCACCTGAGATGACCCACGACATCGCGACCCACCTGTCACCCGTCTGACCAGGCACGACGCCGTCCGGCACGAGCTCGCCCGCCACGCGCCCGGCCGCACCTGGTCGGCTGACCATTGACAACGCGCGGTACTCAGGGAGGCTGGGAGCCCCACCAACAAGGAGGTTGGACATGACCCGCACGTCTGTCGTCACCGGGGCCGCATCAGGGATCGGCCGCACCACCAAGGAGCTGCTCGAGTCCCGAGGTGAACGGGTGATCGGCGTGGACATCCACGACGCCGACATCATCGCGGACCTCACCACCGCCGAGGGCCGCGCAGGCCTGGCCGACCAGGTCAGCGCGCTGTCCGGCGGCCGGCTCGACGCGGTCTACGCGGTTGCCGGTCTGGCACTGCCTGTCCCGGCGACCGTGGCCGTCAACTTCTTCGGCATGGTCGCGACGCTCGAGGGCCTGCGCCCGCTGCTCGCCGGCTCACCGGCCCCGCGTGCGGTCGGCGTCTCCTCGATGGCCAGCCTCTACCCGCCGGACGACGAGCTCGTGGCCGCCATGACCGCCGGCGACGAGGCCGCCGCCCTCGCCCGCGCCGGCGTCCTGGCGAAGGAGCCCGAGACCACCGGTGCCCTCATCTACGGCTCCACCAAGAAGGCGTTCGCCCAGTGGGTGCGCCGCACCGCAGCCACCGCCGACTGGGCCGGGGCGTCCATCCCGCTCAACGCCGTGGCACCCGGCGTCATCGCGACCCCGATGACGGCCGACCTCATCGCGACCGACGCGGCCAAGGACGCCCTGCTGCACCAGGTGCCGATGCCGCTCAACGGGATCGCCGAGCCGATCGTCGTCGCGCGGCTGCTCGCCTGGCTGGGCAGCGAGGAGAACACCCACCTGTGCGGTCAGGTCGTGTTCGTCGACGGCGGGTCCGACGTGGTCATCCGGGGCGACTCGACCTGGTGAGCCGGCCGCGGCCGGCCCGCGAGCGCGCGACCGGGCCGGCCGCGGTGCACCTGCCCGTCCTCGGCGCCGGTGCACCGCGACGCCGGGGCCGGCCGTCCGTGCCGTGGGCTAGCCTCTCGACCCCGTGAGCCGCCTCGGGGAGATCGTCGCACCGCGGCGGCTCGGGTCCGGGTTCCGCTGGCTCATGGCGTCGAGCTGGACGAGCAACCTCGGCGACGGCATCGCGCTGGCCGCCGGCCCGCTGCTCGTCGCCTCGCTCACCTCCGACGCGTTCCTCGTGGCCCTCGCCGCGACGCTGCAGTGGCTGCCGCCGCTGCTGCTCGGCCCGCTCGCCGGGGTGGCCTCGGACCGGTTGGACCGGCGGCTGCTCGTCGTGGGCGTGGACACGGCGCGCACCGCCGTCCTGCTCGCGCTCACCGTCGTCGTCGCCACCGGGCACGCGACGATCACCCTGGTGCTCGCGGTGCTCTTCGCGGTCGGGGTGGCCGAGGTGTTCGCCGACAACACCACCTCGACGCTGCTGCCCATGCTCGTGCACCGCGACGACCTGGCGGTCGCGAACTCCCGGCTGCAGACCGGGTTCATCACGGTCAACCAGCTCGCCGGCCCGCCCCTCGGCGCGGCGCTGTTCGCGGCCGGCACCGCGCTCCCGTTCGGCACCCAGGCGCTGGCCGTCGGGCTCGGCGCGGTGCTCGTGTCGAAGATCGGGGTGCACGGCCGCCCCCGTGAGGTGCCCGCCGGCCGGCGCATCCGGCACGACGTGGCCGAGGGCTTCGTCTGGGTGGCCCGGCACCCCGCGGTGCGCACGCTCGTCATCACCATCTTCATCTTCAACATCACGTTCGGCGCCGCCTGGTCGGTGCTCGTGCTCTACGCCACGCGGCACCTGGGGATGGGGGCCGTCGGCTACGGCCTGCTCACCACCATGTCGGCCGCGGGCGGGCTGGTCGGCACCGCGTTCTACGGCACGATCACGCGGCACGTGTCGCTCGGCAACATCATGCGGATCGGCCTGGTGATCGAGACCCTCACCCACCTGGGGCTGGCCCTCACGAGCACCCCCTGGGTGGCGCTCGTCATCATGACGGTGTTCGGCGCGCACGCCTTCGTCTGGGGCGCGACGAGCACCACCATCCGCCAGCGGGCCGTGCCGCGCGAGCTGCAGGGCCGGGCCGGCTCGGTCAACCTCGTCGGAGTGTACGGGGGGCTGGTGCTGGGCTCGCTGGTCGGCGGTGCGCTGGCCCAGCACTGGGGCGTGACGGCGCCGTTCTGGTTCGCCTTCGTCGGGTCGGCGGTGTTCGTGGTCGCGATCTGGCACCAGCTGCGGCACCTGGACGGGGCCTGACGCACCACACGCCGGGCCCCGCCCGTCGGCCGCCGGTCAGTGACCGAGCGCGATCTGCACCACGCGCAGCACCACGAGACCGCACACCAGCACGAGGTACGCCCACATCACCCCGAGCCCCAGCCGCCGCGAGACCGACATGGCGGGACGCTCGAGCAGGGCGAGCGGCGGCATCCGCCAGGTCGTGCGGTCCGGCACGGCCTCGTCGCACGGACCCGGAGCCGATGTCGCGCCACCGCCGACGGCCCGACCCCGCCGCACCAGCCGCACGAGCCCGAAGACCAGCCCGCCGACCACGGTGAGCCCGGTCCCGACGCCCAGCACCGTGAGCATGGTCTGACCGCTGAGCGCCGGGAACACGACCGCAGCGGTGAGGATCACCGAGAGCATGACGAGCACGGCCACGACGAACCCCGCGAACACGTTGGTGCGCCAGCTGTTCACCCACGGCCCGAGCACGGCCTTGTCGTTGCACAGCAGCAGCAGGAACACCGTGGCCGACGGCAGCAGCACCCCGGCCAGGGTCTGCACGCCCTCGGTGAGCAGGCCCAGCGGGCTGCCGGGGATGAGCACGACGACGGCGGACCCGGCGAGCAGCAGCGCGAAGACGGCGTAGAAGGCCTTGGCGTCCCGCACCGTGCGGTGCAGCGAGTGCTTGACGCCGAGCAGGTCGCCGACGGCGTAGGTGGTGGACAGCCCGACCGCTGCGGCGCCGATGATCGAGGCGTCGATGAGGGCGATCGCGAACAGCACCCCGGCCAGCCGCCCGCCGGTGGCCGCGAGCCCGGCGGCCACCCCGGCCGCGTCGGTGAAACCGCCCAGGTGCCCGGCGAACGCGGCCGCGCTGAACGACATCATCGCGCCGGCGCCGAGCACGACGATGACGATGCCGATCCACAGGTCGACCTTCTCGTAGCGCAGGAACCGCGGCGTGATCCGCTTGTCGATGACGTACGACTGCTGGAAGAACAGCTGCCAGGGCGCGACGGTGGTGCCGACGATCGCGATGACCAGGAGCATCACGGTCGAGAGCTGGCCGGTGCCGCCCGGCAGCCCGGGCACGAGGGCGTCGTGCGCGATCTGCCCGACCGGCGGGTGCACCATGAACGCGACCGGCACGAGCACGAGCGAGCCGGCGACCAGCGCGAGCGAGACCCGCTCGAACCGGCGGAACGAGCCGGTGGAGGTCGCCGCGACGACGAGCAGCACCGCGACCACCACCCCCGGCACGGTGGGCAGCCCGAGGTAGCGCAGGCCCAGGGTGATCCCGACGAACTCGGTGACGATGGTGAGCGCGTTGAGCACGAACAGGTCGACGACGCAGAAGGCGCCCCAGAACCTTCCGAAGCGCTCGAGGATGAGCCGGGCGTGGCCGACCCCGGTGACGGCGCCGAGCCGCAGCACCATCTCCTGGTTGACGTAGATCACCGGGACGAGCAGCAGCAGCGTCCACAGCAGCCGGGTGCCGTAGTCCTGCCCGGCCTGGGTGTACGTGCCGAAGGCGCCGGCGTCGTTGTCGCCGACCATGACGATGAGCCCGGGCCCGACGACGGCGAGCAGGGTGCGCATCCGCCGCGAGAACCGGCTGCGACCGGTCGTGACGCCGGTCTCGCCGAGGCGGATGGTGCCCAGCGCGCCCTGGATGTCGCCGGTGTGCGCGCTGTCGAGGACGGCGCTCTGGCGGGGGGCGAGGGTGGTGGTGTCGAGGGTCATGAGGTGCCTCCTGTCCCGCCCGCAGGCAGGGTCAGGGCGACGCGCGCAGGGGGCCCGGGCAGCAGCCGGGTGCTGCCGCAGGCACGGGGGCACCGCCGGCGCTGCGGTGCTGCAGGGCCAGGGTGCGGACCGGACCGGCGGTGCCGGGCGTGGGTGTCAGCGGGTGCGCGTCACGGACGGACGAGGGCGACGAGGGTGCGGACTGTGTCCAGGAGCGGGATCCACTCGGGCTCGCCTCCCTCCGTGCCGGTGCGCGAGGCGCACGGTCGTCGCCGTCACGCTGGTCACGTTCGGGCGGTGGACGCAGCCTGCGGCGCGCCGGGACAAGTGAAGCGCACCCGACCGCAGTCGGTCAAACATTTGCGCAACTGTTGTGACGACTGGGAGCCTGAACCATGCCCAAGGACACCGCGGACGGGCCCACGTCCGACGAACCTCCCAGTACCACCGCGTCCGACGACGCCGACGAGGCCGCCGACCTGTTCGACGACGCGGCCGAGACCTTCGCGATCCTCGGCTCCCCCGTGCGGCTGCAGCTCGCCTGGCTGCTGTCCCAGGGCCGCCGCGACGTGAGCAGCCTGGCCGCCGAGATCGGCGCCTCGAAGGCGCTCACCAGCCAGCACCTGGCCAAGATGCGCGCCGCGGGGCTGGTCTCGGCCCGCCGCAAGGGCAAGCGGCAGATCTACCTGCTCGACGACCCGCACGTCATCGCGCTCGTCGAGCAGGTGCTCGACCACCACCGCGACCTGCGCTCCCGTGACGCCGGCGCCCCACCCAGCCCTACCCTCCCGTCATGACCTCCCTCGACCGCGCAGCGCTGCGGGTGCCGGCGGACCGGTTCTCGGTCGTCCTGGCGCTGCTGCTGGGCGCGTACCTGCTCAACGTCTTCGGCGACGACCTCGTGCTGCGGCTCATGGTGCTCGGGCTCTACCTGGCGGCGCTCGTCATCGGGCTGGCGACCTCGCGGCCGTCGCGTCGGATGCTGCGGGCCGGGGTGGGGGTGACGGCGGTGGCGACGGTGTCGGCCGGCATCTTCGCGGCGGCCCAGCCGGCGGGCCGCGGGTGGGGGGCGCTCAACGCCGCGGCGACGGTCGTGCTGCTGGTCACGCTGCTGGCGGTGGTGCGCCGGGTGCTCTCGCACGAGCGCGTGACGTTGCAGACCATCGCGGGTGCGGTGAGCGCGTACCTGCTCATCGGGATGATGTTCTCCGCGATCTACGGTCTGGTCGCGATCGCCGATCCGGCCCCGTTCTTCGCCGGCGGGCAGCGCCCGACCCCCGAGCTGCTGCAGTACTTCTCGCTCACCACGCTCACCACGCTGGGCTACGGCGACCTCACCCCGGCGACGGCGCAGGGCCGCGGGCTGGCGATGCTCGAGGCGCTGGGCGGCCAGGTGTTCCTGGCCACGTTGGTCGCCAGTCTGGTCGGCGCCCTCGAACGCGACCGCCGACGTCGCAAGTCACACCCCCAGGGCTGAGGGACGGGCCCTTCGGCCCATGAACGTAGGACGACCGCTTCGTAGATTCGTCCTATGACTCCCGGGTAACCCCCGGGGAACCCGGTACTCGCCCGAAGGAGCGTCCGATGGCCACCGCCACGACCGCCTCACCCCAGCAGACCGCGTGGAACGGCTTCGAGCCGGGCGCGTGGACCACGTCCATCGATGTGCGTGACTTCATCCAGCGGAACTACACCCCGTACGCCGGCGACGCCAGCTTCCTGTGCGGCCCCACCGCCAAGACGCTGCGCACCTGGGAGACCCTGGAGAAGGACTACCTGTCGGTCGAGCGCGCCAAGCGCGTCTTCGACGTCGACACCCACACCCCCGCCGACATCGACGCGTTCGGCGCCGGCTACATCAGCCCCGACGACGACGTCATCGTCGGCCTGCAGACGGACGTCCCGCTCAAGCGCGCGATGATGCCGTACGGCGGCTGGCGGATGGTCGAGACCGCCATCAAGGAGGCCGGTCTCGAGCCCGACGAGCACGTCAAGGAGATCTTCACCAAGTACCGCAAGACGCACAACGAGGGCGTCTTCGACATCTACACCCCGCGCATCCGCGCCGCCCGCAGCTCGCACATCATCACGGGCCTGCCGGACGCCTACGGCCGCGGCCGGATCATCGGCGACTACCGCCGCGTCGCCCTCTACGGCGTCGACGCCCTCATCGAGGCGAAGAACCGCGACAAGGACGCCGTCGCCGACCAGCCGTTCTCCGAGAACTGGGCCCGGTACCGCGAGGAGCACTCCGAGCAGATCAAGGCCCTCAAGAAGCTCAAGAAGCTCGGCGCGATCTACGGCTTCGACCTGTCCCGGCCCGCCGCCAGCGCGCAGGAGGCCGTGCAGTGGACCTACCTGGCCTACCTGGCCTCGGTGAAGAGCCAGGACGGTGCCGCCATGAGCATCGGCCGGCTGTCGGCGTTCTTCGACGTGTACTTCCAGCGCGACCTCACCTGGGGCGTCCTCACCGAGGAGGGCGCGCAGGAGATCATCGACTCCCTCGTCCTCAAGCTGCGGATCGTCCGGTTCCTGCGGACCATCGACTACGACCAGATCTTCTCCGGCGACCCGTACTGGGCCACCTGGTCCGACGCCGGGTTCGGCGAGGACGGCCGCTCGCTGGTCACCCGCACCTCGTTCCGCCTGCTGCAGACGCTGCGCAACCTGGGCCCGGCCCCCGAGCCGAACATCACCATCTTCTGGGACGACGACCTGCCCGAGGGCTACAAGAAGTTCTGCGCGGCCATCTCCATCGAGACCTCGGCCATCCAGTACGAGTCCGACGAGCAGATCCGCCAGCACTGGGGCGACGACGCGGCGATCGCCTGCTGCGTGTCCCCGATGCGCATCGGCAAGCAGATGCAGTTCTTCGGCGCCCGCGTCAACGCGGCCAAGTCGCTGCTCTACGCGATCAACGGCGGCCGCGACGAGGTCTCCGGCAAGCAGGTCGTGACCGGGTACGCCCCGATCACCGGTGACGGCGCCCTCGACTTCGACGAGGTCTGGGCCAAGTACTCCGACATGCTGGACTGGGTGACGGGCACCTACGTCGAGGCGCTCAACATCATTCACTACAGCCACGACAAGTACGCCTACGAGGCCGTCGAGATGGCGCTGCACGACAACGAGATCGTGCGCACGATGGGCTGCGGCATCGCCGGTCTGTCGATCGTCGCGGACTCCCTGTCGGCCATCAAGTACGCCAAGGTCTTCCCGGTGCGCGACGAGTCCGGCCTGGTCGTCGACTACGTGACCGAGGGCGACTTCCCGGTCTACGGCAACGACGACGACCGCGCCGACGAGATCGCCGCCCTCGTGGTCAAGACGGTGATGGACAAGATCCGCAAGCTGCCGATGTACCGCGACGCGGTGCCGACGCAGTCGGTCCTCACCATCACGTCCAACGTGGTCTACGGCAAGGCCACCGGCGCGTTCCCGTCGGGCCACAAGGCCGGCACGCCGTTCGCGCCGGGCGCCAACCCGGAGAACGGGATGGACACGCACGGGATGGTCGCCTCGATGCTGTCGGTCGGCAAGCTCGACTACAACGACGCGCTGGACGGCATCTCGCTCACCAACACGATCACCCCCGCCGGGCTGGGCCGGGACAAGGCCGAGCAGGTCGACAACCTGGTCGGCATCCTGGACGCCGGGATGGGCGAGGGCCTCTACCACGCGAACATCAACGTGCTCTCGCGCGAGACGCTCGAGGAGGCCATCGAGCACCCCGAGCTCTACCCGAACCTCACCGTGCGGGTCTCGGGCTACGCGGTGAACTTCGTCAAGCTCACCAAGGAGCAGCAGCTGGACGTGCTCGACCGCACGTTCCACACCGGCGCCTGAGCAGAGGACGCCCGTCGGCCCTGCCGACCACCGAAGGCCCCGCCGTCCCCCACCGGGCGGCGGGGCCTTCGGCGTCCGCCACCGGAGCACGGCCTGCCACTGGTGCACGGCCCGCGGTCGACGCGCCGCACGGCGATCCGTGCAGCGGACTCCCAGGTCAGCGTCCTAGAGTCAGCCGCCGAACGGAGAGAGGGACGACGTGCAGATCGACCGGCGACGGTTCATGGTGGTGCTCGGCGGCGCACTCGTCGCGGGTGTCGCAGGCTGCGCACCTGGCAGCACGTCCGCCGGCCAGGGCACGGGTGACAGCACCGCGAGCGGGTCCCCGCAGCCGTCGGGCCCGGGCGCGACCAGCGCCTCGCCGCGTCCCACCGCCTCGTCGAGCGCCTCGTCGAGCGCCGGCCCGACCCCGTCGTCGCCGTCCACGGCCTGGCCCGCAGCGCCGGCCGACCGACCCGCGCTGCCCACCAGCAGGGGCCCGGTGCCGGTCGGCAAGTCGATCACCGCGATCCCGGTCGCGGGCCCCTACCTGGCCTGGACCGTCGACGACGGCATCGACGGCACCGTGGTGGGCGCCTACGCCGACATGGCGCAGGCCACCGGCAACCGGGTCACGTTCTTCCTCAACGGCAGCCGCAAGGCCTGGACCGACCAGGCCGAGCACCTGCGACCGCTCGTCGCCTCAGGGCAGATCCAGCTCGGCAACCACACCTGGTCGCACCCCGACCTGCGCTCGCTCACGACGTCGCAGATCCAGGACGAGCTCAACCGCAACGAGGACTTCATCCAGAACACCTACGGCGTGAGCGCCAAGCCGTTCTTCCGCCCGCCGTTCGGCTACATCAACGCCCAGGTGCGCCAGGCGGCCGCGGCCATCGGCTACACCGCCCCCACCCTCTGGTACGGCTCGCTGGGCGACTCCGCGGTGCTCACCCCCGACGAGATCGCCGACCTGGGCACGCAGTGGTTCAACGCCGGGCGGGTCGTCATCGCGCACGCCAACCACCCGCCCGTCCTCGACGCCATGCCCCGGCTGCTCGCCACGATCGACCAGCGGGGGCTGCGCACGGTCACGCTGCGCGACGTCTTCACGTCGTAGCGACCCGACCGCCGGCGGAGCCCGGCGGACCGCCGAACGCGCAGCCCCCGACCGCCGACGACGAGGGATGTCCCTCTCGCGCGGCGGGTGCGGCGGCCCTCATCCTTGAGCCGTGACCCAGGACGCCTCCGGCCGGGCGACGTACCGCATGCTGCGGCTGGCCACGCTCGTCGTCGCCGTCATGCTCGCCACCTCGGTGCTTATCCAACGGGTGGTGGCGGGCTGCTGGCAGACCTCGATCAGCGCCTCCTACTGGACCGCGGCGCACTCGGTCTTCGTCGCGGCGCTGTGCGCGGTCGGGGTCGCACTCGTGGTGAACAGGGGCAACACGTACGTCGAGGACGTGGTGCTCAACTACGCCGGGTTCTTCGCGTTCGGGGTGGCGATGGTGCCCACCCCGCGCGAGGCCCTGTGCGGCGGCCCCGGTCTGCCCGCCGGGTTCGACCCGGCTCCGCTGGTGCGCAACAACGTGCTCGCGGTGCTGGTCGCGGGCGTCCTCGCCGAGGTGACCCAGGTGGTGATCGACCGCAGGGCCGGGCGCGGCGGGCCGGCATGGGTGCGCCCGGTCGGCTGGGTCGTCATCACCGGGTTCATCGTGTGGTTCTTCGCCGCGCCGGCGAGCTTCCTGCGGCACGGGCACGCGGTGTCGGCGGTGACCATGTTCGTCGGGATCATCGTCGTCGTGCTGCTCAACGGGTTCGGCGCCCGGCACTCGGCCAGCGGCCCGACGTTCGGCCGGCTCTACGACACGATCGCCGCCACGATGGCGCTCACCCTCGTGGCGACGGGCGTCGTCGCGGTCACCGGGCACGCCGGCAGCCATGCGGTCCTCTGGGTGGAGACCCTGCTCATCGCGCAGTTCAGCGCGTTCTGGCTGGTGCAGACCGTCGAGCTGTGGGACGTGCGCACGCGCGCACAGCTGGTCTGAGTCAGGCCGCCGGCGGGCGGCAGCGCAGCACCTCGACGTCACCGTGCAGGCGCAGCGGTCCCGCGCAGTGCGGCACGAGCCAGGTCTGCCCGGCCTCGACCGCCTGCACCCCGGACGCCCCGGAGACCACCCCGGTCCCGGCGGTGACGACCACGACCGCGTACCCCGGGTCCCAGGCGACCGGCCCGCGCCAACGCTCCACCCGGAAGAAGTCGGCCGCGGCCGGCAGCAGGTCGCCCACGTCGCCGATGCGCGCACCACGCAGCCGTTCCACGTCACGTGAGTCCCACGCCCGGCGGTCGACGGCGCGCAGCGCCACGTCGAACCCCAGGCCCAGGTGCCCCAGGTTGGCCCCGTCGATCGCGAACCCGGCCCACTCGACGAGGATCGACAGGTCGGTCGGCTCCTGCAGCTCGACGACGAACGCCCCGGCGCCGATCGCGTGCGGGGTCCCCGCGGGCACCAGCACCGCGTCGCCGCGCTCCAGGTGCAGCGTGTGCATCGCGCCGAGCATCGCCGCGGTGTCCTGCGCCGCGACCCAGCCGGCGAGCTCGTCGGCACCGACCTCACGCGTGAACGCCAGGTGCACATCGGCGGCCTCGAGGGCGACCCAGGCCTCGGTCTTGCCGTGCGTGAGGCCCAGGTGCTCGGCCGCGAACGCCCGGTCGGGGTGGGCGTGCACCGGCAGCCGCTCGCCCGCGTCCAGCAGCTTGACCAGCAGACCTGCGTCGTCGCCGTAGCGTGCCACGTGCTCGGCGCCCAGCCAGGCGGTCGGGTCGGCGGCCACGTGCTCGCGCAGCGTGCGCCCGTCGGCCAGCCGGGTGAGGCCCAGCTCGTCCTCGCCGAACAGCGTGGTGACCGAGCCGACCCAGTCCTCGGGCACATGGTCCGGCACGTGGTCGGGCACCGCGACGTGCCGCCCGGCCGTCCGGCCCGTCGTCTCACCGCGGAACCGGGCGATCTGTGCCCCGCCCGCGTAGAACCGGTCGGCGGGCTGGTTCGCCGCCAGCTGTTCGATCCCCATCAGACCCTCTCTGCCGGACGCACGCCGATGCGCACGCCGGTCGACCACTGCTCACCGGGCGCGAGCACGGGCGCACCCGCCCACGGCTCGTCCCGTTCGGCACCGAACAGCGGGGCGTTGGTCGGCTCGACGCCGAGCACCCACGCACCGGCCGCCGGCCAGCTCCACGTGCACAGCCGCGGCAGCGTGCCGGCCGTCCACTGTCGGGTTCGTCGTCGAGCACCCGTTCATCGCGTTCGTCGCGATGGGCGCCGTCGTGCTCACCATCACGGGGGCCGAGGCGCTCTACGCCGACATGGGGCACTTCGGCCCCTCGCCGATCCGGCG
>NZ_VWSD01000092.1 GCF_009829685.1 Cellulomonas citrea
GGAACCCGGTGCCGGGCGGGGGCGGGACGGCGCCTCCCGGCGGCGGGGGCGGGACGGCGCCGGGCTGCTCAGCTCCCGGGGTGGGCTCGTCCGGCTGGGGCGGGGTGGGTCCGGTCGGTGGCTGGCTCATCCGAGATCCTCTGCATCGCTGGTGCGCCGTGTGAACGGCAGTCGTCGGCTTCAGCGAACCGAAGGTGCCCAGGGGTGTCAAACGCACGCGCCGGTCTCGTGAAGAAATTGTGAAGCTGCACGTCGTCAGCCGGTGAGAGCACGCACGACGGCATCGGCGAGCAACCGCCCCCGACGGGTGAGCACCACCCGGGCGTCGGCGCGCCGCAACGCCGGGGCCGGGTCCACCAGCCCGTCCGCGAGGAGCCCGGCCACGGCCCGGCGGCCCTGCTCGTCGAGCGCGGTGAGCGGCAACCCCGTGCGCAGCCGCACCTCGAGCAGCACACGCTCAAGCGCCCGGGTCGGTCCGTCGAGCACCTCGCGACCAGCCGCCGGGCTGCGACCGGCGGCCAGGGCCTGCGCGTACGCCCGCGGGTGCTTCGCGTTCCACCAGCGCACCCCGCCGATGTGGCTGTGCGCACCCGGGCCGATCCCCCACCAGTCGTCACCGCGCCAGTAGGCCAGGTTGTGCCGGCACGCGTCCTGCGCTGTCGCGGCCCAGTTGCTCACCTCGTACCACTCGAGGCCGGCGGCACCGAGCACCTCGTCGGCCAGCTCGTACATGGCGGCCTGGGTGTCGGGGTCTGGCATCGCGAGCGCGCCCCGCCGCACCTGCGCACCCATCCGGGTGCCGGGCTCGACCACCAGGGCGTAGGCGGACACGTGCTCGACCCCCGCGTCCACGACGGCGGCCAACGACGTCGCCCAGTCCTCGAGCGACTCCCCCGGCGTGCCGTAGATGAGGTCGAGGGAGGTGCGCAGCCCGGCCTCCCGCGCCCAGGCGACCGCCTGCGGCACCCGCTCCGGGGTGTGCGTGCGCTCCAACGTGGCCAGCACATGGGGCACGGCGGACTGCATCCCGAAGGACACGCGGGTGAACCCCGCCTGCGCGAGCGCCGCCAACGAGTCGGCGGTCACCGAGTCGGGGTTGGCCTCGGTGGTGACCTCGGCGTCGTCGGCCAGCCCCCAGGTGGTCCGCACCGCATCGAGCATGGCGGCCAGGTCGTCCACCGGGAGCAGCGTCGGCGTGCCACCGCCGAAGAACACCGTCGACACAGGACGGGACGGCAGGCCCGCGGCGCCCAGCACACGAGCGGCCAGCGCGACCTCGTCCCGGGCGGTGGCCGCGAACGACGCCTGGCTGGCACCACCACCCAGCTCGGCGGACGTGTAGGTGTTGAAGTCGCAGTACCCGCAGCGCACCCGGCAGAACGGCACGTGCAGGTAGACCCCGAACGCACGGTCGCCCGCGCCGTCGCGCACGCTGGCCGGCAGGGCGCCGTCGGCGGGCGCCGGGTCGCCGTCGGGCAGCGCCGGGCTCACTTCTTCTTGGCGTCCTTGGCCGGTGCGGCGTCCGAGGACAGCGCGGCGATGAAGGCCTCCTGCGGGACGTCGACCCGCCCGATGGTCTTCATCCGCTTCTTGCCCTCCTTCTGCTTCTCCAGCAGCTTGCGCTTGCGGGTGATGTCACCGCCGTAGCACTTGGCGAGCACGTCCTTGCGCATAGCCCGGATGGTCTCGCGGGCGATGACGCGGGCGCCGATCGCGGCCTGGATCGGCACCTCGAACTGCTGGCGCGGGATGAGCTCGCGCAGCTTGCCCGTCATCCGCACGCCGTACTCGTACGCCTTGTCCTTGTGCACGATCGCGCTGAAGGCGTCCACCTGCTCGCCCTGCAGCAGGATGTCGACCTTGACCAGGTCGGCCGCCTGCTCGCCCTGCGGCTCGTAGTCGAGGCTGGCGTAGCCGCGGGTGCGCGACTTGAGCTGGTCGAAGAAGTCGAACACGATCTCGGCCAGCGGCATGACGTACCGCAGCTCGACGCGTTCGGCCGACAGGTAGTCCATCCCCTGCATGTCACCGCGGCGCTGCTGGCACAGCTCCATGACGGTGCCCACGAACTCGGTCGGCAGCAGGATGGTCGCCTTGACCACCGGCTCGCGGACCTCGCGGATCTTGCCCGCCGGGAACTCGCTGGGGTTGGTCACCCGGACCTCGGTGCGGTCCTCCAGGCTCACGTCGTACTCGACGTTCGGGGCGGTCGAGATGAGGTCGAGCCCGAACTCGCGCTCCAGCCGCTCGCGCACGATCTCCAGGTGCAGCAGCCCGAGGAACCCGACGCGGAAGCCGAAGCCGAGGGCGACCGAGGTCTCCGGCTCGTAGACCAGTGCGGCGTCGTTGAGCTTGAGCTTGTCCAGCGCGTCGCGCAGCACCGGGTAGTCGGTGCCGTCGATCGGGTAGAGGCCGGAGAACACCATGGGCTTGGGGTCGGAGTAGCCACCCAGCGCCTCGTCGGCGGGCTTGGCCGCATCGGTGACGGTGTCGCCGACCTTCGACTGGCGCACGTCCTTCACCCCGGTGATGAGGTAGCCCACCTCGCCGACGCCCAGGCCGCGGGTCGGCACCGGCTCGGGTGACACGACGCCGATCTCGAGCAGCTCGTGCGTGGCCCGGGTCGACATCATGACGATCCGCTCCCGGGCGCTCAGCGCACCGTCCACCACCCGCACATAGGTGACCACACCGCGGTAGGTGTCGTAGACGGAGTCGAAGATCATCGCCCGGCTGGGGGCCGACGGATCACCGACGGGCGGCGGCACCAGCTCGACGATCCGGTCCAGCAACGGCTCGACCCCGACCCCGGTCTTGGCCGAGATCCGCAGCACCGAGTCGGGCTCGACACCGAGCAGGGAGGCGATCTCCTCGGCGTACTTCTCCGGCTGGGCCGCGGGCAGGTCGATCTTGTTGAGCACCGGGATCACGACGAGGTCACCCTCGAGCGCCAGGTACAGGTTGGCCAACGTCTGGGCCTCGATGCCCTGGGCGGCGTCGACCAGGAGCACGGCGCCCTCACAGGCGGCCAGGGAGCGTGACACCTCGTAGGTGAAGTCGACGTGCCCGGGGGTGTCGATCATGTTGAGCGCGTAGGGCGTGCCGCCCAGCTCCCACGGCATGCGCACGGCCTGCGACTTGATGGTGATGCCGCGCTCGCGCTCGATGTCCATCCGGTCGAGGTACTGGGCCCGCATGGCACGCGGGTCGACGACACCGGTGGCCTGCAGCATGCGGTCGGCCAGGGTCGACTTGCCGTGGTCGATGTGCGCGATGATCGAGAAGTTGCGCAACAGCTCCGGCGGTGTGGCCGCGGGGGCGATGCGTGCCGTGGCGGACGGACCAGGGATCGGGGACAACGACGTGGCTCCGCAAGGTCGAGGGATGGCCGGCGCCGGGGCCGGCGGGCGTCACCATGGTCCCATGAACCCGCTCGGTGGCGCCGCGCCCGACCTGGTCACCTTGACCGCCCTCACCGAGGCCTTCGCGCAGACCGTCCCGACGGTGCCTGCGGACGTCCCGGTGCCGTGGTGCGGCAGCTGGCTGGTGGGCGACCTCGTGGAGCACCTGGCCCAGGTGCACCACTGGGCCGCGGGCCAGGCGCAGCGACGTGAGGCGGAGCCGGTCGCCTGGTCGCCCGCGCAGGCCGAGGACGGGTACCGCCGCTGCGCGCACGAGCTGCTCACGACGTTGGCCACGCTCGCCCCGGACTCCCCTGCCTGGACGCTGGACGAGTCCGGCGTGTCCGGGTTCTGGCACCGGCGTCAGGTGCACGAGACCCTCGTCCACCTGTGGGACCTGCGCACCGCCGGCGGGTCGGGCCTCGATGTGCCACCGGCGCTGTGGGCGGACACCGTCGACGAGGTGGTGGCCGTGATGGCCCCGCGGCAGGTCCGGCTGGGACGGCTCGCGCTGCCCGCACGGGCGGTCACCCTGGTGGCCACCGACACCCCCGGTCGCTGGACGCTGCCGTCGGCCCAGGCCGGTGCGCCCGCGGCCACGGTGCACGGCCCCGCGGCCGCCCTGGCGCTGCTGCTGTGGGCGCGGACCGGACTGGACGACCCGACGCTGCACGTCACCGGCGACGCCACGGCCGTGCACGAGGCACTGGCCGGTGCGCTCACCCCGTAGGTCCGGGCGGCTCAGGCCTCGCGCGTGATCTGCACCTGGACGGCGAGCTCGGCGGCACCGGCCCCGGCGTAGATGCCACGCAACGGTGCGACGTCGTCGTAGCAGCGGCCCCTGCCGAGCACCACATGGTGGGCTCCGACGGGTGCGGAGTTCGTCGGGTCGTAGGCGTACCAGCGCCCCACCCACCACTCGACCCAGGCGTGCGACTCCCCCGAGACCGTCTCCCCGATCGGCGAGTCGGCCGCCGGGTGCAGGTAGCCGGACACGTAGCGGGCCGGGATGCCCACCGCGTGCAGAGCGCCGACGCTCAGGTGCGCGATGTCCTGGCAGACCCCGGCGCGGGCCGCCCACGCCTCGGCGGCCGGGGTGTGCACGCTCGTCACACCGGGGATGTAGCGCACCTGCTCGCGCAGCGCGTGGCAGACGGCGACCGCGGCCTCCTGCGGGGCCAGGTCCGCCGCGGCCGCCACGGCGAGGGCGACCACGTCGTCGGGCACGCACGTCGTCGCGGTGTCGGACAGGTCCTCCGCGAGCGTGTCGCGGACCCGCGGCGAACGCAGCGCGTCCCAGCCCGCGGGGGCGATGAGCTCACCGGCATCGACCACCTCGACGAGGTGCTCGGCGGTGATGTGCAGCGCCTGGTGCGGGGCGAGCACCTCGAACGCGGTGACGGCGGTGCCCCAGTAGTCCTCGTACTGGGCGCTCCAGGTCTGCGGCTGCACCTCGAGCCGGGTGGACAGCACGGTCTGCCCGGGCTGGCTCACCGGCGTCATCCTGGCCTCGTTGTACGAGGCCGTGACCGGCACCGCGTACCGGAAGGTCGTCGTGTGCACCACCCGCAGCCGGGTGACCCCGGGGCGCGGCTCGGTCGGGCTCACAGCGCCTCACCGACCCACTGCGCCGGCGAGCCGGACGGGAAGTACCGGCCGCGGATCGCGTCGGAGGCCGCGCCGCAGGCCCGCTGCACCTGCTCCATCTCCCGGGGCAGGTCGTCCAGGATGTCGGACAGCGGGCGGTACTCCAGCGAGGTGCGTGCCAGCCCGATGTGCCGGCGGGCGTCGTCGATGCCGGCGCGGTCGACCACCGGCTCGATGCCGGTGAGGCAGGCCTCGGCGTCGTTGAGCGCGTGCACCACCGACCGCGGGAAGAGCCGGTCCAGCAGCAGGAAGCCGGCCGCACGCTCGTCGGACGCCGTGCCGCGGTAGGTGCGCAGGAAGGCCTCGTGCGCCCCGCAGGAGCGCAGGAAGGTGATCCAGCTCGGGCCCGCGGACCCGGCGAGGGCGCGGGTGGTGAGCAGCCGGGCGGTCATGTCGGCCCGCTCCATCGACCGCCCGAGCACCAGGAAGTTCCACGTCTCGTCACGCGAGATGGTCGAGTCGACGATCCCGGCCACGACGGCCGCACGCTCGCGCACCCAGACGAAGAAGTCGTGGGTGCGGGTGGTCGCCATCTGCGCCGGCAGCTGGTTCCAGGTGGCGTTGAGCGCCTCCCACAGCTCGGTGGAGATGATCTCCCGGGCGCGGCGGGCGTTCTCCCGTGCCGCCGTGAGCGCACCGGCGATCGAGGACGGTGAGTACCGGTCGTAGGCGAGCAGGTCGAGCACATGGGCCCGGCCCACCGGCACCGAGGCGTCGGGCGCGGTCCGGTTCATCACCGACAGCAGCGACCGGCAGGCCAGGTCCTCCTCCGCCCAGGGGTCCTCGAGCAGCATCTGCACGTGCACGTCGAGCAGCCGTGCGGTGTCGTCGGCGCGCTCGACGTAGCGCCCGATCCAGAACAACGACTCGGCGATGCGGCTCAGCACGGGTCACCTCGCTGCCTCTGCTGCTGCTGTTGCTGCTGCTGTTGCTGTTGCTGTTGCTGCATGACGACGTGGCTGCCCTCGTCGTGCGGGTTGGCCGACATCGGCACCGCGTGGTCGGACTCGATCGGCTGCGGACGCGCCGCCCCGACGGTCTCCCGGTGCGGCACCCGGCCGCCGAGCACCCAGGTGTCCTTCGACCCGCCGCCCTGGGAGGAGTTGACGACGAGCTGCCCCTCGGGCAGTGCCACCCGGGTGAGCCCGCCGGGCAGCACGTAGACCTGGTCGCCGGAGTTGACCGCGAACGGGCGCAGGTCGACGTGCCGCGGCCGCAGCCCGTCCTCCACGAGGGTCGGCACGGTCGAGAGCTGGACGACGGGCTGGGCGATCCAGCCGCGCGGGTCCAGCTGCAGCCGGGTGCGCAGCGCCGCGAGCTCGGACCGGGAGGCCGCCGGCCCCACGACGATCCCCTTGCCACCGGAGCCGTCCACCGGTTTGACGACGAGCTCGTCGAGCCGGTCGAGCACCTCGGTGAGCGAGTCCGGCTCCTCCAGCCGCCACGTGTCCACGTTGGGCAGGATCGGTTCCTCGCCCAGGTAGTAGCGCACCAGGTCCGGCACGTAGGTGTAGATGAGCTTGTCGTCGGCGACCCCGTTGCCCACGGCGTTCGCGATGGTCACCGTGCCGTTGCGCGCCGCGTTCATCAGGCCCGGGCTGCCCAGCAGCGAGTCCTCGCGGAACACGACAGGGTCGAGGTAGTCGTCGTCCACCCGGCGGTAGATGACGTCGACCCGCCGGCGGCCCTGCGTCGTGCGCATCCACACCCGCCCGCCGGCGCAGAACAGGTCCGGTCCCTCGACGAGCTCGACGCCCATGGTCCGGGCGAGCAGGGTGTGCTCGAAGTAGGCGCTGTTGTAGACGCCCGGGGTGAGCACGACGACCGTCGGGTCGTCCACCCCGGCGGGCGCGGCGGCCTGCAGGGCCGCGAGCAGGCGACGCGGGTAGTCGTTGACCGGCCGGATCCGCAGCGCGGCGAACAGCTCGGGGAAGGTCTGGGCCATCGCCTGCCGGTTGGACAGCACGTAGCTGACCCCGCTGGGCACCCGGACGTTGTCCTCCAGCACCCGCCAGCCGGCGGCGCCGTCCCGGATGAGGTCGATGCCCGCCACGTGCACCCGGACGCCGTTGGGCGGCTCCACCCCGCGCGCGGCCCGGTGGAAGTGGGTCGAGGAGACGATGACCGACCGCGGCACCACACCGTCGGCCACGACCTGCTGGGTGCCGTAGACGTCGGCGAGGAAGGCCTCGAGGGCTCGCACCCGCTGGGCCACCCCCGGGGCCACCCGGTCCCACTCGTCGCCGCCGATGACACGCGGCACGACGTCGATGGGGAACGGGCGCTCCTCACCGGCGAAGTCGAAGGTGACGCCCTGGCGCAGGTAGCTGCCGGCAAGGGACTCGGCACGCGCGCGCACATCCGCCAGGGACATCGTCGACAACGCCTCGTGGACGCGCCGGTACGGCTTGCGCACGCCGGCGGCCTCGACCATCTCGTCCCAGGCCACCCCCTCGGGGTAGTCGTCGAAGAGGTCGGCCATGCTCGGACACTAGCGCCGCCGTGTCACGCCGTCGTTACGGCACGAAGAACGGCAGGTGGGCCGCCGATCGGGCCCGCTCGGCGAGGCGCACCCACCAACCGCCCGGGGCGGGATCGGCGCACGGCGGACCATCGGTCTGGGTGCTGCCGAGGGCGCGGTCACGGGGCGGACCGAGGTGCGGACCCGGGCGGGCGGCGCCCGGTGCGACGTGACCGGCGTGACTGGTAGCATGACCAGTCGCGCGCCCGCCGTCACGGTCGGGCGCCGGCTAGCTGTTCGCCACGGGGCGCCCCACTCCCCGGTCCGGAGCAGTGGCCCACCCTCAGACCTGTCCGAATCTGCACGAGGAAGTCCACACGTGGCGAACATCAAGTCCCAGATCAAGCGGATCCGCACCAACGAGAAGGCTCGCCTGCGCAACAAGGCGGTGAAGTCGGAGCTCAAGACCTACATCCGGCGCGTGCGCGAGGCCGTCGCCAGCGCCGACAAGGAGGCCGCCACCACGGCTCTGGCCACCGCGTCGCGCAAGCTCGACAAGGCCGTCTCGAAGGGCGTCATCCACGCCAACCAGGCTGCCAACAAGAAGTCGGCGCTGTCGAAGGCCGTCGGCTCGCTCTGAGCAGCCGCGAGGCCGGCTGAGCCGTCCGTCGCCGGATCACCTGGCGACGGCCTGCCGGTCTCGACACCTGTCGTAGACGACAGTGAGGGCGTCACCCCCCCTGCGGGGTGACGCCCTCACTGTTGTTGTGTGCCTGCCGTCCGCTCCGTCGACGGCAGGCGCCAGCCGGATCAGCCCGCGAAGCCCTCCGAATCCGCGAACGTCACCGACTCCCCCGAGATCTTCACCTCGGCGAACCGCCCCTTCACCTCGTCCGAGGGGGCCTTCACCTCGTCGGACGGGGCCTTGACCTCGCCGCGGGCCTCCCGCGAACGCTTCACCTCGCCGATGGCCTCCACCGGGATGGACGGGCGCAGACCCGCCTCGCGCAGCGCCCGGTCGAAGGTCTCGGCCGCCCGCTTGACCTCCCCGCGGAACATGTAGCGGTCCCCCAGGTCGCGCCAGATCGAGGCCGACTGCCGGGACGCCGACATCATCGCCAGCATCGACGCGGCCCGTTCGTAGGCGCCGGCCGCACCGGCGTCGTCGCCCCGCGCCTCGAGCGCGTCACCGAGCGCCACGAGCGCCGTCGTGGTCTCCAGCCGCGGCATGTCGCCGAGCAGCTCGAACGCGGCCCGCGCATGCTCGGTGGACCGGTCGACGTCGCCCAGCAGGAGGTACGCCCGGGAACGCTCGACATCCATCCGGGCGCGGTCACCCGCGGACCCCAGCACGACGAGCCACCGTTCGGCCTTGTCGAGCTGGTCGAGGGCGGCCTGCGGCTCGGGCGGGTCGGACCGCAGCAGCAGCCACGCGTAGTTGACCCGCAGCCGTGGGATGTCCCGGTCCGCCTCACCCTCGCCCAGCAGCGCCAGCGCCCGCTCGGTGAACCGCTGCGCCTGCTCGTAGTCGCGGCGTTCCTCGGCCACGACGGCGGCGTTCCAGTAGACGCTCCCGCGACCACGCGGGGTGCCCAGCTGCTCGGCGACCCGGATGAGCTCGGACACCCGCTGGGCGGCGAACAGCAGGTCGCCACGCTCCACGTAGGACCACAGCAGGGTCGAGCCCAGCCGCAGGTGCTCATCGGTCCCGCTCAGCTCCGCGTCCTCGAGGAGCGACATGGTGCGCTCCCCGACCTCCACGCTGCGGTGCAGGTCGCCGGCCTCGAGGTAGGTGACGACGAGGTCGACGGCGAGCCGCGCGAGCTCCAGGTGGTCGCCCGCACGCAGCGCATCGGTGTAGAGCGGTTCGAGGATCGCGATCGACTCCTCGAGCTGGCCGAGCATCTCCAGCGCACGCGCCCGGGTGAAGAGGGCCTCGGCCCGCAGCCGTGGCGTGACGACGTCCAGGTCGAGCTGGGCGACCCGGCGGGCCGCGTCGGCGGCCTCACCGTTCACCAGCGCGAGCCGGGCGTAGTCGAGCTCGAGCCGGGTCCGGGCCTCGTTGGGTCCTTCCTCGCCGTGCTTGAGGAACTCCAAGGTGGTGCCGAGCCGCTCGGCCAGGACGGCCAGTGCGGCGTCGGTGGGCTCGCGGTGCCCCGCCTCGATCAGCGAGATGTAGCTCGGGGAGAACGCATCCCCGGCGAGCCTGGTCTGGGACAGACCCGCCGCGAGCCGTGCTTCCCGCACGCGGTCAGCAATAGTCGTCATGGCAGTCATTGTACCTATGACTGGCGTTCAGAACAGCCCCACATTTCGGACCACCTGTTCGGCCCAGCCAGGCATGTCGTAACTGCTCAGCATGCCGCAGGGCCGACCCCGTCGGGGCCGGCCCTGCGATCGGTTCACCCACCCGGAGCAGAGTGGCGAATCGAAGAAGGTGCGGATGTCAGTTCACGGTGCGGCAGCAGCCCGACGCGCCGGTGTTGATCTTCGAGGGCGCGGCGGTCGCGGCGGTGGCGGACATCCCGAGCGTGGCGAGCACGACGGCGGCGGCAGCAACGATCTTGGCGGTGCGGGACATGTGGAACTCCAGTCACGAGAGGGCGAACACCGGTCACATGCATTATGACCAGATTCTCCTGGTCTTGTCGCCGGTTCTTCGGCGACTGTCACCGTCCTGCCACATCGCATCCGCACAGTGCACACCTGGAGGACAGACGTCGGCGCGAAATCCACCCGCACAGACCTGGTCGCCCGACCTGGTCGTGTGGTGTCATGTCGCCATGACAGGAACAGCCGGCGACAGCGCCTACGCGCGCCTTGCCGCCGCTGTCGACGAGGCGATCCCCGCGCCCCTGGCGACCGCCTGGCACCAGCACCTCGGACGCCAGCCCGTGGCCGTGGCGCGACAGGCGATCTTCACCGCTGCCGGTCGGGTGATGGGCTACGACCTCTCGTTCAGATCCCCCCAGGTGCGGGAGCCCTCCGACTGGTCCACCGACGACCACGAGCGCGCGACGTCGCAGGTGCTGCGCTTCGTCGTCGAGACCGACCACCTCGCCGAGCTGGCGGCCCACCAGCTCGTCTTCATCCGTGCGACCAGGGCGCACCTGCTCGGCGACCTTCCGTTGCCGGAGCGGTCGGACCGCCTCGTCCTCGTGCTCCCGCGGGGTCTGGAGGTGGACACCCCCACACTCATCGAGATCGGCCGGCTGCGCCGTCGAGGCTTCCGCACGGCGCTCCCGTCGTTCTCGGACCGCCCCCACCAGCGCCGGCTGCTGCCCCTCGCCGACTACGTCAAGATCGACGTCCGCGACCTCGACGTCGAGGGCCACCCTGTCGTCCGGGTCGCCCGCTCGTGCGGCGCGACCCTCATCGGCGAGTACGTCGAGCACGAGGCCGAGCTCGACGCTGCGCGCGAGCTCGGCCTCACCCTGTTCCAGGGCAACCTGCTCGAGCGCGCGGGTCTGGTCGTCCCGTCGACGTCCCCCCGGGCGAGGCACTGACCCGTGGTGACCGGGACGGAGCCGTCATGGACGAGGATGGCACGATGAGCCGAACGGGTGAGTCGCAGGATGGGCAGTCACAACGCCGTCATGACGGACCTGGCTCCGCCCTCCCATCCGGCGTGAGCACTGCGACCTACCTGACCCGGGTGCCGACCCAGCGCCCGCCGGTGGCACGCCAGCCGATCTGGACCACGACGGGTGCGCTGCTCGGCCACGAGTACCTCTACCGCTCGCGGGTCGGACGCCCGGCCGGGGTCGACCTGTGGCGTGCCGAGCGGCAGGACGTCGCCTCGGCGTCCGTGCTGCGCTCGCTGTTCGAGGAGACCGGGCGCGCGGCCGACTCCGAGACGCTCGTGTTCGTCAACGTCACGAGATCCTTCCTGGTCCGTGACCGGCCGCTGCCCGCCCACCTCGGCCGGCTCGTGCTCGAGATCGTCGAGTCCGTCCCCGGTGACGAGGGTGTCGTGCTGGGCCTGCGCCGGCTGCGGGCCCGGGGCTACCGGATCGCCATCGACGACTTCACCGCCACCTCCGACCAGGTCGCGATGCTCCCCTACGCCGACTTCGTGAAGATCGACTGCCGGGACCTGCTCGAGCAGGGTGCGAGGCTGCTGGAGATCGGTCGCAGCTGCGGCGCTCAGCTCATCGCCGAGCGCGTGGAGACGCCCGAGCTCGTCGCGCACTGCGCAAAGCTCGGTTTCGGCCTGCTCCAGGGCGACGCCCTCGGACCTGCCATGACGATGCCGCTGCTCTAGTCCGGCCGGGTGGGCACCACGCCCGGTGTGCCGTCAGACCTGTGGTGACGTCAGCCCTCGTGTGCCGTGGCCCCGCGCGCCGTCATGCCCGGTGCCGGCATCGGTCCGCCGTCAGCGACTCGCGGCCTGCGCCACCCGGATCACCGCGCGCTCGACCGCGTACGCGCGGTCCCGGCTCTCCCCCTTGACCTGGGCGTCCGCCTCGGCGACGGCGGTGATGGCGACGGCCAGCCCCTCAGGGGTCCAGTGCCGCAGCTCGGTGACCGCCCGGTCGACCTGCCACGGCGCCAGCCCCAGCTCACGGGCCGCCGCCGCC
>NZ_VWSD01000093.1 GCF_009829685.1 Cellulomonas citrea
GCCGCGCCCGCCTCGGCCGAACCAGGGCGGCACCGGGCGCACCTGCGGGTGCTCGACGGGGGCGAGAGCTAGATGGCTCGCCGCCGGCCCGACGACCCGGCCCCGCTCGGCTCCTTCAGCCAGCCGGTCGGGCCGCCCGTGCCGGGCACCGAGGCGTGCCAGTCCTGCGGCGAGGTCAGGATCACCCGGATCCGGATGCGTACGCCCAGCGGGATCCCTGCGGTGTTCGTATCCTGCCCCAGCTGTGAGAGGAACGCCTGGTTCCCCGTCGACGGTGACGGCGAGCCGTTGGACCCTGCGGCCGTCGGCCCGGTCGACTGAGGTCGTCCCCGCTACAGTGGGCGGAGCCGGACGCCCGTGCCGCCTGTGGGCCCGGGGCGCACGCGTCGGGGTCTAGGTCCGGGAGTCGGGACAGCGATGAGGTCGGACGAGCAGTGAGCAGGCTGGACGCGGTCGTCAACGTCTACGACGTGCGCGGACGGGTGCCGGAGGACCTCGACGAGAGGTCGGCCACGGCACTGGCTGCCGCCTTCGCCGACGAGGTGGTGCTCGCCGAGGGCGGCAGCACCGCGGTCGTCGGCCATGACATGAGACTGACCTCCCCGGCGCTGGCGGCAGCGGTCGCCGAGGGGCTCGCGGCACGTGGCGTCGACGTGGTCGAGCTCGGGCTGTGCTCGACCGACGAGCTGTACTACGCCTCTGGCGTGCGGCGTCTGCCCGGCGTCATGGTGACCGCCTCGCACCACCCGGCCGGCTGGAACGGGCTCAAGCTCTGCCGGGCGGGGGCGGCCCCGGTCGCCGAGGACTCCGGTCTGGCGCAGGTGGCCGACCGGGCCCAGCACTACCTCGACGAGGGGCTGCCGGCGGCCGGGACGCTCGGGACCGTGTCCACGTGGGACGTGCTCACCGACTACGCCGCCATGCTGCGCGGCCTCGTCGACCTGCAGGGCATCCGGCCGCTCGTCGTCGTCGTCGACGCGGGCAACGGCATGGCGGGGCTCACCGTGCCTGCCGTGCTCGGGGCGGATGCCGGGATCGAACCGCCGCCGGTCCGGGTCTTCGAGGTGCACATGCGGCTCGACGGGCGGCTGCCGCACCGTACGGGGGGTCCGCTCGAGGCCGAGTCGCTGTCCGACCTGCGTGCGGCCGTGCTCGAGCACCACGCCGATCTCGGCCTGGCCTTCGACGCCGACGCGGACCGCTGCCTCGTGGTGGACGAGACGGGCGCGGCGGTCAGCCCGTCGGCGATCACGGCACTCATCGGGCTGCGCGAGGTCGAGCGCGAGCAGCGCGCCGGACGCGAGGCCACGGTCATCTGGAACCTCATCACCTCCCGCGTGGTGCCCGACCTCATGGCGGCCGCCGGGGCGAGCACGGTGCGGACCCGGGTGGGCCACTCCTACGTCAAGCGCGAGATGGCGGCGGCCGGGGCGGTGTTCGGTGGTGAGCACTCCGGCCACTACTACTTCCGCGAGTTCTTCTACGCCGACGACGGCCTGCTCGCGGCGCTGCACGTGCTGGCGGCCCTCGGCGAGCAGCAGCACCCCATGTCAGTGCTCGCCGACCTCTACCAGCCGTACAGCGCGAGCGGCGAGATCAACCTGCACGTCCCGGACGTGGGTGCGGCCAAGGACACCGTCCGGCGCGCCTACGCTGGGAGCATGGGCCCCGTCGAGGTCGACGAGCTCGACGGGCTCACGGTCTCGCACTGGGACGGGGTGCCGCAGTGGTGGTTCAACCTGCGCGAGTCGCAGACCGAACCGGTGCTGCGTCTCAACGTCGAGGCGGCCGACGAGGACATCATGATCAAGGTGCGCGACGACGTGATCGCGCTGGTGGAGGGCGAGGCCTGAATGGCGACGACGACGAGCGGTCCGCAGCTGGAGCCGTGGGTGCGCGAGCTGCTGCGGTGCCCGGTGACGGGTGCGGAGCTGGTCGACGGCACCGGGCCCGACGGTGCACCGGAGCTCGTGAGCACCGACCCGGACCGTCCGTTGGCGTACCCGGTGCGCGACGGCGTCCCGGTGCTGCTCGCCTCCGAGGCCCGCGAGGTCCGGTCGGCCGACTGAGCACCGTGGCTCTGCCCGCCCGTTAGGCTGCGCACGGCCGAGGGACCAGACGGCCGAGCGACGAAGGAGCGGGGATGTCGAGCGGGAGCGGGACCAAGGCGATCGTGGCGGCACTGTCCGCCAACATCGGGATCGCGATCACCAAGTTCGTGGCGTTCCTGCTCACGCAGTCCAGCTCGATGCTCGCCGAGTCGGTGCACTCCCTGGCCGACTCGGGGAACCAGGTCCTGCTGCTGCTGGGCGGGCGCCGGGCGCGTCGTGTCGCCGACGCCGAGCACCCCTTCGGCTACGGCCGGGAGCGCTACGTCTACGCCTTCATCGTCTCGATCGTGCTGTTCAGCCTCGGCGGGCTGTTCGCGCTGTACGAGGCCTGGCACAAGTGGGGCGACCCGCACCCGATCGAGGGGCGCTGGTGGTGGGTCCCGCTTGCGGTGCTCCTGGTCTCGATGGGGATGGAGGGCTCGTCGCTGCGCACCGCGGTGCACGAGTCCAACCACGTGCGCGGCTCGCGGTCCTGGTGGCAGTTCATCCGCAGCGCCAAGGCTCCGGAGCTGCCCGTCGTGCTGCTCGAGGACGCCGGTGCGCTCATCGGTCTCGTGCTCGCGCTGTTCGGCGTCGGGCTGACGCTGCTCACCGGTGACGGACGCTGGGACGCGGCCGGGACGGCGGGCATCGGTCTGCTGCTCGTGGTGATCGCCGTCGTGCTGGCGGTCGAGATGAGCTCGCTGCTCGTCGGCGAGTCGGCGTCGGCCGAGGACGTCGCGGCGATCCAGGCTGCGCTCGTCGGGGACGCGGTGGCGTCGGTGATCCACCTGCGCACGCTCCACCTGGGGCCGGAGGAGCTGCTGGTCGCGGCCAAGATCGAGGTGACCGGGGGAGATGCCGCGTCGATCGCGCAGGCCATCGACGCGGCCGAGGTGCGGGTCCGGGCGGCCGTGCCCACCGCCCACCTCATCTACCTCGAGCCGGACCTGCGCCGCGCCGCCGCGGCCGGCTGAGCGGCGATCACGCGTTCAGTGCGCTGAACCCGTCCAGGCGGTAGCCGCAGTCGGCGACGAGCGTGCGGGTCTGCGGGTCGAGCAGCATCGCGAGCTCCTCACCCCAGTGGTAGTCCCAGACGAACCGCCCGAGCTCGCGCTCACCGGCGGTGCCCGGGTGAGCGTTGATCTCCAGGCTGGGGGCACCGCGTCGGGCCGCGGCGCGCACCGCGGCGGCGAACCGTGCGGCGTCCATCGACCCGGCCTCGTCCAGACCGGCGTAGTCGGCGGTCCCGGCCAGCCCGGCGCGAGCCACCCGTCGGCGCAGCGACCGACCCAGCACCTCGACCCCCAGCCCGACGGGGGAGTGCGCGTGGCTGCGGGTGAGCCGCACCGTCGGCACACCGGCCTTCGTGGCCAGCTCGATGACGACGGCAGCCACCGACGGCCACAGGTGGGTGTGCTGGTGGGTGTCGACGTGCGTGACCGGCAGCCCCAGGCCGAGCACCCGTTCGAGCTGGGCGGACAGCTCCCGGCGCACGTCGTCGGGGTCGAGGCGGCCGGTCAGCCCGCGGGCCACGACCGTGCGGTAGGACAGCGGGAACGCCCCGCGGGCATCCACGAGCGTCGGGACCTCCCGGGCGCTCAGCAGCGGGGGGTCCTCGCCCACGAGCGCGAGGTGCGCGCCCAGCTCGAGGCCGGGCCGGTCGCGAAGCACGCGGGCGGCGTCGTCGAAGGCACGGCCGACCGCCAGCAACGACGTCGCCGTGACGATCCCCCGGTCGTACCCGGCGGCGACCGCGGCGTTGACACCGGGGGTCAGGCCCAGGTCGTCGGCGGTGACGATGAGCGAGCGGGTCACGGGTGGCGCAGCTCGCGGCGCAGGGTGACCAGCTCGCGCAGCAGCGCCCAGATCACCGACGGTGACGACAGCGTCGAGATGCCCCGGGTGCGGGGGAAGTAGTCCACCCCGATCTGCAGGATCTGGAACCCGGCGTTGCGGGCCCGGATCACCATCTCGGCGTCGATGAACGAGCTCTCGCTCACCGGGTGGACCACGTCGAGCACCTGTCGGGTGAAGAGCTTGAACGAGAAGTTGATGTCCCGCAGCCGGGTCTTGAACATGAGCTGGATGAGCCCGTTGTAGAAGAAGGAGTAGATGGTGCGCAGCGGCCCCTCGCCGGTCCGGTCGAGGCGGTAGGCGCTCACCACGTCGACCTCGTACGTGCGCAGCACCCGCAGCGCCCGGCGCAGCTCGCCCATCTCCCAGGGCAGGTCGGCGTCGGTGTAGAGCACGTAGTCACCGGTGCTGGCGGCCAGACCGGTCTTGATGGACCCACCGAGCTTGCGGTTGCGCTCGTGGTGCACGACGCGCACGTGCGGGTCCGCCGCGGCCATCGCGTCGGCGATCTGCGGGGTGCGGTCCGTGGAGGCGTCGTCGACCACGATGAGCTCGTAGTCACCGATCGCGCCTTCGTCGACCAGCTCGCGGCAGACCGTGCGCGCCGCCTCGACGGCTCGCTCGGCGTACGCCTCCTCGTTCCACATCGGGAAGAAGATGGACAGCAGGGCGTCGCTGGTCATGAGACCTCCCGGTTTCGTGCGAAGTACAGGGTCAGGACCACCATGACGACCGCCATGAGGCCGACCACGACGGTCGTCACCCAGCGCGGGCGCTCGGCGAGCCAGTCACCGCCGGCGGCCAGGGCGGGGAACGCCGCGAGCGCGTACCGACCCGCTCCCATGAAGTCCTTGGTGCCGAGGATGGGGATGGCGATGACGACCGCGGTGTAGGCGGCGTAGCCCCAGCCGAACCGTCGGACCACCCGCGGCAGCAGCAGCACGACGAGCAGGCAGGCGAGCGCCTGCAGACCCAGGTTCACGCCCATCCGCCAGTGTCCCTGGGCCATCGCGTCGATGAGGGCCACCTTGAACCAGGTGTGCGGCCCGACGCCCTGGTCCCAGCCGGGGGCTGACTCGACCTCGACGAACGCCAACGGGTTGCCGAAGGAGGTCCACAGGTAGGCCATCCAGGCGAGCAGTCCGCCGAACGCGAGGAGCACACCGGTGTGCCGCGGCCGGACGCGGCGGACGGCCACGACGACGTCACGCCACCCTGTCCCGCCGGAGTTGGCAGCGAGCATCTCCAGGGTCCGCACGACCAGGCCGACGGCCACCGCCACGCCGAACGGTCGGCTGGCGACGGCCAGTGCCCCGACCAGTCCTGCCGCCACGTACCACCGACGGTCGAGGAGCATGAACGCGCCGATGGCCAGGAGCAGGAACATGCCGTCGGCGTAGACCGGTCCGTGCAGGAAGAGCGTGTACGGGTAGGCGAGGATCACGGCGATCGCGAGCACGGCTGAACGGCGCGGCAGTCGCTGCCACACCCAGTGCCCGAACAGCACCACCGCGGCGAGCCCGAAGGTGACGGACAGCACCTGCCCGACCACCTGCACGAGGGCACCGTCGTGCGTGTCGCCGACCAGCGCCACGAGTGCCCGGTTGATCAGCGGGAAGACCGGGAAGAAGGCGATCGAGGACTGCTGACCGGGGGAGTAGGAGTAGCCGTCGCTGACGATCGCCCAGTACCACCCGGAGTCGAACCGGAACCATCCGTCGAGCCAGTGCAGGCCGGTATGGCCGAGGCGGCCCATGGTGGAGTCCGCCCAGGTCGTCACGACGGTGAGCGCCAGCGTCACCGCGAGGAAGACGCCGGCCACTGCTGCCCAGGGGTACCTCGACTCGTCCGTGGTGACCGCACGGTCCGCCGCGACGCGGTCGGAACCGCTCTGCTCCATCCGTCGTCCCCCTGTCCGGAACCCCAACGGGACGCCGATCAGGTACGCGACCTCGTCGGCGGCCCGACCTTCGCCAGGGAGCATAGTTGTCCCCCGACGGGGTTTGGTTCACGACGTGCGGGGGTTCGGTGTGGGGTGGGCTCTGGTGGCCGTCGCGATGGCGGCGCTGTGCTCGGGGGCCGCGCTCGTGCTGCAGGCGCGTGCGGCGCGGTCCGGGCAGGGCACGGACACGATGCACGTCTCCCTCGTGTGGCGGTTGGTACGCGACCGCACCTATCTGGCCGCGATGGTCCTGGTGGCGACGGGCTTCCTGCTCGCCTTCGCGGCGCTGCGCGTGCTGCCGGTGTTCGTCGTCCAGGCGGGGCGGGCCTCGTCCCTCGCGGTCGCCGCGCTCCTCGCCAGCCGGGTGCTCGGTACCCGGATGCGGCCGTTGGAGTGGGGCGGCCTTGCGCTCACCGGTGTCGGTCTGGTGCTGCTCGCGTCTGCCACCACGACGGTCCGCGCGGCCAGCTCGTCCCTGGCCCCGACGGTGCTGGTCGTCGTCGCGGTGCTGCTCGCGGGCTGCGGGTTCTGGGCGGCGTCCCGGCCGCCGTCCCGGGGGCACGGCGTGGTGCTCGCGGTCCTCGCCGGGTGCGGGTTCTCCGTGCTGGCCGCCGGGGTGCACACCCTGGTGGACCTGGCCCCGCTGGCCCTGATCACCTCACCGGCGGCCTGGGCGGCGGCGGCCGGAGGCGGGCTCGGGCTGCTGCTCACGGCCCTGGCGTTCCAGCGGGCGCCGGCGGTCGCGGTGTCGGCCGTCGTCACCGGTGTCGAGACCGTGGGCGGCGCTGCGCTGGGCGTGCTGCTGGCCGGGGACCACGCGGCGCAGGGTCGGGGACTGCTCGCGATCGGCGGGTTCGTGCTGGTGCTCGCGGGCTCCACGGTGGTGGCGCGGTTCGGCACCCCCGAGACGATCGCGGTCTCCTAGGAGGTTCGCGCGCCGACCTGGGGCGCCGTGGCCGCCCAGGCGCTCGTGAGCATGTCGTCGACGTCGTACCGGGCACGCCACCCCAGGCGGGTCGCGATGGCGTCCACGTCGGCCACCACGGACGGAGGGTCGCCGGCGCGCCGTCCGAGGGCGCGGGCGCTGCCCGGTCGCCCGGCCAGGGCCGTGAGGCGCTCGACCACCTGGGACACCGAGGTGCCGTGGCCCGTCCCGACGTTGAGCACGTCGGGCGCCGTGCCCGCCTCGAGCCCGTCCAGGGCCGCCAGGTGTGCCTCGGCGACGTCCTGCACATGGACGAAGTCGCGCACGCACGTGCCGTCGGACGTGTCGTAGTCGGTGCCGTAGATCACGGGGGCGTCCCCGCGGCGCAGCGCGGCGATCGTGGCGGTCACGAGGTTGCCGGTGCCGTGGTCGGCCAGCTGCGGACGGAGCGCTCCGGCGACGTTGAAGTAGCGCAGGGCGACGGCCCGCACCCCGTGCGCCTGGGCGGCGTCCTGCAGCAGCCACTCGCCGACGAGCTTGGTCCGTCCGTACGGGTTGACCGGGTCTGTCGGATGGCGCTCGTCCACCGGGTCCGGGCCTGTGCTGCCGTACACCGCCGCCGACGAGGAGAAGACCACCCGCTGCACCTGCGCCTGGACCAGTGCATGCAGCAGGTGCACGAGGCCGCCGACGTTCTGCTCGGCGTACCACAGCGGACGGGCGACGGACTCGTCGACCCGCTTCTTCGCGGCCAGGTGCACCACCGCGGTCACCCCGTGCTCCTGGGCCGCGGTGACCAGGGCCGGGACGCACCCGGGGTCGGCCAGGTCGAGCCGGACGAGAGGAACCTCGGGCACCGCGTCCCGTCGCCCGGAGGACAGGTCGTCGACCACCACGACGGACCGGCCCGTGGCCGCCAGCGCCGCGACGACATGCGCACCGATGTAGCCGGCACCGCCGGTCACCATGACTGTCATCGCACCCTCACGCGGTGGGGTCCGGCACGCCGTACGGCAACCGGGTGAACGTGTCCGCCTCGCCCTGCGTGCGCCGGGTGCGGGCGGCCTCGACCACCAGCTCACGTTCGCGGCGTTCGGCCAGCACCGCCGCCAGGAACACCTCAGGGTGAGTCCCGGCGGGTGGCCAGGGCTGCACGTAGGCGAGCACCTGGGTCGTCAGGCTCGTCCCCAGCTCGGCGCGGGCGACCGGGTTGAGCCGGTCCACCCGCCCCAGGAACTGGCGGGCGGCGAGCGCCAGCGAGTCCGGCAACCGCGCCACGTCCGCGCTGCGGGCCCACCACACCAGGGACGGCGGCATGACCAGCGGTGCCCGGGTGCTCGGTCCGCCGCGCACCCGCACGGCGTACGTCCCGGCGACCATGTCGCCCAGGCGCCTGCCGCGGGGGTTCACCATCGACGCGATGATGGCGGGCACCCCGAGCGTCGCCCAGATCTCGACGACCGCGACCAGGCCCCGGATCATCGCGTGCCGCACCGTGACCGGCCCGCCGTCGTCGCGCACGATCCGGACCCCGGCCGCCAGCCGCCCGAGCGACCGGCCCCGGCTGAGCGTCTCGATGGTCACCGGCGCGATCACCAGGACGACGGCCGTCACGACGACCACCGAGATCCGACCGCCAGCCTCCGACTCCACACCCACGGCGGCCACCGCGATCATGGCGCCGAACAACGCGACGACCGCGAGCCCGTAGTCGATGGCCGCGCCGAGCAGCCGGGACGCGAACGAGGCGGGCTCGGCCTCCAGGAGCACGCCCTCGCCGGTGAGGATGCCCTGGGTCGTCACCTCTGCACCGTAGCCGACCGGCGACCAGGACCCGCGCCGGATGGCAGGCTGTCCCCGTGGACCTGGACGCCTTCACCGCCGTGCACGCCCCCCAGTGGGACCGGCTCGACGAGCTGTCGCGTCGTCGTCGGCTGTCCGGTGCGCAGGTGGACGAGCTGGTGCGGCTGTACCAGGCGGCGGCGACCGACCTGTCGACGGTGCGGTCGGCCGCGCCCGACCCGGTGGCAGTGATGCGGCTGTCGCAGCTGGTCGCACGCGCCCACGCACGTCTGGCCGGTGCGCACACCCCCGCCTGGGAGCAGGTGGGGCACTTCCTGCTCGTGTCCTTCCCTGCGGCGCTCTACCGGATCCGCTGGTGGACGGTCGCGGTGATGGCGGCCTTCGCCCTTGTCGCGGTGACCACCGGGTGGCACCTGGCCCAGCATCCGGACGTGCTCAACGCGACGATGTCACCGGCCGACCAGCAGCAGTACGTCGACCAGATGTTCGCCCAGTACTACGACCCCGGGGCCGGGTTCGCCGCCATGGTGTGGACCAACAACGCCTGGATCGCCGCGGTCTGCGTCGCGTCCGGCATCACCGGGCTCGGACCGGTCCTCATGCTCGTGCAGAACGCCGTGAGCGTCGGCCAGATCGGTGCCGTCATGGCCACACACGGTCAGCTGGGGCTGTTCTTCCAGCTCATCAGCCCGCACGGGATGCTCGAGCTCACGGCGATCTTCGTCGCCGGCGCCGCGGGGCTGCGGATCTTCTGGGCCTGGATCGCCCCGGGGCCGCGGCCGCGGGGGCGCGCCCTCGCCGAGGAGGGCCGGGCGCTGTTCACCGTCGCGCTCGGCCTCGTGCTCGTGCTCGCCGTGTCCGGGCTGATCGAGGGCTTCGTCACCGGGTCGACGCTGCCCTGGCCGGCGAAGATCGCGATCGGCGCGGTCGCGCTCACCGGGTTCTGGACGTACACGATCGTGCTCGGCCGCCGGGCGGTCGCCGACGGGCAGACCGGTGACCTGGCGCCCGATCGCGCCGGCTACGCGCTGGCCACCGCCGGCTAGAGCCGGCCGGCGGCCTTGAGCGCCAGGTAGGTGTCGGCCAGCCGGGGCGCCAGGTCCGCAGGCAGGGCCTCGACCACCTCGACGCCTCGGCGGCGCAGCCGCATCGCGACGGCGGCGCGCTCCAGACCGGCGCGCTCGGCAGCCGCCGCGTCGAACACCTGCCCGACGCCGTCCCGACCAGTACGCAGCTCGTCGAGCTCGGGGTCGGCCACCGCGGCGACCACCACCTGGTGGCGCTGCGAGAGCTGGGTCACCACGTCGAGCAGACCCGCCTCGGCCACGGCGGGGTCGATCGCGGTGAGCAGCACGACGAGGGCTCGCTGCGACAGCCGCGCACGCACCTGGGCGGCCGCAGCCGGCCAGTCCGTCTCCACGAGCGCCGGCTGGACGTCGGCGAGGGACTGCGCCATCGCGGCCATGAGGCCCGCCCCGCTGGTCCCGGCCACCCGGCTGCGCACGGCACGGTCGTAGGCCAGCAGCTCGACCCGGTCGCCGGCCCGGCCGGCCAGCGCCGCCAGCAGCAGCGCGGCCTCGATCGACGCCTCGATGCGCGGGGCGTCGAGCACCCGGACGGCGCTCGTGCGGCCCGTGTCCAGCACGATCATCACGCGGCGGTCGCGCTCGGGCCGCCAGGTGCGCACCACGACGTCACCCCGTCGGGCGGTGGCACGCCAGTCGATGGAACGCACGTCGTCCCCGTCGACGTACTCGCGCAGCGAGTCGAACTCGGTGCCCGAGGCGCGCACCTGGACCGCGGCCCGCCCGTCGAGCTCGCGCAGCCGTGCGAGCCGGGACGGCAGGTGGGCGCGGGAGACGAACTCCGGGAGCACCCGCAGCCGCCCGGGCAACGGGATCCGCGCCTGCCGACCCGCCAGGCCGAGCGGCCCGAGCGTGCGGATGACGACGAACGGTGCGACGAGGTCGCCGCGTCGGGTCGCCCGTACGGCGGTCCGGGTGCGCACCCCCTCACCCGGGCGCAGGTCCACCGCGGACAGCGGGGTGCGGACCCCCAGCCGGGGGACCCCCGTCGCACCTGCCGTGCCCGCTGCGGGCAGCAGGGCCGACGGCGGCCAGGCGTCCCGCACGAGCCCGCGCAGCCGACGTGCACCGGTGTGGGTGAGCGTGAGGGTGGAGGTCGCCGGCTGGTTGACGCGCACCGAGCCGGGCACGTCGCGACTCACCGCCACCTGGCGGGGGGAGGCAGCCAGCGCGATGTCGAGCAGGCAGGCGGCGACCACGAGCAGGCTCCACACCAGCACCGTGAGCGGCACCGGGAACAGCACCGCCGGGATGACGCCGAGCGCCGCCAGCGCGACCCCTCGCCAGGTGAGCGTCATCGTCAGCGCGGCACCGGGACGGCGGACAGCACGGAGTCCAGCACCGACTCGGCGGTCACGCCCTCGAGCTCGGCCTCGGCGCGCAACGCGACCCGGTGTCGCAACGTGGGGTGCGCGAGCGCCTTGACGTCGTCCGGGGTGACGTAGGTGCGGCCCTGCAACCAGGCCCAGGCGCGTGAGGTCGCGAGCAGCGCCGTGGCGCCGCGCGGGGAGACCCCGAGGGACAGCGACGGCGACTGGCGCGTCGCGCGGGCCACCGCGGTGATGTAGCCGAGCACGTCCCTGGACACCTGGACACGGGCCACCTGCGCGCGCGCCTGGGCCAGCACACCGGCGTCGGCGGCCGGCCGCAGCCCGGCCGCGGCCAGGTCACGCGGGTCGAAGCCGGCGGCGTGTCGTGCGAGCACCTCGACCTCCTCGTCCTGCGCGGGCAGCGGCAGCAGTAGCTTGAGCAGGAACCGGTCGAGCTGGGCCTCGGGCAACGGGTAGGTGCCCTCGTACTCGACCGGGTTCTGGGTCGCGATGACGATGAACGGGTCCGGGAGCGGACGCGCCAGCCCGTCGACGGACACCTGGCGCTCCTCCATGGCCTCCAGCAGCGAGGCCTGCGTCTTGGGGGGCGTGCGGTTGATCTCGTCGGCCAGCAGGAGGTTGGTGAAGACCGGTCCCTCCCGGAACGAGAACTGGGCGGTGCGCGCGTCGTACACGAGCGAGCCGGTGACGTCCCCGGGCATGAGGTCGGGGGTGAACTGCACCCGCTTGGTGTCGAGGGCCAGGGCGGCTGACAGCGACCGGACCAGCAGGGTCTTGGCGACCCCCGGCACGCCCTCGAGCAGCACATGGCCCCGGCACAGCAGGGCGATGACCAGGCCGGTCACGGCCGCGTCCTGCCCGACGACCGCCTTGGCCACCTCGCTGCGCACCTGACCGAGCGCGGTGCGCAGCGCGGCCGAGCTCGGGTCCTCGACCAGCGGCTGCGGGGCGTGGCGCGGCGGCGCCTGAACGG
>NZ_VWSD01000094.1 GCF_009829685.1 Cellulomonas citrea
GCCGGCACCGGCCCGGTCGCGGACCCGTCGGACCGTGCACCAGGCCCGGCGGCGGTGTCGTCGATCGGCGACCCCGCCGCCCGTGCCTCGTTCGCCGGCACTCAGCCGACCAGGGCGCGCAGCCGGTCGGCCTGCTCGCGGGCCTTCGTCCACTGCTCGGCCACCCTGACGGGAGCCGTGCCCCCGACCGCCGAGCGCGAGGCCAACGAGCCGGAGACCGACAGCACGTCGCGGACCTGCGGGGTCAGGTGCTCGCTGATCTGGGCCAGCTCCGCATCGGACAGCTCCCACAGCTCGATCGGCGGGCTGTGCTGCTCGCAGGCCTGCACGCACGCACCGGCGACCTCGTGGGCCACCCGGAACGGCACACCCCGACGCACCAGCCAGTCGGCGATGTCGGTGGCCAGCGAGAAGCCCTGCGGGGCCAGCTCGGCCATCCGGTCGGTGTGGAACGTGAGCGTGCCGACCATCCCGGCGAACGCCGGCAGCAGCACACGCAGCTGCTCGACCTGGTCGAAGACCGGCTCCTTGTCCTCCTGCAGGTCGCGGTTGTACGCCAGCGGCAGGCCCTTGAGGGTCGTGAGCAGGCCGGTGAGGTCACCGATGAGCCGCCCCGCCTTGCCGCGCGCGAGCTCGGCCACATCGGGGTTCTTCTTCTGCGGCATGATGCTCGACCCGGTCGAGTAGGCGTCGTGCAGCCGGACGAAGCCGAACTCCTTCGTCGACCAGAGCACGACCTCCTCGGCCAGCCGGGACAGGTCCACCCCGACCATCGCCGCGACGAACGCGAACTCCGCGACCACGTCCCGCGAGGCGGTGCCGTCGATCGAGTTGTCCACCGGACCGTCGAAGCCCAGCTCGGCTGCCACCGCCGCCGGGTCCAGGCCGAGCGAGGACCCGGCCAGCGCACCCGAGCCGTACGGCGAGCGCGCCGCCCGCACATCCCAGTCGCGCCAGCGCTCCACGTCCCGCAGCAGTGGCCACACGTGGGCCAGCAGGTGGTGGGCCAGCAGCACCGGCTGGGCGTGCTGCAGATGGGTGCGCCCCGGCATCGGCGCATCACCGGCGGCCTTCGCCTGAGCCAGCAGCGCGTCGACCACGTCGAGCACGTGACCGGACAGCTGCCGGGCGTTGCGGCGCAGGTACATCCGCACGAGCGTGGCGATCTGGTCGTTGCGCGAGCGGCCCGCACGCAGCTTGCCGCCCAGCTCCGCACCCGCGCGCTCGATGAGCCCCCGCTCGAGCGCGGTGTGCACGTCCTCGTCGTCCGGGGTCGGGCCGAAGGCGCCCGAGGCGACGTCGGCCCGCAGCCGCTCGAGCGCCTCGACCATGGCCGTCGTCTCCGCATCTGACAGCAGCCCCGCCGCGTGCAGCACATGGGCGTGCGCGACCGACCCGGTGAGGTCGTCGTCGGCGAGCTGCCAGTCGAACTGGGTCGACCGGGACAGCGCCACCAGCGCCGGGGCGGGGCCGGCGGCGAACCGGCCCCCCCACAGCGCCGCGGAGTGCTGCTCAGACACCGACGATCCCGCCGGCCGTGCCGAGGTCCACGCCGTTGCCGAAGCGCACGTCGCGCGCCGCGGCCAGCTTGGACGACAGGCCGTAGATCTCGATGAACCCACGCGCCGCGCCCTGGTCGAACGAGTCGCCCGTGTCGTAGGTCGCGAGGTTGAAGTCGTACAGCGACGCGTCGCTGCGCCGGCCCGTCACCGTGACGCGGCCGCCGTGCAGCACCAGGCGCACCTCGCCCGACACGTACTTCTGGGTGTCGGCGATGAAGGCGTCGAGCGAGGCCTTGAGCGGGGAGAACCACTGGCCGTCGTAGACCAGCTCGGTCCAGCGCTGCTCGACCAGGCGCTTGTAGCGGGCCTGCTCACGCTCGACCGTGACGTTCTCCAGCTCCTGGTGCGCCGTGATGAGGGCCATCGCACCCGGCGCCTCGTAGACCTCGCGGCTCTTGATGCCGACCAGGCGGTCCTCGACGATGTCGATCCGGCCGACGCCCTGGGCGCCGGCCCGACGGTTCATCTCCTGGATCGCCTGCAGCGGGGTGACCGGCACACCGTCGATCGCCACCGGGACGCCGCGCTCGAACGTGAGCACCAGCTCATCGGCCACCGGCGGGAACGTCGGGTCGTCGGTGTAGGTGTAGACGTCCTTGGTCGGGGAGTTCCAGATGTCCTCGAGGAACCCGGTCTCCACCGCACGGCCCCACACGTTCTGGTCGATCGAGAACGGGTTCGCCTTCGTCGCCGCGATCGGCAGGTGGTTCTTCGTCGCGAAGTCGATCGCCTTGTCCCGGGTGAGGGCCAGGTCGCGGATCGGGGCCAGGCACTTCAGGTCCGGGCCGAGGGACGTGATGCCCACCTCGAACCGCACCTGGTCGTTGCCCTTGCCGGTGCAGCCGTGCGCCACGGTGTCGGCGCCGAACTGCTTGGCGGCACGCACCAGGTGCTTGACGATCACCGGGCGGGACAGCGCCGAGACCAGCGGGTAGCGGTCCATGTACAGACCGTTCGCGGCCAGGGCCGGCATGCAGTACTCGGTGGCGAACTCGTCACGCGCATCGGCGACGTAGGCCTCGACGGCGCCGCAGGCCAGGGCACGCTGCCGGATGACCTCGAGGTCCTCCCCGCCCTGGCCGACGTCGACGGCCACGGCGATGACCTCGGCGCCGGTCGCCTCAGCGATCCAGCCGATGCCCACGGATGTGTCCAGGCCACCGGAGTAGGCGAGGACGACGCGATCGGTCATGACGGTGACTTCCTTTGCTGTGCGGGTGCTGCTGATCGGGAGGAGGACGGGTCGAGGTGGACGAGCGCGCTCACGGCTCGGTCCAGGTGTCGCTCGCCAGGGCGAGGAAGTGGGCGGCCAGTGCGGCACCCGGGCCGGACACGGCGTCCTCCGGCTCACGGGCGATCACCAGCACGGTGTCGTCACCGGCGATGGTGCCGAGCACCCCGGGGACGACCGACCGGTCGATCGCCGAGGCGAGGAACTGCGCGGCCCCCGGCGGCGTGCGCAGCACGACGAGCGGGCCGGCCGACTCGGCGGTGATGAGCAGCTCCCCGCACAGCCGGGCCAGCCGTGCGGTGGCCAGCCCGGGGTCGCCGGCCTGCGGGTCGGGACGCTCACCCTCCCCCGGCACCGTGTAGGCCAGGGTGCCGGTCGCGGTGCGGGCCTTGACCGCCCGCAGCTCGACGAGGTCACGCGAGAGCGTGGCCTGCGTGACGAGCACCCCGTCGGCAGCCAGCAGATCGGCCAGCTGGGCCTGCGAGTGCACCGTGCCGCGGGCCAGCAGCGCCGTGATGCGCGCGTGCCGGGCGGCCTTCGTCGTCGGTGCCGAGGTCTGGCTCATGCACCCTCCAGCAGGAACGTGAGCAGGGCCTTCTGCGCGTGCAGCCGGTTCTCCGCCTCGTCCCAGACCACCGACTGCGGACCGTCGAGCACCCCGGCGGTGATCTCCTTGCCGCGGTAGGCCGGCAGGCAGTGCAGCACGAGCGCGTCGGGCGCGGCCAGGGCCAGGCCTTCCTCGTCGAGCCGGAACGGCACGAACGGGGTCTCCCGCGCCGCCGCCTCCTCCTCACGGCCCATCGAGACCCAGGTGTCGGTGGCCACGACATCGGCCCCGGCCAGCGTCGCGTCACGTTCGTGCAGCACCGAGACCGAGCCGCCGGTGGTCGCCGCGATCGTCGCCGCGTCCGCCAGCACCTGGGCGTCCGGCACGTACCCGGCCGGGCAGCCGATCCGCACGTGCATCCCGGCGGTCGCCCCGCCGAGCAGGTAGGAGTGCGCCATGTTGTTCGCGCCGTCGCCCACGTAGGCGAACGTGAGCCCCGGCAGCGCGTCGACACCGCCCCGGTGCTGGGCGACGGTGGCCAGGTCGGCGAGCACCTGGCACGGGTGGAACTCGTCGGTGAGCGCGTTGACCACCGGCACGTCGACCGCGGCCGCCATCTGCTCGATGCGGGTCTGGGCGCCGGTGCGCCACACGATCGCGGCGACCTGCGGCCCCAGCACGTGCGCGACGTCCGAGATCGACTCGCGCACGCCGATCTGCGCCAGGTTGCCGTCCACCGTGAGCGGGAAGCCGCCGAGCTCGGCGATGCCGGTGACGAACGAGACCTGGGTGCGCAGCGTCGGCTTGTCGAAGATGACCGCGACCGCGCGCGGCCCCGCCAGCGGCCGACGGGCCAGCCGGTCGGCGCGCAACGTCGCGGTCAGCTCGAGGACCGTGCGCTGCTCGGCCACCGACAGGTCGTCGTCACGCAGGAAGTGCCGGACCATCACAGCTCCTTGGGGTCGGCCGGCAGGTGCGCCAGCAGGTCGACGACGAGCTCGGCGTCGGCGTCGGTGAGGACGTACGGCGGTGCCAGCCGGAGCGTGCTGGCGGTGCAGGCGTTGACGATGATCCCGGCCTCCAGCGCGCGCGCGGCCACCGCGGGCGCGACCGGTGCGGCCAGCTCGACGCCGATGAGCAGCCCCTCACCGCGCACCTCACGCACGAGCGGGTGCCCCAGACCGGCGATGCGTGCCCGCAGCCGCGCCCCCAGCTCGCTCACGTGCGCGAGCAGGCCGTCCCGCTCGATCACACCGATGGTGGCGAGGACTGCCGCCCCCGCGACCGGGTTCCCGCCGAACGTCGTGCCGTGCTGACCGCGGCCGAGCAGACCCGCGACCTGCGGGCCGAAGGCGATGACGGCCCCCACCGGGAAGCCGCCGCCCAGTCCCTTGGCCACGGTGACGACATCGGGCACGATGCCGCCGCCGAGGTGCTCGTGCTGGTGGGCGAACCAGCGGCCGGTGCGACCCATCCCGGTCTGCACCTCGTCGAGCACGAGCAGGGCGCCGTACCGGGTGGTGAGCTCACGGGCCAGCGCCAGGTAGCCGGCCGGCAGCGGGTGCACCCCGGCCTCGCCCTGGATCGGTTCGAGCACGAGGGCCGCGACCTTGTCCCCGTCGGTCTCGAACGCGGCGCGCAGCGCGTCGGTGTCACCGAACGGCAGGAACTCCACGTCGGAGGCCAGCGGCTCGAACGGCTCCCGGTAGGCGGCCTTCGCGGTGAGCGCGAGCGCACCGAGCGACCGGCCGTGGAAGGCGTGCTCGAGCGCCAGCAGCCGCGGCCGGGCCCCCGCCGAGTGCCGACGGGTGATCTTGAGCGCGCCCTCGAGCGCCTCGGTGCCCGAGTTCGTGAAGAACACCCGGGAGCCGGCCGGCGCCTGCGCCACCTCGAGCAGCTTCTCGGCCGCCGCGATCTGGGTCGGGCTGGCGAAGAAGTTCGACACGTGGCCCAGCGTCCCCAGCTGGGCGCTGATCGCGGCCGTGAGCGTGGGGTGGGCGTGCCCGAGCGCGTTGACCGCGATGCCGCCGAGCATGTCGAGGTAGCGCCGGCCGTCGGCGTCCCACACCCAGACGCCGTCCCCGCGCACGAGCACGCGCTGCGGGGGGCCGAAGGTGTCCATGAGGGCGTGCGTGTACCGCTCGGTCCAGGACGCGACGGTCCCGCCGGCCGCCGACGTGACGGTGGCGGGGGTGGCGGGTGCGAGGTCGCCGGTCACCGGGACTCCTCCTCGACGATCGGGACGGGGGACGTGGCCGGGACGTCGGCGGGCTCGACATCGGGGAAGACCATCGTGCCGATGCCCTCGGACGTGAAGACCTCGACGAGGATCGAGTGCGCGGCCCGGCCGTCGATGACGTGCGCACGGCCGACACCGCCGCGCACGGCCCGCAGGCAGGCCTCCATCTTCGGGCGCATCCCGGAGTCCAGGCCCGGCAGGATCGCTGCCAGCTCGGACGCCCGCAGCCGCCGGACGAGGGAGTCCCGGTCCGGCCACCGGGCGTAGAGCCCCTCGACATCGGTGAGGACGACGAGCTTGCGCGCCCCCAGGGCTACGGCCAGGGCCGCCGCCGCCGTGTCGGCGTTCACGTTGAGCACCTGGGTCGGGTCGGCCAGGTCGGGGGCGACGGTGGACACCACGGGGATCCGGCCGGCGTCGAGCAGGTCGAGCACCGCGCCGGGGTTCACCTGGACCACCTCGCCGACCAGGCCGATGTCGACCGGCTTGCCGTCGATGTCGGCGGTGCGCCGCCGGGCGCCGAACAGCCCGCCGTCCTCCCCGGACAGGCCCACGGCGTACGGACCGTGGGCGTTGAGCAGGCCGACGAGCTCACGCGACACCTGGCCGGTGAGCACCATCCGCACGACGTCCATCGCCTCGGGCGTCGTGACGCGCAGACCGCCGCGGAACTCGCTGGCGATGCCGAGCCGGTCGAGCATCGCGTTGATCTGCGGGCCGCCGCCGTGCACGACGACCGGACGCAGCCCGACCTGGCGCAGGAACACCATGTCCTGGGCGAAGGCGCGCTTGAGGTCCTCGTCGACCATGGCGTTGCCGCCGTACTTGACCACGACGAGCGCCCCGGCGAACTTCTGCAACCAGGGCAGGGCCTCGACGAGCACCTCGGCCTTCTGGTCGGGCCGCAGGTCGGTACGGGTGTCGAAGTGGAAGCCGGTGCCGCTCATGTGGAGTACGCGCTGTTCTCGTGGACGTAGTCGTGGGTGAGGTCGTTGGTCCAGACGGTCGCGCGGGCCGTCCCGGCGTGCAGGTCGACGTCGACCCGCACCTCGCGGGCGGCCGCCAGGTCGACGAGGTCGCGGCTGTCCCCGACGCCACCGGCCCGGCACACCTGGACCCCGTTGATGGACACGTCGAGCAGGTCGGCGTCGTAGGGCGCGACGTCGGGCGGCACGGTGCCGACGGCCGAGAGCACGCGTCCCCAGTTCGGGTCGTTGCCGAAGACGGCGGCCTTGAACAGGTTGGAGCGGCTCACGGCGCGGGCCACCGCGACGGCGGCGGCCTCGTCGGAGGCGTTGAGCACCTGCACGGCGATGTCGTGCGTGGCGCCCTCGGCATCGGCGACCAGCGCGCGGGCCAGCTGCGCGCACACGTCATGCACGGCCGCGTCGAGCTCGGCGAGGTCCGGCGTCACGCCGCTCGCCCCGGAGGCGAGCAGCAGCACGGTGTCGTTGGTGGACATGCAGGCGTCCGAGTCGACCCGGTCGAAGGTGACCGCGGTCGCCCGGCGCAACGCGGCCTGTGCCTGCGCGGCGTCGATGACGGCGTCGGTGGTGAGCACGACGAGCATGGTGGCCAGCCCCGGGGCGAGCATCCCGGCGCCCTTGGCCATCCCGCCGACCTGCCAGCCGTCGCCGACGACGTGCGCCTCCTTGGCCACGGTGTCGGTGGTCATGATCGCGGTGGCGGCGGCCGCGCCCCCGTCGCCGTCCAGGGCGGCGACCGCCTGGTCGGCTCCGGCCAGCAGCAGGTCCATCGGCAGCCGCACCCCGATCATCCCGGTCGAGCAGACGAGCACGTCCTGCTCCTGGGCGCCCAGCGCGGCCGCGACGTGGCTCGCCGTCCGGCGGGTGTCGGCCAGCCCTTCCGGTCCGGTGCAGGCGTTCGCACCGCCGGAGTTGAGCACGACGGCGCGGGCGGTGCCGTCTGCCACCGCCTCGCGCGAGTACTGCACCGGCGCGGCCTGCACCCGGTTGGTGGTGAAGACGCCGGCGGCGACCTGCAACGGCCCGTCGTTGACGACGAGCGCGAGGTCGGGGCGGCCGGACGGCTTGAGACCGGCGGTGACGCCTGCGGCGCGGAATCCGGCGGGGACGGTGACGCTCACGGGGCGAGCCCTTCCGTGGTGAGGCCGGTGGTCTCCGGCAGGCCGAGGGCCAGGTTGAGGGACTGCAGGGCGCCACCGGCGGTGCCCTTGACGAGGTTGTCGATCGCGACGACGACGACGGCCCGTCCGGCATCGGCGTCCCAGGCCACCTGGACGAGGGCGGTATTCGCCCCTGCGACCATCGCGGTGGTGGGCCACTGCCCGGCGGGCAGCAGCTCGACGAAGGGCTCGTCGGCGTACGCGGCGGACCAGGCGGCGCGCAGCTGCTCGGTGTCCAGCTCGACGCCGGGTGCGGGCCGAGCCGTGACCGTCGCGAGGATGCCCCGCGACATGGGCACGAGCACCGGGGTGAAGGAGATGCCCACCCGGGCGGCACCGGCCGCCCGCAGGTTCTGCGCGATCTCGGGGATGTGCCGGTGCGTGCCGCCGACGGCGTACGGTGCGGCGCTGCCTAGCCCCTCGGCGGCCATGAGGTGCGGTTTGGACGCCTTGCCGGCGCCCGAGTAGCCGACCGCGAGCACGGCCACCAGGTCACTCGTGTCGAGCAGCCCGGCGGCCACCCCCGGCTGCAGGCCGAGCGTCACCGCGGTGACGTTGCAGCCCGGCACGGCGATCCGGTCGGTGTGCGCGAGCACGGTGCGCTGCGTGCCGCCCAGGTCGGCCCGCACCAGCTCGGGAAGGCCGTAGGTCCAGGTCCCGGCGTGCGGTGTGCCGTAGTAGCGCTGCCAGTCCGCGGGGTCGACGAGCCGGTGGTCGGCGCCCAGGTCCACGAGGAGGGTGGAGGTCCCGGCCAGCTCGGCCGCGATGGCGCCGCTGGCCCCGTGCGGCAGCGCGAGGACCACGACGTCGTGCCCGGCGAGGGCGGCGGCCGAGGTGGGCTCCAGCACCCGGTCTGCCAGCGAGCGCAGGTGCGGGTGGTGCAGCCCGAGGGCGGTGCCGGCGTTGGCGTGGGCCGTGAGCGTCCCGATGCGCGCCTGCGGGTGCCCGGCGAGCAGCCGCAGCATCTCGCCGCCCGCGTAGCCGCTGGCACCGGCGACCGCCACCGTGAACGTCATACGTATGATCATACATGCCGACGGGAAACCATACGGACGACATTCCGGGGTGTCGCCGGAATGCCGAGCCGGGCGAGGCGGTTCGAGCCGGTATGCACGCCATCGTCGCCACCGCCCCCGGCGGACCCGAGGTCCTCTCCCCCGTCGAGCTGGCGGACCCCACGCCGGGGCCAGGCGAGCTCGCCGTCCAGGTCGCCGCCGCCGGGGTCAACTTCATCGACACCTACCGGCGCAGCGGGCTCTACCCGATGCCCTACCCGCACGTCGTCGGCTCCGAGGGGGCCGGCCGGGTGCTGGCGCTCGGCGAGGGGGTCACCGGCGTCGCCGTCGGCGACCGCGTGGCGTGGGCCTCGGCACCCGGCAGCTACGCCACGACGGTGCTCGTCCGCGCGCAGGAGGCCGTGCCGGTGCCCGACGGCGTCGACGACGAGACCGCCGCCGCCCTCATGCTGCAGGGCCTCACCGCGCACTACCTGGCCACCTCCACCGTCGAGCTGGCGCCCGGGGACGACGTGCTCGTGCACGCCGCCGCCGGCGGGGTGGGGCTGCTGCTCACCCAGCTCGCGAGCGCCCGTGGGGCCCACGTCATCGCCACCGTCGGCTCACCCACCAAGGAGGAGCTGGCCCGCCAGGCCGGTGCCGAGCAGGTGATCCGCTACCGCGAGCTCACCGACCTGGGCACGCAGCTGCCCGCTCGGGTCCGCGAGCTCACCGGTGGGCGCGGGGTGCGCGCCGTCTACGACTCGGTGGGCAAGGACACCTTCGACGCATCGTTGGCGAGCCTGCGCCCGCGCGGGGTCCTCGTGCTCTTCGGGGCCTCGTCCGGGCCGGTGCCCCCGGTCGACCCCCAGCGGCTCAACTCGGCCGGGTCGGTCTACCTCACCCGCCCCTCGTTGGGGGCCTATACGGCGACCCGCGAGGAGCTGGTGACCCGCACCGACGAGCTGTTCGCCGCCGTCGGCGCCGGCCGGCTGCACGTGCGGATCGGCGCGCGCTACCGCCTCGACGAGGCCGAGCAGGCGCACCGCGCCCTCGAGGGCCGGGCCACCACCGGCAAGGTGCTGCTGCTGCCCTGAGCGCAGGCCGGCGCGGCGGCGGTCCACCTGGCGACCGACCGCCCTGCGGGCGCGGCGCCCACCCCTAGGGTTCGTAGCGCTGACCGCCCCGACCTGGAGGTTCACGATGACGACGTCCGCCGCCCCCACCCCGCGCATCGAACCGCTCGGCACCGTGGTGCCGTCCACCGTGCCGACGCACTGGTACAACCTGGCCGCCGACCTGCCCGAGCCCTGCCCGCCGGCGCTGCACCCCGGCACCCGCGAGCCGCTCGTCCCGGCCGACCTGGCCCCGCTGTTCCCCATGGCGCTCATCGCCCAGGAGGTCAGCACCGAGCGCTGGATCGAGATCCCGGCCACCGTCCGGGAGATCTACGCGCTGTGGCGGCCGTCCCCGCTGATCCGGGCCGCCCGCCTGGAGCGGGCGCTGGGGACGCCGGCGAAGATCTTCTACAAGTACGAGGGGCTGAGCCCGGCCGGCTCGCACAAGCCGAACACGGCGATCGCGCAGGCGTACTACAACGCCGTCGAGGGCATCACCAAGCTCACCACCGAGACCGGGGCCGGCCAGTGGGGTGCGTCGCTGTCGATGGCGTGCGCGCTCATCGGTCTGCAGTGCGAGGTGTGGCAGGTGCGCGCGTCCTACGACTCCAAGCCGTACCGGCGGATGCAGATGGAGACCTACGGCGGCGTGTGCCACCCGTCCCCGTCGGACCTCACCGAGGCCGGCCGGGCGATGCTCGCGGCCGACCCGGACACCACCGGGTCGCTCGGGATGGCGATCAGCGAGGCGGTCGAGGTCGCCGTGGGCGACCCGAAGGCGCACTACGCGCTGGGCTCGGTGCTCAACCACGTGATGCTGCACCAGTCGGTGATCGGCCAGGAGGCCCTCGCCCAGCTCGACGAGATCGGTGAGGTCGCCGACATCGTGTTCGGCTGCGCCGGTGGCGGCTCGAACCTGGCCGGGCTGTCGTTCCCGTTCCTCGGGCGCAACCTGCGCGAGGGGACGACGACCCGCGTCGTCGCATGCGAGCCGGCGGCCTGTCCCTCGCTCACCCAGGGCGAGTACCGGTACGACTTCGGTGACGTCGCCGGCCTGACCCCGCTGCTCAAGATGCACACCCTCGGCAAGGACTTCGTGCCGCCGCCGATCCACGCCGGCGGCCTGCGCTACCACGGCATGGCACCGATGGTCTCGCACGCCAAGGAGCTCGGTCTGCTCGACGCGGTCGCCGTGGAGCAGCAGGACGCCTTCGCCGCCGGGATCGAGTTCGCCCGCGCCGAGGGTGTCATCCCGGCCCCGGAGTCGACCCACGCGGTCGCGGCGGCGCTGGCCCACGCGCGCGCGGCGACCAGCGACGAGACGATCGTCATCGGCCTGTCCGGCAACGGCGTGCTCGACCTGCCCGCCTACCACCAGTACGTCTGACCTGGTCGGGGGCGTGCGGTCGGCGACCGCACGCCCCCGGCCCAGGATCAGGCGCGCAGCGAGCCGCCGAGCTGCTCGGCGGCGGCGGCCACGACGGCGTCCCGCACTGCCGCGGTGTCGGCCGCGGTGAGGGTGCGGTCGGCGGCGCGCAGGCGCAACGAGAACGCCAGCGAGCGGGTGCCCTCGGGCACCTGGCTGCCGGTGTAGACGTCGAACATGCGCACCTCCTCGGCGAGCTCACCGGCGGCCGTGCGGACCACCTCGAGCACCCGGTGCGCCGGGACCTGGGCATCGACGACGAGCGCGATGTCCTCCTTGGCGACCGGGAAGGTCGACACGGGCCGGGCCTGCACCGGGGTGCCGTCCGACGCCGCGAGCAGCGCGTCCAGGTCGAGCTCGAAGGCGACCGTGCGCGCCGGCAGGTCGAGGCTTGCCACGACCTGCGGGTGCAGCTCCCCGGCGTACCCGACGACCACCCCGTCCGCGGTGCTCACCTGGGCGCAGCGCCCGGGGTGCCACGGCGCCCGTGCACCGGCGCTCACCTCGACCGGCACACCGAGCACCCGCGCCACGGTCCGCACGGCCTCGATGGCGTCACCGGGCTCGACCGCGCGGCCGGCGCCCCACCACCCGGCCGGTTCCCGGGTCCCGGCCAG
>NZ_VWSD01000095.1 GCF_009829685.1 Cellulomonas citrea
ACCGCCGTGCCCGGTGCGCCCGCCCTCGGTGCGCCCGCCCCGGTGGCCTCACCGGGCGCGGCCGTGCCGTGGCCCGTGACGACCGTCCGCCTCGTGCAGGCGCGCCTCACCCTCGCCCTGACCTCGGGGGAGCACCAGGTGCTCGTCCCCGCGTACGAGCTGACCGACGACACCGGTGCGACGTACGTCGTACCGGCCCTCACCGATGCCGCACTGGAGGTGGTGGACCGATGACCGGGACCCCGCAGCACGAGACCCCGCAGCACCAGGACCCGCCGACCGACGCCTCGACGCAGCCGACGCCGGCCAGCTCGCCACGCACCGGACGACGCAGCGGCCCCCAGCTGACCCTGCTGGTCGCGGGCGCCCTCGTCCTCGGCCTGGGGCTCGGTGCGGTCGGCGGCGCCGGCGCGCGTGCGGCGCGTCCGTCGGGCGGCGGCTCGACACCGATGGCCGACGGTGCGCCGCTCGAGGTCGGGACCGGCGCCCCCGCCGACGCCAAGATGAGCGCACTGTGGGCCGGCTGGCTGGACCGTCGCACCTTCACCGGTTCGGGGCTCTCGCAGGAGGCGGGACGCGCGCACGTGTGGGCGTTCGACACCGCGGCCGCGCTCGACCCCACCGCGGTCACCCGGGCCGCGCGGGCCTTCGGACTCACCGGTGAGCCGACCGCGCAGTGGGGGTCCTGGCTCGTCGGCCCCACCGACGGCAGCGGCCCTTCCCTCTCGGTCAGCGGCGACGGTCAGGCGACGTTCACGTACTCCGACCCGACCACCTGGTGCATCCCGTCCGGTGGTGACGCCACGGTGCTGCCCGCAGCGCCGCCGACCGCCGAGGGGTCAGTGGTCGGATCGGCGCCCGACGGATCGGCGCCCGATGAGTTCGCGAGCTCGGCCCCTCAGGGCGCCGAGGGGTCGAGCGCACCCTCCGAGCCGTACTCCGGGAAGGCGTGCCCGACGGCGACGCTGAGCTCCGAGGACGCCATCTCCCGGGCGCGTGACCTGCTCACAGCCGCGGGGGTGCAGCTCGGCGACGCGCGGTTCAGCGCCACCGGCTCCGACGGTCTGAGCGCGGTGATGGCCGAGCAGGTCCTCGGCGGCTCGACCACGGGCGTCACCTGGTCCGTCGCGTTCGTCGGGCAGACGATCCAGCAAGTCTGGGGGCCGCTCGCCAGCACCGTCGACCTGGGGGAGTACACCCTGGTGAGCCCGGCCGATGCGGTGGCCCGGCTGGCCGACCCGCGCTTCGCCGGGACCGGGCTGGTGATGCCGCTGGACCTCACGACGCGTGCCGTGAGCCCGGCAGTCCCAGGCGTGAGCAAGGGCCTCGACGCGCCCGCCCTGGGTGTGGGGCCGGTCCCGCCGAGCGTGAGCAAGGGCCTCGACGCCCCGACTGCGAGCGAGGGTCCTGAGGTCCCCGACCCGGCGCAGAGCACGGTGCCCACGGCGGTCCCGCTCCCGTCGGCGGGCGCTCCGCTGAGCTGGGGCGTGCGCCCGGTGGTGCTGGTGTCCGCCGAGCTGACCCTGGTGGCGACCCCGCTGGGCGACGGCGCGATGGTGCTGCTGCCGAGCTACCTGCTCACCGACGCCGACGGTTGGAGCTGGCAGGTGCCGGCGGTCAGCGACGCAGGTCTCGGGCTGGCCTGAGCCGGGCGGCGACCAGCCCGCCGAGCCATGCCCCCAGCGCGATCCCCACGGTGTTGAGCAGCACGTCGTCGACATCGGCCGACCGCCCGAGGAACCCCTGAGCGGTCTCCAGCACGACGACGAGCACGAACCCGACGAGCAGCACCCGTCGCGGCCGCCAGCCCCACGCGATCGGTGCCAGGAACGCCGCCGGCGTCCACAGCAGCACGTTGCCGAGCAGGTTCACCAGTCCCAGTGACCTGTTGATGTTCGTCAGCTCGGCGTGGATGCCGGCCCCGGGCACCAGGCTGACGCCGCCGACCGCAGGCCCGGTCGCCAGCCCGGGGAGCACGACGGCGAGCACCGCGAGCAGCGCGCCGACGAACAGGACCCGGCACGCGCTCACCAGCGCCTGGTCGGGTTGTCTGCGGCGCAGCGCGGGCACCGCCGCCGCCCCGGCGACCACGAGCACGAGCGCCGCGAGCAGGGCGAGGAGCGGCACGTCGACGTACCTCGGCAGGTCCATCCCGCGATCCTCGCGCGCCCGGCACCGCCCCACGCCGGTTTCGGGAACCGGGGTCGTCGCGCCGCGACCAGCCCGCCGGGGCACGACATGGCGCCTCGTCCGGCCGGGCCCCAGACTCGGGGGATGGCGCCACCCCACGTCCAGCCCGCCCCGCGGCCCGAGCCCTCACCGTCGGGAGGCCACCGTGCCTGACCGCCCAGGCGTGACGTTGCTCCTGGACACCGCCTCGCTGTACTTCCGCGCGTTCTACGGGGTGCCGACGAGTGTGCGCTCGCCGGACGGGCAGCCGGTCAACGCGGTGCGCGGGCTGCTGGAGATGATCGCCCGGCTCGTCGCCGACCGCCGCCCGACGCACCTCGTGGCCTGCTGGGACGACGACTGGCGGCCGGCGTTCCGGGTCGCCGCGGTGCCGACGTACAAGGCGCACCGGCTCGCGCCGGACGGTGCGGGCGAGCAGGTGCCGCCCGAGCTGGCGGTGCAGGTGCCGGTGATCGCGCAGGTGCTGGCCGCCGTCGGCATCGCCCGGCTGGGCGCACCGGGCTACGAGGCGGACGACGTCATCGCCACCCTCGCCACCAGGGCGGTCGCGGCCGGGCAGCCGGTCGACGTGGTCACCGGTGACCGTGACCTGTTCCAGCTCGTCGACGACGAGGCCCGGGTGCGCGTGCTCTACACCGTCAAGGGGATCCGCGACCTGCTCGTCGTCGACCAGGCCGAGCTCGCGCGGCGGTACGGCGTCGCCGACGGTGCCGCCTACGCCGACCTGGCGGTGCTGCGCGGCGACCCGAGCGACGGGCTGCCCGGGGTGCCCGGTGTCGGGGAGAAGACCGCCACCGCGCTCGTCCAGGCCCACGGCTCGTTGGCCGGGGTGCTCGCGGCGCTCGACGACCCGGGGATGCGCCCGGCGGTGCGGGCTCGGCTGGTGGCGGCCCGCGACTACCTGGACGTGGCGCCCGCCGTCGTCCGGGTGGTGCGCACGGCCCCGGTCGCGCGCGTCGACACACGCCTGCCGCTCACCCCCGCGGACCCGGACGCGCTCGCCGCACTCGCCGAACGCTGGGGGCTGGCCTCCGCGGTCCGCCGGCTCACCCAGGCGCTCGCCGGCTGACCGTCGGGCTCAGAGCGTCGTGTCGACCTCGCTGCGCACCGCGGCGACGACCTGCTCGAGGTAGGCGGGCAACCAGTCGGCACGTCCGCTGCGCCAGCGCTCGGCCACGGCCGACAGCGGGAACACCGCGACCTGCGCCCGGGCATGGGTGAGAGCCAGCTCGCCCACGTGGTCGTCCGAGACGAGCACCCAGCCCAGTCCGGGCACCCGCCGGGTGAGCAGGTCGCCGACCGCGAGCCCGAACAGCGCGATGAGCGGTTCGGGGGGTGCCGGGAGCGACTGGCGGTGCCAGGCGTCGTGCACCCGGGCGAACACGGAGGCCAGGGTCTGCGCATCGGCGGACCCGTCGCACAGGTCGGCGACGAGCTCGCGCTGGGCGGCCATCCACCGCGCCTCGGCACGGCCGACGGGCTCGACCGCACAGCCGGACAGGCCCGGCAGGCAGAACGAGGGCAGCCGACCCGGCCGCCGTCGGACGGGTTCGTGGCCCAGCGGATGACGCTGGCGCGGGACACCGGCCACCCGCAGATCGGGCGATGCAGCCACTGACCGTCTCATGCCCCGCCATCGGCGCACGTCGGACCGATCTTGACAGTGCGACGGGGCTGTCGCCCGGACGGGTGTGCGTCCGGGCGACAGCCCCGATCACTGCACGGCGCGGTCGAGCTGGTGGCGCCGGTCGAACCTTGCTGCGGTCAGCGGACCACGATGAACCCGCCGGTCACGCTCGGCTCGTAGGCGGCGTCGCCGGAGTAGACGGCCAGCACGATCGCGCTGAACCGCAGCTTCGGCGAGGTCACGCTGCCGGTGCCGTTGACGAGCTGGAACGAGTGCAGCGGCTGGAAGTTGACCAGCACCACCACCGAACCGGTCGGGGCGGGGGCCCCGCTCGGACCGCTCACCGTCGCGGTGAACGTCGGTGCGCTGCCGCGCGGCAGCTGCCACGACGGTGTCGACAGGTCGAACGACGGCCGGGCCTTGGCCACCGTGACGCTGGCCTTCGCCGAGGTCGACGCCGCCAGGTCGGCGGTGCCCACGAGCCGTGCCGTGAAGGTGTGCTTCCCGGCCGTGAGCGAGGTCGGCAGCGCGATGCTGGCCGACCCGGTGAGCCCGGACCCGGTGAGCGTCCCGGATGCGACGACCGTGCTGCCCTCGACCACCTCGACGGTGGCCCCGGCCACCGTCGCCGTGTCCGAGCGCACCGTGACCTTGGCGGTCACCGGCGACCCGACCGTCACCCGCGACGGGCTGAGCGACAGGCTCGTGCTCGTCGTGGACGCGGTGATCTTCACCGTGACCGCAGCCGAGGTGGACCCGGCGTAGAGCCCGGAGGTCGGGGTGAACACCGCGGTGAGGCTGTGGCTGCCGCCTCCGAGGGTGACGGTCGCCTTCGCTGTCCCGTTGGTCACCGTGGCGGTGGCCACCTGGGTGGTCCCGTCGAGGAATGCGACGGTGCCGTCGACCTTGGGCTTCACGGTCGTCGTGAGCGTCTGCTGCTGACCTGCCTTGGTGCCACCGGTGACCTTGAGCGTGGTCGTCGTCGCGGTCGGTGCGGGCACCGTGACGTCGACCACCTGCACGCGGGTCTCGGGGGTGGCGTTCTGCGGGAAGAGCAGCAGGGCCTTGGCCCCGGCGGCGCCGGTGCCCTTGTGCGCCGTGATCGTCGACGCGCCGTCGACCAGGGAGGTCTGGCGGCCGACGTTGGAGTCGAACCACAGCGGCGGGTCGTACGGGTCGACCGTGAACGGCGCGACCTTGTCGACGACGCCGGCCGCGGTGGCGGGCCCGTAGTACGAGGTGGTCGAGACCGACAGGGTCGGCTTGGCCCCCTTCGGGATGATGTCCAGCGGGATCGGCAGGACCACGACGGAGTTGTCGAACACCCCGTTGTCCACCGTGCCGTCGAACTCGTCGACGAAGTTCGCCGCGACCGTGTCCCCGGTGCTCAGGGAGATGGTCCAGGCGATGGTGAGATCGGCGTCCGAGACCTTCTTCACGTAGGTCTGGTAGTCGTTCGTGCCGTCGCCGTCCACGTCGATGTCGACCACCGGGGACGCTGCTGCGCCCAGGCTGGCCCACTCGCCGTTCACCGCGATGCCGACGTTGAGCGACCCGGTGCTCGGGTCCTCGCCGGCGGCTGCGGCGGCCGGTGCGGTGGAGCCCCAGCCGACGTAGCGGATGTCGGAGGACGCGATGGCCGACGGTGAGGTCGTCTTCGGGTCCGCCGGGTCGAGCGCCGGGCTGGTCGCTGCCAGCACGAGCGGGGTGGCGAAGGAGTACCAGCCGCTCGCGGTGTTGAGGCTGCGGCCGGTGATCTGCAGGCCGGCGGTCGGTGCGACCGGGTCGGCGAAGGTGAGCGCCGACGAGGTGAGCGCGCTCACCGGCTTCGGCACGGCCTGCACCGGGACCCGCAGCTCGGTCGAGCCGGAGGTCAGCACGAGCCGGCCGGTGAGCCGGGTGACGTACTCACGGTCGACGCCGGACTGGGTGACGGCCTGCGTCGGGTCGATGTCCCGGGCGAGGGTCGCCGGGTCGGCCGTGAGCGTGAGGGTCACCTGGGCGCTGCCGCCGGCCGGCACCGTGATCGAGGCCGGGCTCGCCGTGATGGTGGCGCCGCCGGCCGTCGTCGAGGTGCTGAACGAGGTCGCGTAGGTCTGGGTGCCGGACCCCAGGTTGGTGACCGTCACCTGCTTGGAGATGGTGACCGTGGAGTCCGCGACCGGGACCACGCCGAAGGAGACCGAGGTCTGCTCCGGGTGCTCGGTGTTGTACGCCAGGACCGTGTCCTGCACCGCAGCCAGCGCGTCCACCCGGCCGGAGCCGACCCGGGCCGGTCCGTAGACCGTGCCGGTGCGGTTCGGGCCGGTGTACAGGTCGTGCGTCGCGGTGTTGACGATCGCGGCCTTGACCTGAGCCGGCGACCAGTCGGGGTGGGCCTGCCGGACGAGGGCGGCGATGCCGGCCACGTGCGGGGAGGCCATCGAGGTGCCGGTGAGGTTCTGCGCGCCGTTCCCGGTGGACGAGGCGACCGACACGATGTTGGTGCCGGGTGCCGCGACGTCGGGCTTGGCCCAGCCGAGCAGGCCGTGCACACCGCGCGACGAGCTCGGGTTGACGACGTCGGGCGTCGAGGCGTCCTGCACCGCGCCCTCGAGCGACGGGCCGATGTGCACCGTGAGGGTGCCGGCGGCCGCCTCGGCCTCGAGCGCCTTCGTGCTGGTGGCGGTCAGCTGGGCGACCGGGATGTGGGTGCTGCCGGTGATGCCGGCGGCGAACACCGTCGTGTCGTTGCTGAACACGGCGCCGACCGCACCGGCCGCCGCGGCGGCGTCGGAACGTGCCTTCGAACCGCACGCACGCGTGGAGTCGTCGGAGTCCCACCACAGCCAGGCGATCTTGCCGGCGACGGCGGCCTTCTGCTCGTCGGTGAAGCCGGAGCAGCCGTCGAACCGTGCGCCGAGGTAGGCCACGGGGGCCGTCGCGTCGGGCTGCGGTGCGGTGTACGCCACCGAGTTCTGCGCCGCCCACGTGGTGACGAGGGCCGGGTCGGAGGCCGCGGTGACCTGGACCCCCGCGTAGGGCTGCGGGCTGCCGACCGAGTTGGCGACCGCGATGGTGCTCGCGGCGTTGCCCGGGGAGCCCGCGATGTCCTCCACGTCGCCGCCGTTGCCGGCGGAGGTGACGACGGAGACGCCGAGCTTGGTCAGCCCGTCGATCGCGAGGTTCTCGGGGTCGTCGGCCGGGGCGAAGTCCGAGCCGAGCGAGAGGTTGAGGACGTCGAGGTGGTCGGACAGGTCACCGTTGCCGTCGGGGTCGGCCGCCCAGTCCAGCGCGGGCAGCGTGAGGTTGGTGGTGCCACCGGCGTCGCCGAACACCTTGAGGCTGTAGAGGATGGCGCCCGGTGCCGAGCCGGGGCCGACCTTCCAGCCCTCGAGGTCGGTGAGCGTGGAGTAGTCGCCGCGGAACGTGGTCCCGTCGGCCTGCACGCCGTAGCCGGCCGCCGTCCCGGCGACGTGGCTGCCGTGGCCGGAGTTGCTCGAGGTGTACGGCGAGTCGATCGGGTTCGGGTCGGGCTGCGGGACGCTCGTCGGGATGTCGGCGTTGTACGTCGGACCGGCGAAGTCGTAGCCGCCGGCGAACTTGGCCGGGTCGGTGAGGCTCGTGTCGATCGGGCCGGTGCCGTCGGTCCCGTAGGCCTTCTCGTAGGCGGCCGGGGTGCCGGGGCCGCCGAAGTCGGCGTGCGTGTAGTCCAGGCCGGTGTCGATGACGCCGACCCGCACGCCGGTGCCGAGCACCCCGGTGTCCTGCCAGGTCGCCAGGGCGTTGGTGAACGCGACCGTGGCGCTGTTGTCGATGCTCTTGGGCGTGACGCGGTAGATGCCGGAGACCTTGGAGCTGGCCGCCAGGGCACGGATCTGCTCGGCGTCACCGGTGACGAGCGTCCCCGACACCACGTTGACCGTGGTGGAGACCCGCTTGGGGGTCGCGGAGCGGGCGTTCGACTCGGTGAGCTCGGTCGGTACGACGGCAGCGGCGGCGGCCTCCGTGGTGGCCTTGGCCTTCTCGACCTGGGCCGCGGAGCCGCCGCCCTGCGCGACGTCCACCGCGGGCGTCGTGGTGAGCGTGACGAAGGCGGTGACGGTGCCGGTGGCCGTGGCCAGCTCGGGCGCCACCTTCGTGCCGTGGAAGGACTTCGGGGACGAGGCGAGGGAGTTCACCCCCGGGGGGCTGTCGGCCGCCCATGCGGGGCCGGTGCCGACCAGTGCGGTGCACGCCGCGACGAGCGCGGCTGTCGCAGGGGCGAGGAGACGACGGTTCATCAGCACATCCCAAGGGTGGAAGGACCGTCCCGGGCGTCATGCCCGAGTCACACCGCGGTCACAGGTGTTGCGACGCACGTTAGCGGCAGATCAGTCGGTTCGTCCCGCTTTGGCTGACATCATCTTGGGGACGAAACAGGTGTGACGCGCCCCTCTCGCGCAACCCCGGGGGCTAGGACTAAGGTCCGCCAGGGTAGGCAACCCTTAGTCATAGCGTCGCTGGTCATGGACCTGAGTCGTTGTGCCGTCGGGGCAGCCACCCGGATCGTCGACGTCGACGTCGAACCCGGGATGCGGCGCCGGCTCGGCGAGCTCGGGCTGCGCCCCGGCGCCGTCGTGCAGGTGACCCAGGACGTGCGACGGCAGGGCCGGGTGCTCGCCGTCGGGGCCGAGCGGTTCGCGCTCGACGTGCGCACCTGCACGCTCATCGCCGTCGAGCCGGTGGGCGCCGCCGAGCCGGCCCTCGAGCAGGCGGCCCGGGCATGAGCTGTCACGAGCCCGCACAGGTGCAGACCCCCGTCGCCACGCTCGGCCGGCGGGCCACCGTCGCCCTGGTCGGCAGCCCCAACGTCGGCAAGTCGACCCTGTTCAACGCCGCGACCGGCGCCCGCCAGCAGGTGGTCAACGCCCCCGGGACCACGGTCGAGCTCGCCACCGGGCGGTGGCGCGAGGCCGACGTCACCCTCGTCGACCTGCCCGGTGCCTACTCCCTGCTGCCCCGCACGCCTGACGAGCAGGTCACCGCCGACGCGGTCGCGGGCCGTGGCGGCCCTGGCGAGATCGACGTCGTCGTCGTGCTGCTCGACACCACCGCGATCGCGCGCTCGCTCTACCTGCTCGGCCAGGTCGCCACCGCCGACGTCCCCGTCCTCGTCGCGCTCACCATGCAGGACGTGGCCGCCGCCCGCGGGGTGCTCATCGACGCGGACGTGCTGGCCGCCCGGCTCGGGGTCCCGGTGGTCGCGATCAACCCACGCACCGGCGACGGGCTGGACCGGCTCGCGGCCACCGTGCAGGAGACCGTCGCCGACCTGGCCGGCGCCCCCCGCGTCGCCGGCCCGGCCCGGACGACGGCGGCCGGCGCGGCACACCCCGGTCCGTCGAGCGACGGGGCGGACGTGGCCGACGACGGCGACGCGCGGCTGGCCGACGCCGACGCGCTCTTCGGCTGGGTGCAGGACGTGCTCGCCGAGGTGCAGGGCCCGACCCCGGCCGACGGCGTGCGTGCGGTCGCGCGCACCCGCTCCGACCGGGTCGACGCGGTGCTGCTGCGCCCCTGGGTCGGGGTCCCCGTGCTGCTCGCGGTCATGTGGTCGCTCTTCGAGCTCGTCACCGTCGCGGCCACCCCCCTCATGAGCTGGGTCGACACCGTGGTGAACGGCTGGTTCGGCGGGCTGGTCCGCACCCTGCTGTCCGGGCTGCCGGACTGGGTGAGCGGGTTCGTCGTCGACGGGGTGCTCGCCGGGGTCGGGACCGTGCTGTCCTTCGCACCGCTCATGGGGCTGATGTTCGTCGCCGTCGCGCTGCTGGAGGACTCCGGCTACCTCGCGCGGGCCGCGTTCGTCGCCGACCGGGCGATGCGTGCGCTCGGCCTGGACGGACGGGCCGTGCTGCCGCTCGTCATCGGCTTCGGCTGCAACCTGCCGGCGCTGGCCGCCACGCGCACGCTGCCGCACGCCCGGCAGCGGCTGCTCACCGGGCTGCTCGTACCGCTCACCTCGTGCACCGCACGGCTCACCGTCTACGTCATGCTCGCCGCGGTGTTCTTCCCCGACAACGCGGGCACCGCCGTCTTCGGGATGTACCTGCTCTCGGCGCTCCTGGTCATCGGCATCGGCACCCTGCTGCGGCGCACCGCGTTCCGCGACCTCGCGCGTGAGCCGTTCGTGCTCGCGCTGCCGGCCTACCAGCGGCCCCGGCTGCGGGCCATCGCGACCTCCACCTGGGTGCGCGTGCGGTCCTTCGTCACCAAGGCCGGGACGATCATCGTCGCGACCCTCTCGGTGGTGTGGGTGCTCATGGCGCTGCCCGTCACCGGCGGGCACCGACTGGCCGACGTGCCCGTCGAGGACAGCGTCTACGGCTGGGTGGCCGACGGGGTCGCCCCCGTGTTCGCCCCCGCCGGGTTCGACGACTGGCACGCCTCGGCCGCCCTCATGACCGGGTTCGTCGCCAAGGAGGTCGTCGTCGGCTCGATGGCGCAGAGCTTCGCCGTCGCCGAGCCGGAGGACCCGAGCCTGCCCGGTGACCTCGGCACCCAGCTGCGGGCCACGTTCACCCGCACCTCGGGCGGTGCGCCCGGTGCCGCGGCGCTCGCGTTCATGGTGTTCGTGCTGGTCTACACCCCGTGCCTGGCGACGCTCTCGGAGCAGGCCCGGCTGTTCGGGGCCCGCTGGACGTGGGCGGCGGTGGCCAGCCAGCTCGTGCTCGCCTGGGTGCTCGCGGTGCTCGTGTTCCAGGTCGGGAGGCTGCTGTGAGCCTCGTGGCGGACGTGCTGCGCGAGACCGACCGAGGGCTGAGCCCGCAGCGGGTCGCCGCGAGCCTCGGCGTCCCTGACGAGATGGTGCGGCTCGCGCTCGAGCACGCCGAGCGGATCGGGCTCGTCGTGCGGCCGGGCGGTTCGGCGTGCGGTGGCGGGTGCCCGCCGGCGGGGGAGCGGTCGCCGGCCTGCGCGGGGTGCCCGCTGTCGAGCGGCCGGGCGGGCTGAGGCCCCGTCCTCGTCGGCCCGTCCCGACCGCCGGTCGTCGGCCCGGGGTCCCGGTCGCCGGATGACAGACTGCCGTCGTGGCACTCACCACCTCCCTGCCGTCCGGCGCCTCCACCGCCGACCTGGTGCACGCCCTGCGCGCGTCCGTCGCGGGGCAGGTGGAGGACGACGTCCGCCGCCGGGCCGAGATGTCCACCGACGCCTCGAACTACCGCGTCGTGCCGCAGGTGGTGGTCGCCCCGCTCGACACCGACGACCTGCTCGCCGCCCTCGCCGTGGCCCGTGAGGCCGGGGTGCCGGTGACGGCCCGCGGCGGCGGCACCTCGGTGGCGGGCAACGCGATCGGCACCGGGGTGGTGCTCGACCTCGCCCGGCACCTGCATCGCATCGAGGACCTGGACCCGCAGGCCCGCACCGCCCGCGTGCAGCCGGGTGTGGTGATGTCCGCCCTGCAGACGAAGGCCGCACCGCACGGGCTGCGGTTCGGGCCGGACCCGTCGACGTGGACCCGCGCGACACTCGGCGGGATGATCGGCAACAACGCCTGCGGCCCGCATGCGGTGGCCTACGGGCGCACCGCGGACAACGTGCTCGAGCTCGACGTCGTCGACGGCACCGGACGGCGGTTCACCGCGGGTGCCGGCGACCTGAGCCCCGTCGCCGGGCTCGACGCGCTCGTGCGGGCCAACCTCGACGTGCTGCGCACCGAGCTGGGCCGGTTCGGGCGGCAGGTCTCGGGCTACTCCCTGGAGCACCTGCTGCCCGAGCGCGGCACCGACCTGGCCAAGGCGCTCGTCGGCACCGAGGGCACGGTCGTCACGGTGCTGGGCGCCACGCTGCGGCTCGTCGAGCAGGCGCCGGCGCCGGTGCTCGTCGTGCTCGGCTACCCGGACATGGCGGCCGCGGCCGATGCGGTGCCGGCGCTGCTGCCGCACGCCCCGCTCGCCGTCGAGGGGATGGACGCGCGGCTGGTCGACGTCGTGCGCCGGGTGCGGGGGGCTGCGGCCGTGCCCCCGCTGCCCGAGGGCGGCGGCTGGTTGTTCGTCGAGGTCGGCGGGGCGGACGTGGCCGCGGCGACGG
>NZ_VWSD01000096.1 GCF_009829685.1 Cellulomonas citrea
CTGGCCCGGCTGCTCGCGCCCGGCGGGCTGCTGCTCATGGAGCACGCCGAGGTCCAGGCGCAGGCGGTGCGCGCGACCGCGGCCGCCAGCGGGGCGTTCACGTCGATCGGCACCGAGCCCGACCTCACCGGCCGGCCGCGGCTGCTGCGCGCGCGGCGCTCGCCCGGTTCGGAGTTCGACGCGTGACAGACTCAACCCCTGTGGACGGTGAGCGCATCCGGGACGTGACGCACGAGCAGACCCGCGGTGCGGCGCTGGACGAGGCCGTCGCCGCGCTCGGCAGGGGAGAGCTGGTGGTGCTGCCCACCGACACCGTCTACGGGATCGGTGCCGACGCCTTCACCCCGCCCGCGGTGCAGGCGCTGCTGGACGCCAAGGGACGTGGCCGCCAGATGCCGCCGCCGGTGCTCATCGCCGAGACCCGTACGCTCGACGGCCTGGCCTGGGACGTGCCGGCCGGTGCGCGGGCGCTCGCCGAGGCGTTCTGGCCCGGCGGCCTCACGCTCGTCGTGCGGGCGCAGCCGTCGTTGGCCTGGGACCTGGGCGAGACCGGGGGCACGGTGGCGCTGCGGGTGCCCGACCACCCGGTGGCCCGTGAGCTGTTGCGCCGCACCGGACCGCTGGCGGTGTCGAGCGCCAACCGCACCGGCCGGCCCGCGGCGACCGTGGCCACGGACGCCGCCGCCCAGCTGGGGGACTCCGTCGCGGTGTACCTGGACGCCGGGCCGACGCCGGGCCTGACGCCGTCGACGATCGTCGACGCGACCGGAGCCTCGATGCGGGTGCTGCGCTTCGGGGTGCTGGACCTGGCCGCGCTGCGCGAGGTGGCGGACGTCGAGGCCCCGGAGCCGCCGGCGTGAGGACGTACCTGCTGGTCATGGTGGTGGCTGCGGCCGTCACCTACCTCATGACCCCGGTGGCCCGGCACCTCGCGATGCGCTGGGGGGCGATCACCGCGGTGCGGGCCCGGGACGTGCACACGGTGCCGACGCCCCGGCTCGGCGGCCTGGCGATGTACATCGGGATGACGGTGGCGATCCTGCTGGTCAGCCACCTGCACTTCCTGTCCGGGGTGTTCGCGGACGCCCGGCCGCTCATCGGCATCCTCGGCGGTGGCGGTCTGGTCTGCGCGCTCGGCGTCGCGGACGACATCTGGGACCTGGACTGGCTCACCAAGCTCATCGGGCAGGTGCTGGCCGCGGGGTTCCTGGCCTGGCAGGGCGTGCTGCTCTACCAGCTGCCGATCGGCGGGGTCACGGTCGGCTCGACCCGGATCTGGGTGTTCCTCACGATCCTCGTCGTCGTGGTCGGGATGAACGCGGTCAACTTCGTCGACGGTCTCGACGGGCTGGCCGCGGGCCTCATGGCCATCGGCGGCACGGCGTTCTTCCTCTACACCTACCTGCTCACGGTGGAGACCGACCGCACCGACTACTCGAACCTGGCCACCCTGGTCATCGCCGTGATGGTCGGTGCCTGCCTCGGCTTCCTGCCGCACAACCTGTCGCCGGCCACGATCTTCATGGGTGACTCCGGGGCGCTCGTGCTCGGGTTCATGGTGTCCGCCGCCGCGGTGGTCGTCACCGGGCAGATCGACCCGCAGTCGGTCACCGAGCGGGTGCAGTTCCCGGCGTTCCTGCCGATCCTGCTGCCGGTCGCGGTGCTCGTGCTGCCGCTGCTCGACATGACGCTCGCCGTGGTGCGTCGGCTCGGCCGCGGGCAGAGCCCGTTCCACCCGGACCGGATGCACATCCACCACCGGCTGCTGGCGCTGGGTCACTCCGAGCGGCGCGCGGTGGCGATCATGTACGTCTGGACCGCGGTGTTCGCGTTCAGCGCGGCGGCCCTCGTCCTCTGGTCGACGACGACCGTGCTCATCGCGCTCGCGCTGGGGATCGTCGTGGCCACCCTGCTCACCCTCGGCCCGCTGCGGGGCCGCACCACGTCCCCGAAGGAGACGCCATGAACCAGACGTCGGAGCCCGACGCCTCGGCCCAGGTGCTGCGCACCGCGCTGCGCTCGACCCTGCTGCTGCTCGTCGTGCTGGCCGTCGTCGGTGTGGCCGTCGGTGCGCTGGTGGCGGGCATGCCCGGGGTGTGGGCGGCGGGCATCGGCGTGGCGATGGCGCTCGTGTTCTCCGCGACCACGACGGTGGCGCTGCTGCGCACGGTCACCTCGCCGCCGCCCGTGATGGCCGCCTGGGTGATGGGCACCTGGCTGGTCAAGGTGCTCCTCGTGGTCGTGGTGCTCGGGGTGCTGCGCGGCTACGACTTCTACTCCCGTCCGGTGCTCGCGGCCGTCCTGGGGCTGGGGGTGGTCGGTTCGGCGTTGCTCGACTACCGGGCGGTCACGCGGGGCCGGGTCCCGTACGTCGAACCTGCCCGTGACGACGAGGTGTGACGAAGGTCCCGGTCTGAGGGGCAGATGACATCTCTCGATGTCGAGAGGAACAGCTGCTCATGGGCTAGGCTTGCCCACGTTCAGGTGTCCGTCAGGTCCGGGTGTGCGCGAAGATGCGACCTGGGCTGCGGTCTGGCCTCACGACTTCAAGGAGCTCGCTCTGTTCAGCCTCGCCAGTGCGCTGTTGGTCGCTGACGGCGGCGAGTCCGGCGGATTCCACGCGCCGTCGATCGCCGAGTTCTTCCCCCAGGTGATCCTGTTCGAAGGCACGCCCTTCGCGCTCGACCGGGTCATGCTGGTCCGGATCGTCGCCGCGACCGCGCTCGTCCTGATCATGGTGGTCGTGGCGCGTCGGGCCACCCTCGTCCCGGGCCGCGCCCAGGCCGCGGTCGAGTGGTTGATGGACTTCGTCCGCAAGAACGTCGCCGAGGAGGTCCTCGGCAAGGACCGGGCCCGGCAGTTCACGCCGCTGCTCACGACGCTCTTCTTCGCGATCCTCGCCTTCAACATCACCGGCGTGTTCATCTTCCTCAACATCGCCGGCACCTCCCGGATCGGCCTGCCGCTGCTCTTCGCGGTGGTCGCCTATGTGACGTACATCGCCGCGGGCATCCAGGCCAAGGGGGTGGGCGGGTTCCTCAAGTCGAGCCTGTTCCCGCCGGGCGTGCCGTGGTTCATGTACGTGCTGCTCACGCCGATCGAGCTGCTGCAGGTCTTCATCCTGCGCCCGGCAACGCTGGCCATCCGACTCATGGCGAACATGGTCGCGGGGCACCTCATGCTGGTGCTCTGCTTCTCCGCCACCCAGTTCTTCCTGCTCAGCGCGGGTCCCGCGCTCAAGGCGTTCAGCGTCATCACCCTCGGGGCGGGCTTCGCGCTCACGCTGTTCGAGATCTTCGTGGCGGCCCTGCAGGCCTACATCTTCGTCATCCTCACGGCCGTCTACATCGACCTGTCGGTGTCCGAAGAGCACTGATCCAGTCCGCGGGCCCCGGCCCGACAAGCACAGAGCCCCGGCCGACCGGCCGAGGCGCGAGACACAAAGGAACGGACCACCGTGGCACTTGTGAACTCCGTGGCACTCATCGCCGCCGCAGACGCCGTCTCCGGGAACATCGCGACCGTCGGCTACGGCCTCGCGGTCATCGGCCCCGGTATCGGCCTCGGCATCCTCATCGGCAAGACCATCGAGGGCATGGCCCGTCAGCCCGAGGTCTCCGGCCAGCTGCGCACGACGATGTTCATCGGTATCGGCTTCGTCGAGGTGCTCGGCCTGCTCGGCCTGATCACGGGCTTCATCTTCTCGTGACCGGGGCAGCGCTCGCCGCTCTGGTCGCGGCGGAGGAGTCGCAGCCGAGCATCCTGCTGCCCAACTGGCCGGACCTCATCTGGGGCGGCGTCGTCTTCCTGGTGATCGCCTGGGTGTTCGGCAAGTACGCGCTGCCGCGGCTGCAGAAGGTCCTCGACGAGCGTGCCGAGCTCATCGAGGGCGGTCTGGCCAAGGCGGAGTCCGCTCAGGCGGAGGCCGACGCACGGCTCGCCCACTACGAGGAGCAGCTCGCCGAGGCCCGCGTGGAGGCCGCGCACATCCGTGAGGAGGCGCGCGGCGAGGCGAGCCAGATCCTCGCCGAGTCCCGGGTCCGGGCAGCGGACGACGCTGCGCGGATCACGGCCGCCGCCCAGCGCCAGATCGAGGCCGAGCGTCAGCAGGCCGCGATCTCGCTGCGGTCCGACGTCGGCTCGCTCGCCACCGACCTCGCGTCGAAGATCGTCGGCGAGTCGCTCGAGGACGAGGCCCGCCGCTCGCGGGTCGTCGACAGGTTCCTCGACGAGCTGTCGGCCTCGGCGCCCACCTCCGGGACGGGTCACTGATGAGGGCTGCCTCCCGAGCCTCCCAGGACGCCGTGCTGCGTGCCTGGGAGCCCGTGGTGACCCGCGCCCGCGGGCGCGGTCTGGAGCTGGCTCAGCAGCTGTTCGCGCTGAGTGACGCCCTGGTCAGCTCGCCGGCGCTGCGGCGGGGGATGACCTCGCCGTCGGCGACGGCGGAGGCGAAGGCCGCACTGGCGACCGAGGTGCTCACCGGTGCCGACGCCCGGGTCGTCGCGGTGGCCTGCGACCTGGTCGGCCGTCGCTGGTCGAGCGAGGACGACCTCGCCGAGGCGGTCGAGCTGCTGGCCCGTGTCGCGATCCTGTCCGCGGCGGAGTCCCGCGGCGCGCTGGATCGTGTCGAGGACGAGATCTTCCGCCTCACCCGGGCGCTTGCCGGTCAGCGCGACATGCGTCAGGCGCTCGTCGCCCCCGCGTTCGCGCCCGACAAGCGGGCCGACCTCGCCGAGGCGATCCTCGGCGGCCAGGCCGACCCCGCGACCACGGCGCTCGCGCGGCGTGCCGCAGCAGCCCCGCGCGGCCTGCGGTTCGTCACGACCCTGGGCCACCTGTCCGACCTGATCGCCGAACGTCGCGACCGCAAGGTGGCGACCGTGACGACGGCAGCCCCGTTGAGCGCCGAGCAGACGACCCGGCTCGCCGACGTGCTGGCACGGGTGCTCGGCCGCGAGGTCGAGCTCAACGTGTCGGTGGACCCCCACGTCATCGGCGGGCTGCGTGCGCAGTCCGGTGCCGACGTGATCGACGCGACGGTGCTCGCCCGCCTCGTGGCCGCCAGGCGCGAGCTTGCACGATGACCTTCCGACCCACGACCGATGACGAACGGTGCGCGCGACCGGCGCGACGAGGAGAGACACGATGGCTGAGCTGACGATCCGCCCGGAGGAGATCCGGGCCGCCCTGGACAGCTTCGTCAAGAGCTATGAACCGCACGGGGCCTCCGCCGAGGAGGTCGGGCGCGTCTCGCTCGCCGGCGACGGCATCGCACAGGTCGAGGGCCTGCCCGGCGCGATGGCCAACGAGCTGCTGCAGTTCGAGGACGGCACGTTGGGCCTCGCGCTCAACCTCGACGTCCGGGAGATCGGTGTCGTGGTGCTCGGCGAGTTCGCCGGCATCGAGGAGGGCCAGGAGGTCCGCCGGACCGGCGAGGTGCTCTCGGTGCCGGTCGGCGACGGGTACCTGGGCCGCACGGTGGACCCGCTCGGCAAGCCGATCGACGGCCTCGGCGAGATCGAGACCGAGGGCCGCCGCGCCCTCGAGCTGCAGGCACCCGGCGTGATGCAGCGCAAGAGCGTGCACGAGCCGCTGCAGACCGGCCTCAAGGCCATCGACTCGATGATCCCGATCGGGCGTGGGCAGCGTCAGCTCATCATCGGCGACCGCCAGACCGGCAAGACCGCGATCGCGATCGACACGATCATCAACCAGAAGGCCAACTGGGAGACGGGCGACCCGAACCAGCAGGTCCGCTGCATCTACGTCGCGATCGGCCAGAAGGGCTCGACCATCGCCTCGGTGCGTGGCGCGCTCGAGGAGGCCGGCGCGCTGGAGTACACGACGATCGTCGCCGCTCCCGCCTCGGACCCCGCGGGCTTCAAGTACCTCGCCCCCTACACCGGGTCGGCCATCGGCCAGCACTGGATGTACCAGGGCAAGCACGTCCTCATCGTCTTCGACGACCTGTCCAAGCAGGCCGAGGCGTACCGCGCCGTGTCCCTCCTGCTGCGCCGGCCGCCGGGCCGCGAGGCCTACCCGGGCGACGTCTTCTACCTGCACTCCCGGCTGCTCGAGCGTTGCGCCAAGCTCAGCGACGACCTGGGTGCTGGCTCGATGACGGGTCTGCCGGTCATCGAGACCAAGGCGAACGACGTCTCGGCGTACATCCCGACCAACGTCATCTCCATCACCGACGGGCAGATCTTCCTGCAGTCCGACCTGTTCAACGCCGACCAGCGTCCCGCGGTCGACGTCGGCATCTCGGTGTCCCGCGTCGGTGGTGCTGCCCAGGTCAAGGCCATGAAGCAGGTCTCCGGCACGCTCAAGCTGGACCTGGCCCAGTACCGCTCGCTCGAGGCGTTCGCGATGTTCGCCTCCGACCTGGACGCGGCCAGCCGCGCCCAGCTCACCCGCGGCGCCCGGCTCATGGAGCTGCTCAAGCAGGGTCAGTACAGCCCGTACCCGGTGGCTGACCAGGTCGCCTCGATCTGGGCCGGCACCAAGGGCAAGCTCGACGACGTCCCGCTGCAGGACGTGCGGCGGTTCGAGACCGAGCTGCTCGACCACCTGCGCCGGCACACCGAGGTCCTGTCGACCATCGCCACGACCGGCAAGCTCGAGTCCGCGACCGAGGATGCACTCGCCGCGGCGATCGACGTCTTCCGGGCCGGCTTCCTCACCTTCGAGGGCAAGCCGCTGGTCGGCGGCGACGACGAGGCCGAGGTCGAGATCGAGCAGGAGCAGATCGTCAAGCAGAAGAAGGCCTGACGTGGCAGGTTCCCAGCGCGTCTACCGCCAACGGATCAAGTCGACCCGGTCGCTGAGCAAGATGTTCCGCGCCCAGGAGCTGATCGCCGCCTCCCGCATCGGCCGCTCGCGCGACCGTATGTCCCAGGCGGCCCCGTACTCCCGGGCGTTGACCCGGGCGGTGTCGGCGGTCGCGACGCACTCGAACGTGACGCACCACTACCTCACCCCGCGCGAGGACACGAACCGGGCGGCCGTGCTGCTCATCGCCTCCGACCGCGGGATGGCGGGGGCCTACTCGGCCACCGTCATCCGGGAGACCGAGCGTCTCATCGCCCGGCTCAACGGCGAGGGCAAGCAGGTCGACCTGTACGTCTCGGGGCGTCGTGCGATCGCGTACTACACCTTCCGCTCGCGGCCGCTGGCCGGGAGCTGGGCGGGGGTCTCGGACGCGCCCACGGCCGAGGTGGCCGACGAGATCTCCGACCGGTTGCTGCAGGCGTACGACGCGCCCGCCGACGCCGGGGGCGTGGGCGAGGTGCACGTGGTCTACACGCACTTCGTCAACATGGTGACCCAGCGCCCGCAGATCGTGCGGATGCTGCCCCTCGAGGTCGTCGAGGGCGTCGTCGAGCACGAGGACGGTGCCCAGCTCCCGCTGTACGAGTTCGAGCCCGACCCGACCGAGGTGCTCGACGCACTGCTGCCGCGGTACGTCCGGTCCCGGATCTTCGCGTGCATGCTCCAGGCCGCGGCCTCCGAGCTCGCCGCTCGGCAGCGGGCCATGCACACGGCGACCGAGAACGCCGAGGACCTCATCCGGCTGTACACCCGACTGGCCAACCAGGCCCGTCAGGGCGAGATCACGCAGGAGATCAGCGAGATCGTGTCGGGTGCCGACGCGCTCGCCGCTTCCTGACCCCCGACCGCACGGACCGGACCCGTCGTCCGGAGGAACGAAGAGGATTCAGATGACCGCCACCACCGTCGCCGCGGAGACCGCGGCGAAGTCCGCGCCCGGCGTGGGCCGGGTCGCCCGGGTGATCGGCCCCGTCGTGGACATCGAGTTCCCGCCGGACCAGATCCCCGAGATGTACAACGCCCTCAAGGTCACCGTCGACCTGTCCGGCCAGGGCGAGGGTGAGGGAGACGGCTCCCTCACGATGACGCTCGAGGTCGCCCAGCACCTCGGTGACTCGCTCGTGCGGGCCATCGCGCTCAAGCCGACCGACGGCCTGGTCCGCGGCGCGCTCGTCACCGACACCGGTGCGCCGATCTCGGTGCCGGTCGGCGACGTCACCAAGGGTCACGTGTTCAACGTGATCGGCGAGGTGCTCAACCTGGAGCCGGGCGAGAAGCTCGAGATCACCGAGCGCTGGCCGATCCACCGCAACCCGCCGGCGTTCGACCAGCTCGAGTCCAAGACGGTCATGTTCGAGACCGGCATCAAGGTCATCGACCTGCTCACCCCGTACGTGCAGGGCGGCAAGATCGGCCTGTTCGGCGGTGCCGGTGTCGGCAAGACGGTCCTCATCCAGGAGATGATCCAGCGCGTCGCCCAGAACCACGGCGGTGTGTCGGTGTTCGCCGGGGTCGGCGAGCGCACCCGTGAGGGCAACGACCTCATCGTCGAGATGGAGGAGGCCGGCGTCTTCGACAAGACGGCACTGGTCTTCGGCCAGATGGACGAGCCGCCGGGCACGCGTCTTCGCGTCGCCCTGTCGGCCCTCACGATGGCGGAGTACTTCCGCGACGTGCAGAAGCAGGACGTGCTGCTGTTCATCGACAACATCTTCCGGTTCACCCAGGCTGGCTCCGAGGTCTCCACGCTGCTCGGCCGCATGCCGTCCGCGGTGGGCTACCAGCCGAACCTGGCCGACGAGATGGGCCAGCTCCAGGAGCGGATCACCTCGACGCGCGGCCACTCGATCACCTCGCTGCAGGCGATCTACGTGCCCGCCGACGACTACACCGACCCGGCACCGGCCACGACGTTCGCCCACCTGGACGCCACCACCGAGCTGAGCCGTGAGATCGCCTCGCGCGGTCTGTACCCGGCCGTGGACCCGCTGAGCTCGACCAGCCGCATCCTCGACCCGCGCTACGTGGGCCAGGAACACTACGACGTGGCCACCCGCGTGAAGTCGATCCTGCAGCGCAACAAGGAGCTGCAGGACATCATCGCGATCCTCGGTGTCGACGAGCTGTCCGAGGAGGACAAGACCGTCGTGGCCCGGGCCCGTCGCATCCAGCAGTTCCTGTCGCAGAACACCTACATGGCGACCAAGTTCACCGGCGTCGAGGGGTCGACGGTGACGATCGCCGAGACCGTCGAGGCGTTCAAGAAGATCGCGGACGGCGAGTTCGACCACATGGCCGAGCAGGCGTTCTTCAACATCGGTGGCCTGGATGACCTCGAGCGCAACTGGGCCCGCATCCAGAAGGAGTACGGCGTCTGACGACGCCGTACCAGGACGCGGAGGAACCATGGCAGAGCTTGAGGTCGACATCGTCGACACCGACGGCAAGGTGTGGTCGGGGCCGGCGCGGCGCGTGGTCGCGCCCGCCGGCGACGGCGAGATGGGCATCCTCGCCGGGCACGTCCCGGTGCTGTCGGTGCTGCGCCCCGGTGAGGTGCGTGTGCTGCCGACCGACAGCCAGGAGGTCCTCCGGTTCACCGTCGCGGGCGGCTTCTTCTCGGTGGACTCCGACCAGGTGACCATCGTGGCGGACGAGGCGCGTCCCGCCGCTGTGGCGACCCACTAGGAGCCGACCCATGACGACCCCGCACCTGCTGGCCCTGCTGCTCTCGGCGCTCGCGATCGGGGTCGTCCTGGGGGTGGGCGCTGTCTGGGTGCGTCGACTGCAGGTCCTGGGTCGGCGCAAGGGCGCCTTCCGCTGCCAGGTGGCCGCGAGCCCGGAGGGCCCCTGGCGGGCCGGTCTGGCGCAGTACTCGGCGGAGGACCTGTCCTGGTGGCCGCGGTTCTCCCTGGGCGGTGCCCAGCGGTGGCGTCGGGCGGACCTCATCGTGATCGAGCGGCGCCCGTCGCGGCTGCAGGACGCGACCGGGCACCCGCTGCTCGTCGTCGGCTGCGGGGTCACCCGCGGTGTCGAGGCGGTCCCGGAGCTCTACCTGCTCGTCGACCGCTCCTCCTCGGCGGGGCTGACGAGCTGGCTCGAGGCGGCTGCCACCTACCGGGGCTTCGTCATCTGATGCGGCTCGTCGTCGCGGACTGCGCGGCGCGGTACACCGGGCGGTTGTCCGCCCAGCTGCCGCGCGCCACCCGTCTGCTCCTCGTGAAGGCCGACGGCTCGGTCCTGCTGCACTCGGACGGCGGCTCGTACAAGCCGCTCAACTGGATGAGCCCGCCCTGCCGCCTCGCCGTGGCGGACCCGGACGACGAGCAGGTCGCTGCCGGCGTCCAGCAGGTCTGGACCGTGCAGCACACCAAGTCCGACGACCGCCTCGTCATCGAGCTGTTCGAGGTGCTGCACGAGTCTGCGCACGAGCTCGGCGTCGACCCGGGTCTGGTGAAGGACGGTGTCGAGGCGCACCTGCAGGAGCTGCTGGCGGCGCAGATCACCCTGCTCGGGCCCGGGCACACGCTCGTGCGGCGGGAGTACCCCACGGCCATCGGCCCGGTCGACATCCTGGCGCGGGACCCCTCCGGCGGGACGGTCGCGGTCGAGATCAAGCGCCGTGGCGACATCGACGGCGTCGAGCAGCTCACCCGCTACCTCGAGCTGCTGTCCCGTGACCCGCGCCTGACGCCGGTGCGCGGGGTGTTCGCCGCGCAGGAGATCAAGCCGCAGGCGCGGGTGCTCGCCCGGGACCGCGGCATCGAGTGCCTCGTGCTCGACTACGCCGGGCTGCGCGGCATGGACGACCCGACCGCCCGGCTGTTCTGAGCACCGGCGGGCGGCGCGTCCCGTCCGATGCGCCGGTGCTGGGATGATGGCCCGGTGACTCGTGCGGTGAACCAGTGGGCTCTGCGGGGAGCGGTGGTGAGCGGCGGCTCCGCCACCGCTGACGCCGTCGTGGTCGGGGAGGGCGCCCGCATCGTCCACGTGGGCGCGGCCGATGAGCTGCCCGCCGCCTGGGTCGACCTGCTGCCGCCCCCGAGCGACGACCTGCTGCTGCCGGGGCTGGTCGACGTGCACTGCCACGGTGGCGGCGGCGCGAGCTTCCCTGACGCGCAGGACGCCGCCGAGGTCCGCGCGGCCGCGGCCGAGCACCTCACGCACGGGACCACGAGCCTCGTGGCCTCCCTGGTGACGGCCTCCACCGACGTCCTGCTGGCCCGTACGGCGCTGCTCGCCGACGTGGTCGAGGCAGGTGACCTCGTCGGGATCCACCTCGAGGGCCCGTTCCTGTCACCCGACCGGCGCGGCGCGCAGAACGCCGCCGACATGCGGGCCGGCGACGTGCGGCTGGTCGAGGCGGTCGCGCAGGCTGCGCGGGGTTCCCTGCGCACCATGACGGTCGCACCCGAGATCCCCGGGGTGGCCGACGGGACCGGCCCGGACGACGACGTGCTCGCGGCGCTCGTGCGCGCCGGGGCGCTGCCGTCGATCGGGCACACCGATGCCGGGTTCGAGCAGGTCGCGGCGGCCATCGAGCGGACGCGTGCCCTGCTCGCCGGCAGCCGTCGGCTGAGCGCGACCCACCTGTTCAACGGCATGCGTCCCTGGCACCACCGCGAGCCCGGTCCGGTGCCGGCGTGCCTGGACGCAGCGGCCCGCGGTGAGCTCGTCGTCGAGCTGGTGGCCGACGGGACGCATCTGGGCGACGGCACGGTCAAGGCCGTGTTCGATCTGCTCGGACCCGACCGGGTGGCCCTGGTCACCGATGCGATGGCTGCCGCGGGGATGGCCGACGGCGAGTACCGGCTCGGGCCGCTCGAGGTGCGGGTGCTCGACGGCGTCGCCCGGTTGCGCACCACCGACGGCACCGACGGCGCGATCGCCGGCGGCACGGCGCACCTGCTCGACGTCGTGCGTGCGGTGGTCGGAGCCGGCGTGCCGCTCACGGCGGCGGTG
>NZ_VWSD01000097.1 GCF_009829685.1 Cellulomonas citrea
CTCGGCGAGCACGGCCCGTGCGTGCGGCAGCAGCGCGAGCCCGGCGTCGGTGGCCTCGACCCGGCGCGTGGTCCGGGCGAACAGCGCGGTGCCGAGCTCGTCCTCGAGGGCCCGGATGGCCGCGGACAGCCCGGACTGCGAGACGCCGCAGATCGCCGCCGCCCGGGTGAACTGCTGCTCGTCGGCGAGGGCGACGACGTACTCCATCTGACGCAGATCCATTCATCGACCCCAGTGATGGATTCCATGACCAACAGTGGTTGGACTTCTGTGTCCAGCGTACCTACCGTCGAGGCACCAGCACCCAGGAAGGCTCTCCATGAAGCAGCGTCAGCTCGGCCCCCGCACCGTGAGCGCGATCGGTCTCGGCGGGATGCCGATGTCCATCGAGGGCCGGCCCGACCGCGACCGGTCGGTCGCCACCATCCACGCCGCGCTCGACGCCGGCGTCACCCTCATCGACACCGCCGACTCCTACCACCGTGACGCCGGTGAGGTCGGGCACAACGAGGAGCTCATCGCGCAGGCGCTGCGCACCTGGGGCGGCGACACCAGCGAGGTCCTCGTCGCCACCAAGGCCGGGCACCTGCGCCCCGGTGACGGCACCTGGACCCAGGACGGGCGCCCCGAGCACGTCGTCGCCGCGGCCAAGGCGTCGGCCGCACGCCTCGGGGTCGAGGCCATCGGGCTGTTCCAGTTCCACCGGCCCGACCCGCGCGTGCCGTTCGCCGACTCGGTCGGTGCGCTGCGCACCCTGCTCGACGAGGGCGTCATCGTGCTGGCCGGGGTGTCCAACACCTCGGTGGCCCAGATCGACGAGGCCCGCCAGATCCTGGGCGACGACCTCGTGTCGGTGCAGAACCAGTTCTCCCCCGCGTTCCGCAGCTCGCAGGTCGAGCTGGAGCACTGCGCGCGGCTCGGCCTGGCGTTCCTGCCGTGGTCGCCGCTCGGCGGGATCGGCGACGCCGCCGCGCTGGGCAGCCGGTTCGCCCCCTTCGCCGCGGTCGCGGCCGAGCTCGGGGTGAGCCCGCAGCAGGTCGCGCTCGCCTGGGAGCTCGCGCTGGCCCCCGTCGTCGTCCCCATCCCGGGAGCCTCGCGCCCGGCCAGCATCCAGGACAGCGTGCAGGCGGCCGAGCTCGTGCTCACCGCCGAGCAGGTCGCCACCCTCTCGGCCGCCTGAGCACCGCCAGCCCCACCCCCAGTCGAAGGAGACGGACCCGTGAAGACCTTCACCCTGCCCGGCACCGACATCGTCGCCCCCAACGTCGTGCTCGGCCTCATGCGCATCGACGACAAGTCCGACGAGGAGATCCGCACCCTCGTGCACACGGCACGTGAGGCGGGGATCAACTTCCTCGACCACGCCGACGTGTACGGCGGTGCGCTGCACCACTGCGAGCGCCGGTTCGCCGAGGCGATGGCCCTCACGCCGTCGCAGCGCGACGAGCTGACGATCCAGACCAAGTGCGGCATCGTCCGCGGCCCCGACGGGGTCTCCAACGCCGGGTTCGACTTCTCCTACGAGCACATCACCGCCTCGGTCGAGGGGTCGCTGCAGGCGCTGGGCACCGACCGGCTCGACGTGCTGCTGCTGCACCGCCCGGACGCGCTCGTCGAGCCCGAGGAGGTCGCCCGCGCGTTCGACGACCTGCACGCCGCCGGCAAGGTGCGAGCGTTCGGCGTCTCCAACCACACCGCCGGCCAGATCGAGCTGCTGCGCCGGTACGTGCGCCAGCCGATCGTGGCCAACCAGCTGCAGCTGTCGATCACGCACTCGACCCTCGTCGCCCAGGGGCTCGCGGCGAACATGGAGAACGAGCGGCAGTCGACCACGCTCGACGGCGGCGGTCTGCTCGACTACTGCCGGCTGCACGACATCACCGTCCAGGCGTGGTCGCCGATGCAGGCCGGGTTCTTCAACGGCCCGTTCCTCGGGTCGCCGGACTACCCCGAGCTCAACGCGGTGATCGACCGGCTCGCGGCCAAGTACGACGTGCCGCCGATCGCGGTCGCGACCGGCTGGATCACCCGGCACCCGGCGTCCATGCAGGTGGTGCTGGGCACGACGACGCCGGCCCGGGTCGCCGGCGCCGCCCAGGGCTCGCAGCTGCCGCTCACGCGGCCCGAGTGGTACGAGCTGTTCGCGGCCGCCGGGCACATCGTCCCCTGAGGCCTGCGCCCGGCCGGCCCCGGGACGGGCCGGTCGGGCGCAGACATGCTGCTCGGGTGCTCCTGCTCAGCAGCTCCTGGTCAGGTGCCCCCGGTCAGTAGCCCCGCGAGGTGTCGGCGCCGGTCGCCACGCCCTGCAGCGCCGCGACGAAGGCGTCCACCGTCGTCGGCTTGGAGAACATCGGGTAGTCGTAGGCGATGGCGTTCTCGTGCTCGGCCGCCGAGGTGCCTGCGACCGCGTCGGTGAGCGTGACGACCTCGAAGCCCTTCTCGTAGGCCGAGCGCATCGTCGACTCGACGCAGCAGTTGGTGAGGAACCCGGCGAGCACCACCGTCGTGATGCCCTTCGACCGCAGGATGAAGTCGAGGTTCGTCGAGCCGAACGCGTCCAGGCCGCGCTTGCCCTCGATGACGATGTCGTCGCCCGCGGGCGCCACGTCGGCCACGATCTGTGCGCCCCAGGTGCCCTGCACGAACGCGGTGGAGTCCACCACGCCCTTGAGGATCCCGTAGGGGTGCGCGGTGATCTCGTGGTAGCCGGGGGCGAACGAGATCGGGCTGTGGATGACCGTCACACCCGCGGCCCGGGCGGCCTCGAGCGCCGTGCGGGCATGGGCGAGCATGTCGGTCGCGGCCATGGACTCCTGGACCGCGCCGTGCAGTGCTCCTCCCTCGCTGGTGAAGTCGTTCTGGAACTCGATCAGGACCAGTGCCGTGGTTGCCGGGTTCATCGGTGCTCCTTTGCTGGATGTGCTCGGACGGACGTGCGGTCGAAGAGTTCAGCTGTGGTCGGGCCTCGTCGGGTCGGCGGTGGGGGGCGTGGCGCGGACCTGCTCGGCGAGCAGCTCCAGCACATGACGGTAGGTCCGGCCGGTGGCCCGGGTCATGCCGAGCTCGCAGGTCCGGTTGCAGCTCGCGTGGGCGTCGGCGCCCAGGGCCGCGACCTGCGCCGCCTCGCGGCGGGTGGCCGAGGCCGTGAGCTCGGGGTGCAGCATCCCGCGGTCGCCGGCGAAGGCGCAGCAGCCCCAGTCCTGCGGCACGGTGACCTCCTCGGCGACCGCGCGGCCGACGGCGAGCAGGTCCTCCCCGAGGCCCAGCTGCACCGAGGAGCACGTGGGGTGCAGCACGAGCGAGGCCAGCCGGGGGTGCTCGCGCAGCACCGGCAGCACCCGCCGGGCGACGAACGCGACCGCGTCGACCACCTCGACGTGCAGGTCCGGGTCGTCGGCGAGCAGGTGCCGGAACCCCTCGGTGCACGAGGACGCGTCGCAGACCACGGGCAGCCGGCCGCCGTCGGTGGCCCGGTCGATCACCGGCAGCACGCGCCGACGCATCGCCTCGTACCCGTCACGCACCCCCTTGGACGACCACGGCGTGCCGCAGCACAGACCGTCGATCTCGGGCGGCACGAGCAGCGTGATCCCGGCGGCCCCGCACAGCTCCTCCATGCTCACCTGCACCCCGGCGCCCTCGGCCGGGCCGAACATCGTGCCCACGCAGGCCGGCAGGTACACCGCGTCGGGTTCGCCGACGGGGGCCGGACGGCGCCGGCGCGCACCCCCGGCGGGCAGCTCGGACGACCACAGCGGGACGGTGTCCTCGCCCAGCACGGCGCGCGCCACGCGGTTCACGGCGGTGAGCGCGGGCTGCACCGGGGCCGGCAGCGCGGCGGTCAGGTCCATCGCGGTGCGGGCCACCGACGTCGTCGCCCGCCAGTGCCCGGCGGCGGCCGTCCAGGCCGCGGCGACCGGGCCCGGCCCCTGCTCGGCGCGCAGCCTCTTGACCAGCAGCCCGGTGTTGATCCGCACCGGGCACGCCGTGCCGCACATGCCGTCGACGGCGCACGTGTGCACCCCCGCGTAGCGGTAGTCACGTTCGAGCCGGTCGGCGAGCTCGTCGTCACCGGCGGCCCGGGCAGCGGCCACGTCACGACGCAGCGCGATGCGCTGGCGCGGGGTGAGGGTGAGGTCGCGCGACGGGCAGACCGGTTCGCAGTAGCCGCACTCGACGCACCGGTCGACCTCGGCCTCCACGGTCGGCGCCAGCTTGATGTGCCGCAGATGGGCCTGCGGGTCGTCGGTGATGACCACCCCCGGGTTGAGCCGCCCGACGGGGTCGAACGCGTCCTTCACGCCCCGCATCACGTCGTACAGCTCGGCGCCGTACTGGCGTTCCACGAACGGGGCCATCACCCGACCGGTGCCGTGCTCGGCCTTGAGCGTGCCGCCGACCCCGAGGACCAGGTCGACCATCTCGTCGGTGAACCCCGTGTACCGACGCACCTGGTCGTCGGTCTCGAACCGGTCGGTGAGCATGAAGTGGACGTTGCCGTCCTTCGCGTGACCGAAGATCACGGAGTCGGCGTACCCGTACCGGTCGAACAGCACGGCGAGCTCGGCGCAGGTGTCGGCGAGCCGTTCGACGGGCACCGCGACGTCTTCCAGCAGCGCCGTGGTGCCGCTGCGCCGGGCGCCGGCGACCGACGTGTACAGGCCCTTGCGCAGGGTCCACAGCGGGCCGCGGACGGCCGGGTCGGTGCTCAGCCGCACCGGGGCAGCCAGCCCGAGGTCGTCGAGCGCAGGCCGGGCGTCGTGCGTGACCTGGGCGAGCTCCTCGGCGGTCGCGGCCTGGTACTCCAGCAGCAGGGCCGCCTGCCGGTCGACGGTGAGCGCGCGCACCGCCGCGGGGGCGTCGGGGAACGCCTGCCCGACCCGCAGCGACGTGGCGTCCATGAGCTCGAGGGTCGCGGCCCCGGTGGCGACCAGGGCGGGCAGCGCCCGGTTGGCGGCGTAGAGGTCGTCGAACACGAGGAGCGCCGAGCTGGTCGCCGGCCGCACCGGGACGGTGGCGAACGTCGCCGAGGCGATGAACGCCAGAGTGCCCTCGCTGCCGACGAGCAGGTGGGCCAGGATCTCCGGCACCGTGTCGAAGTCGAGGAAGGCGTTGACGGAGTAGCCCATGGTGTTCTTCATGGCGAACAGCCGCTCGACAGTCGCCACCGAGGCGGGGTTGTCGCGGACCCGCCGGCGCAGCGCGAGCAGCCGGGCGTGCAGCTCGGGCTCGAGCGCGGCCAGGCGCCGGTCGGCGTCGGGTGCGGCGGTGTCGACCACGGTGCCCGAGGGCAGCACGGCGACCAGGGACTCCAGCGTCCGGTAGGTGTTCTGCGCGGTGCCGCAGGCCATCCCGGAGGAGTTGTTGGCGACGACGCCGCCGATGGTGCAGGCCGTCTCGCTCGCCGGGTCGGGGCCGAGCGTGCGGCCGTGCGGGGCCAGACGCGCGTTGACCTGGCGCACGGTGGCGCCGGGCTGGACGCGGACCCGGGCGCCGTCGTCGAGCACCTCGATCGCACCGAAGTGCCGCCGCACGTCGAGCAGGACGCCGTCGGTGCCGGCCTGGCCCGACAGGCTGGTGCCCCCCGAGCGCAGCGTGAGCGGCACCCCGGCGGCCGCTGACGCGCGCATGAGCCGACCGACCTCGTCGGCGTCCCGGGGGGCCACCACGGCCTGCGGCAGCAGCAGGAAGTGCGAGGCGTCGTGCGCCAGCGCGTGCCGCTCGATCGCGTCGGTGCGCACCTTCGTCCGCTCGCCGGCGGCGGCGGCGAGCACGGCCGCGAGCGCCTCCTGGGTCGGGCGACCCGTCGGTCCGCCGGCCGGACGGGCGGGCGGGTGCGGGGTCGGGACGGCGGTGGTGGGCACGGTTCTCCTTGTCGACGCGGACGATTGTCGGACAAGTAGACCCACATGACAACACCCGTGGATCGCCTACGCTGCTGCACTGCGGGACGCGGCGCGCCCGGGCCCGGGACGCAGGTCCGCCGCGCCGCAGGCACCGACCGCGCACAGGAGGAGGCACCGCGATGGCACGGGGAGTCGTCGTGACGAGCCTGGTCGACGCCGTCGTCGAGGACCTGCGCAACCAGGTGGTCACCGGCACGCTGCCGCCCGGCACCCCGCTCACCGAGGCCGATGTCGCCGCGCGCTACGAGATCGCCCGCGCCAGCGCCCGCGCCGCCATCGAACGCCTCACCGGCGAGAAGGTGCTGGAGCGGCGCAACCACAAGACCGCGCGCGTCGTCGAGCTCGGGCCCGACGAGGTGCGCGACATCTACCGCACCCGCACCTACCTGGAGTCGGAGGTGCTGCGCCGCCTGGCCGCCCGCCGCACCGTCCCCGACGCGGCCCGGGCGGCCAACGCCGAGATCGCCACGCTGTGGGCCGACGGCTCGTACGCCATCGTCGAACCCGACATGCGCTTCCACACCAGCCTCATCGACGAGCTCGGCAGCACCCGGACCTCGGCGATGTACCACTCGCTCGCCTTCGAGGTGAAGCTCTGCATGGCCCAGCTGCAGGGCCGCCAGCGCCTGTCCCCGCAGATCATCGTCGCCGAGCACGCCCGGCTGCTCGAGCTCATCGAGGCCGGCGACGCCGAGGGGGCGGCCGCCCTGCTCGACGAGCACCTGGCGCGGGCCCGTGAGCTCCTGGCCGCCAGCCTCGGCGGCGAGGCCGGGCCCGAGGCCTTCGTCCCCTCCTCCGCCCTGCCCGTCTGACGCCCGGCCATCCCGGGGCGGCTGGCCCTTCTGCACGCGAGCCACATCCCCGCCCACCGTGCGCACCGTGCCCCCTGCCTGCTGGCCTCCTGCCCTGCTGGCTGCCAGCCAGCTCGCAGAACTGGTCACTTGGGCGATCGACACGCCGAGACGCCCTCCTCAACTGACCAGTTCCGCATGGCGCAAGCGCACGGGGCGGGGTGGGGCAGGTGGGAGCGGGGCAGCTGGGAGCAGAGCGGGCTCGTCGGTCGTTGGGTCAGACTGGGCGTGCCCGGCGGGTGCCTGACGGCCGGACGCCCCTCGTCCGCACCGGAGGTTCCTGCCATCGCACGCCACGTCGTCACCCACCAGGGACGGGGATGAGCTCCCTGGTCAACCAGCTGCTCACCGCCTCCCCGCTGTGGGTCTCCTGCCTCGTCGGGCTGCTCGTCTTCGCCGAGGACGCGATCTTCGTCGGCTTCGTGCTGCCCGGCGAGACCGCGGCGGTGCTCGGCGGGGTCGCCGCCAGCCTGGGCCACGTCGAGCTGCCCGTGATCCTCGCCGTGGTCGTCGGTGCCGCGATCATCGGCGACAGCGTCGGCTACGAGGTGGGTGCCCGGCTCGGCCCGCACGTGCTGGACGCCCGTCCGCTGCGACGCCACCGGGAACGGCTGGCCGGGGCCGAGGCCCTGCTCGCCCGTCGGGGTGGGCCCGCGGTGTTCCTCGGCCGGTTCGTCGCGTTCTTCCGCGCCGTCATGCCCGCGCTGGCCGGCATGTCGCGCATGCGGTACCGGACGTTCGTGACGTTCAACGCGGTCGGCGGCCTGGTGTGGGGCACGGCGTTCGTGCTGCTCGGCTACGCGGCCGGCACGTCCTACCCGGCCGTCGAGCACGCCGTCGGGCGCGGGGCGACCGTCGCGGTGCTCGTCGTCCTCCTGGTGGGGCTGCTCGTCTGGCGGCTGCGCCGCCGTGCGAGGTAGGTCCGGGACCACGCCGTCCCGTGACTGATTGTTGGGCAAACCCAAACTCGACTCGTGCCTGGACTCATCCCATGACAGGGGTGCAGGCTCGAGTCATCGAAGGGGAGTAGCTCCCGCCCACCCGCCACCGCGGCGTGGGCGGCGGTGCGTCGACACACCGGCGGTCATGACGACCAGCCCGGCGCACCACCTCGTGCAGGCACCACCGGCCCGGGGCGAACGAGACCTTCGGCCATGTCCGCATGGCCGGGTCGCGCCCGTCGTCGCCCGGTCACGTCCGTCGAGGTGAGCCCGTGCCTGCCGTCCTGGTCCGCCGCGTCCTGCTGTGCCTGGCCGTCGCCGCCCCCGCCCTCGTGCTGCGGGCGACCGGCCTGGCACCGAACCCCGTGCTCGACCTCGTCGTCTTCGGGGCTGCCGTCGTCGCCGCGTCGTTCCTGCTCGCCTGGGCCGCCGAGGCCGCGCAGAAGGACATCTCCGGGGCGCTCGCCATCGCGATCCTCGCGCTCATCGCCGTGCTGCCCGAGTACGCCGTCGACCTCTACTACGCCTACCGGGCCGGCTCCGACCCGACCTACGTGCACTTCGCCGCCGCCAACATGACCGGCTCCAACCGGCTGCTGCTCGGCTTCGGCTGGCCGCTCGTCGTGCTCGTGGCTCTCGCCGTCGCCGGCCGTGCCGCCAAGGCCGCCGGGCACCCCGGCCCGCGCGCCCTGCAGCTGCCGGAGGACAGCCGCCTCGACATCGGCGTGCTCGCGCTGCTGTCCGTCGTCGCGTTCGCCATCCCCGTGATGCGCTCCATCCCGGTCTGGTTCGGGGTCGCCCTCATCGCTGTCTTCGCCGCCTACCTGTGGCGCGCCGGGCAGGTGCACGACGAGGGCGAGGAGGAGTTCGTCGGGATGGCCGCGCACATCGCCGGGATGGACACCCGGCCGCGACGAGCGACGGTGACCGCCCTGTTCGTCGTGGCGGCGGGCGTCATCCTGGCCTGCGCCGAACCGTTCGCGACCGCCCTCGTCGACTCCGGGAGCGCCCTGGGCGTCGACCCGTACTTCCTCGTGCAGTGGCTGGCACCGCTCGCCTCCGAGGCGCCCGAGTTCATCGTCGCGGTGCTGTTCGCGCTGCGCGGCATGGGCCCGGCGGCGATCGGCACCCTCATCGCCTCGAAGATCAACCAGTGGTCGCTGCTCGTCGGCTCGCTGCCGGTGGCGCACGCGGTCGGTGGCGGCGGGTCCGTGCTGCCGCTCGACGCCCGGCAGGTCGAGGAGTTCACCCTCACCGCCAGCCAGGTGGTCCTGGGCGTCGCCGTCATCATGACGCTGCGGTTCCACCGCCGGTCGGCGATCGCGCTCGCCGCGGTGTTCGCGCTGCAGTTCGTCGTGCCGGGCACCACCGGGCGCTATGTGCTCAGCGCGCTGCAGCTGGCCGCCGGGCTGGTGCTGCTCGTGGTGCACCGCCGGCACCTGGTGCCGACGCTCACCGCACCGTTCCGACGGGCGAGCTCGCCGAGCGAGCAGGCACCCGAACCCGCACCGGTCGGCTGACGCCCGGAGGCCGCGAGGCGCCTAGCGGCTCACCCACACCGCATCGGCGACGGCGTCGGTGAGGCTGAGCGCGGACTGCTCGTCAGCCCCGAGCCGCACGGTGACCAGCCCCACCGACTCACGACGCCCGGTGACCTGCACCGGCGTGCCGACCCGCACCCCGTGCTCGTCGAGGTACCGCAGCACATCGGGCTCCTTGTCGGCGATGCGCACCACCTGCGCGTCGTGCCCGGTCGGCGAGTGCCGCAGCAGCACGGCCGGCGGGCGGGTCACCCGGCCCTCGGCATCGGGGATCGGGTCGCCGTGCGGGTCCACGCTCGGGTGACCCAGCGCCTCGTCGATGCGGGCGAGCACCCGTTCGGAGATCGCGTGCTCGAGCACGTCGGCCTCCTCGTGCACCTCGTCCCAGCCCATCGCGAGCTTCTCCACCAGGTACGTCTCCAGCAGCCGGTGGCGGCGCACCACCCGCAGCGCGATCCGGCGCCCGGCCGCGGTGAGCGCGATCCGGCCGTACGGCTCGTAGTCGATGAGCCCGTCCCGGGCCAGCCGCTTGAGGTTGCCGGACACCGTCGACGGCGTGACCGCGAGGGTCGCCGCGATCTCGTTGGTCGTGATGGCGGCCGGCGACCACTCCTGCGCCTTCCAGATGACGGTGACGTAGTCCTCCGCCATCGCGCCGACCCGCTGCTCCACCATGGCGCCAGGGTAACGAGAGCACCTCGCGCGGGTCACGTCCGTCCATCGCCGCAGCCGCCCCGATCGGAGGGTGGGAAAGCACTCCTCCCGGGCCCGGCGGCGACCAGGGCTCCCTAGGGTGAAGGCCATGCCCCGCCAGCGCAGGCCGCCCGCCGCGACCGGTGCGCTCATGGCTGCGGTCGGCATCGGCGCCTTCGTCGATGCGGGCATCTTCATCCTGCTGCTGCTCACCAGCTCGGCCCAGACCGTCACCTGGTGGGTCACGGCCGTGGTGCTCGCCAACCTCGTGCCGCCCGTGCTGCTCGCCCCGGTGCTCGGCTGGGTGGTGGACCGCACCTCCGGGCGCGGGGCCTGGGCGAGCGCGCTCCTGGTCTCGGCCGTGTGCGCGGGCGGGATCGCGTTCCTGGACTCCCCCGCCGCGCTCGTGGCGCTGGCCGCGGTGCAGGCCACCTGCTCGGTGGTGCTCTCGGCCGCCGCATTCCGGCTGCTGCCGACCGCCGACGGGATGGACGAGCACCGGGCCAGCTCGTTCGCGGTCGGGATCGCGTCGGTCGCGGCGATCGGCGCACCCCCGCTGGCTGCGTTCGCCGCGGGTCTGGGCACCGATGTGGCGTTCGTGATCTGCGCGGGCCTGCTCGTCGTCGCCGCGGTCGTGGTGCTGCGGACCGCACCGCGCTCGGTGCGGGTGGACGTGCGCGGCACGCCGTGGCACGAGGTGTGGCTGGGCAGCCGGTCGATCCGGACGGTCGCGGTGCTGCGCACCTTCCTGCCGGTCGCGATCGGGGTGGTGCTCATCGCCTCGATGGAGGGCGTGGCCGGCGTCTTCTACCTGCAGGCGGTCACGGGCAGCCCGGTGGGGTACGCGCTGCTGCTGTCGGCCTGGGCGGTCGGGTCGCTCGCGGGGGCCGTGCTCACCGACAGCCGGAGGTTCACCCTGGGGCCGGCGGCGAGCATCCTGGTCGGCGGGTTCGCGGTGGCGGCCGCCATCCTCGTCGAGGGGCTGGTGGCGTGGGCCCCGGTCATCGCGGTCGTGTTCGTCGCCGGCGGGGTGGGCAACGCGATCCACAACGTCGGCATCCGCACCCTGGTGTACGCGCACGTGCCCCGCGACCAGCAGGCCCAGGTGTGGTCGGTCGCCGGTGCCGGCTTCTCGGCCGCAGCCGCGTTCGGCAACCTGCTCGGCACCCCCGATGTGCTCGCACCGGCGCGGGCGGTCATCGTGGCGGCCGGGGTGCTCGGCGTCGGGCTCGTCGTCGTCACCACCGGCGTGGTGCTCGCCCGCGGTGGCAACCTGCGCCCGGCCGAGCCGGTACCGGACCCGGCACCTCCGACCTGACGACGGTCAGCGGGCCGACGCCGGGTCGACGAGCGAGGCGAAGACGACGACGTTGTCCTCGTAGTGCCCGGCCGCGGCGTCGAACTCACCGCCGCAGGTGATGAGCCGCAGGCTGGCACCCGGGGTGTCGCCGTAGACCGCGGCCGTCGGGAACGCGTCCTTGGGGTACCGGCCGACGAGGGTCACCGCGAAGGTGGCCGATGTGCCGTCCTGCCGGTCGACCAGCACGAGGTCGCCGACCCGCAGCGCCGCCAGGTCGTGGAACACCCCCGGCACCCGGTCCAGGTCGACGTGCCCGGCGATGACGGCCGGGCCGCGCTCCCCCGGCGTCGGCGCCCCGGTGTACCAGCCGGCCGGGAACGGGCCCGACGGGACCTCGAGCGTCCCGTCCCGCCGCAGCCCCAGGGCCACCAGCCCCGAGTCGACGGCGATGGCGGGCACCCGCAGCCGCACCGGGGCCGAGGCCGGCATCGCAG
>NZ_VWSD01000098.1 GCF_009829685.1 Cellulomonas citrea
TCGGGCGCTGCTCGCCGCGTTCCTGCACGCGGCGGAGCCGGTGCCCGAGGGCGCGCTGTGCGCCGCAGCGACCCGCCGGGCCGCCGACCCGTGGCTGGTGCCCGGTGAACGCGAGCTCGTCGCCCCGGCTGCCGACCTGGTGCGCGCGATGCTGCGGGTCACCCGCTGAGCTCGACCGGGTTTTCCCGCAGACGGCTCGGGCCCGGCGGATGTCCGCCGGGCCCGTTCACCGCTGTGCGCCTGACGGCGGCGGGGGCTAGAAGTCCCAGTCCTCGTCCTGCGTGTTGACGGCCTTGCCGATGACGTACGACGAGCCGGACCCGGAGAAGAAGTCGTGGTTCTCGTCCGCGTTCGGCGACAGGGCCGACAGGATCGAGGGGTTGACGTCGGTCTCGTCGCGCGGGAACAGCGCCTCGTAGCCGAGGTTCATGAGCGCCTTGTTGCCGTTGTAGCGCAGGAACTTCTTGACGTCCTCGGTGAGGCCGAGCTCGTCGTACAGGTCCTGGGTGTACTCGACCTCGTTCTCGTACAGCTCGAAGAGCAGCTCGAACGTGTAGTCCTTGAGGTCGGAGCGCTCGGCCTCGGTGAGCTTCTCCAGACCCTTCTGGTACTTGTAGCCGATGTAGTACCCGTGCACGGCCTCGTCGCGGATGATGAGCCGGATGAGGTCGGCGGTGTTCGTGAGCTTGGCCCGGCTGGCCCAGTACATCGGGGCGTAGAAGCCGGAGTAGAAGAGGAACGACTCGAGCATGGTCGAGGCGACCTTGCGCTTGAGCGGCTCGTCGCCCCGGTAGTAGTGCAGCACGATCTCGGCCTTGCGCTGCAGGTTCGGGTTCTCCTCGCTCCAGCGGAACGCCTCGTCGATCTCCGGGGTGGAGATGAGCGTGGAGAAGATCGAGGAGTAGCTCTTGGCGTGCACCGACTCCATGAACGCGATGTTCGTGTAGACGGCCTCCTCGTGCGGGGTGAGCGCATCGGGGATGAGGCTGACCGCGCCGACGGTGCCCTGGATGGTGTCCAGCAGGGTGAGCCCGGTGAACACCCGGGTCGTCATCGTCTTCTCGGCCTCGGTGAGCGTGGCCCAGCTCTGGATGTCGTTGGAGACCGGCACCTTCTCCGGCAGCCAGAAGTTGCCGGTGAGCCGGTCCCAGACCTCGAGGTCCTTCTCGTCCTCCAGGCGGTTCCAGTTGATCGCCGAGACCCGGTCGATCAGCTTGAGCTTCGGGGCGGGGCTCATCATGACGACAACCTTCCTGAACGGGTGAGGACGAGGGGACGGCTCACAGCATGCACGAGACGCAACCCTCGACCTCGGTGCCCTCGAGGGCCATCTGCCGCAGCCGGACGTAGTAGATGGTCTTGATGCCCTTGGTCCAGGCGTAGATCTGGGCCCGGTTGAGGTCCCGCGTGGTGGCGGTGTCCTTGAAGAACAAGGTGAGCGACAGCCCCTGGTCCACGTGCTGGGTGGCCGCGGCGTACGTGTCGATGATCTTCTCGTAGCCGATCTCGTACGCGTCCTGGTAGTACTCCAGGTTGTCGTTCGTCATGAAGGGCGCCGGGTAGTAGACCCGGCCGATCTTGCCCTCCTTGCGGATCTCGATCTTGCTGGCGATCGGGTGGATCGAGCTCGTCGAGTGGTTGATGTACGAGATCGACCCCGTCGGCGGCACGGCCTGCAGGTTCTGGTTGTAGATGCCGTGCTCGGCGACGCTCGCGGCCAGCGCACGCCAGTCGTCCTGGGTCGGCACGTGGATGCCGGCGTCGGCGAACAGCTGGGCGACCCGCTCGGTGGCCGGCACCCAGGGCCGCTCGACGTACTTGGTGAAGTACGCGCCGGAGGCGTACGTCGAGTCGGCGAAGCCCTCGAACGCCCGGCCCCGCTCGATGGCGAGCTGGTTGGACGCGCGGATCGCGTGGTAGGCGACCGTGTAGAAGTAGATGTTGGTGAAGTCGAGGCCCTCGTCCGAGCCGTAGTGGATGCGCTCGCGCGCCAGGTACCCGTGCAGGTTCATCTGCCCGAGGCCGATGGCGTGGCCGCCCTCGTTGCCCTTCTTCACGCTGGGCACCGACTCGATGCTCGTCTGGTCGGAGACCGCCGTGAGGCCGCGGATCGCGGTCTCGACGGTGCGCCCCAGGTCGCCGCCGTCCATCGACAGCGCGATGTTCATCGAGCCCAGGTTGCAGGAGATGTCCCGGCCGACCGTCTTGTAGGACAGGTCCTCGTTGTACTCCGAGGGCGTGGAGACCTGGAGGATCTCCGAGCAGAGGTTGGAGTGCGTGATCTTGCCCTTGACCGGGTTGGCCCGGTTCACGGTGTCCTCGAACATGACGTACGGGTAGCCGGACTCGAACTGGATCTCGGCCAGGCGCTGGAAGAACTCGCGGGCGCTGATCTTGGACTTGCGGATGCGCGCGTCGTCGACCATCTCGTGGTACTTCTCGCTCACGTTGATGTCCGCGAACGGCACCCCGTAGACGCGCTCGACGTCGTACGGGCTGAACAGGTACATCGGCTCGTTCTTCTTGGCGAGCTCGAACGTGATGTCCGGGATGACGACGCCGAGGGACAGCGTCTTGATCCGGATCTTCTCGTCGGCGTTCTCCCGCTTGGTGTCCAGGAACCGGTAGATGTCCGGGTGGTGGGCGTGCAGGTAGACCGCACCGGCACCCTGGCGGGCCCCCAGCTGGTTGGCGTAGGAGAAGGAGTCCTCGAGCAGCTTCATCACGGGGATGACGCCCGAGCTCTGGTTCTCGATGTGCTTGATGGGCGCACCGTGCTCGCGGATGTTGGACAGCAGCAGCGCCACGCCGCCGCCGCGCTTGGACAGCTGCAGGGCGGAGTTGATGCCACGCGCGATGGACTCCATGTTGTCCTCGATGCGCAGCAGGAAGCAGGAGACCGGCTCACCGCGCTGGGCCTTGCCCAGGTTGAGGAACGTCGGGGTGGCCGGCTGGAAGCGGCCCGAGACGATCTCGTCGATGAGCCGGAGCGCGAACTGCTCGTCACCGGCGGCCAGGGCGAGCGAGACCATCGTGACGCGGTCCTCGAAGCGCTCCAGGTACCGCTTGCCGTCGAACGTCTTGAGCGTGTAGCTCGTGTAGTACTTGAACGCGCCGAGGAACGTGGAGAACCGGAACTTCTTGGCGTACGCGTGCTGGAACGCCGCCTTGATGAACGCCCGGTCGTACTGGGCGAGCACCGCCGGGTCGTAGTACTTGTGCTCGACGAGGTAGTCGAGCTTCTCCTCCAGGTCGTGGAAGAAGACGGTGTTCTGGTTGACGTGCTGCAGGAAGTACTGCCGCGCGGCCTCACGGTCGGCGTCGAACTGGATCTTCCCGTCGGCGCTGTAGAGGTTGAGCATCGCGTTGAGCGCGTGGTAGTCGAGCTCGGTGGGCTCGACCCGGGTCTCGGTGATCATCGCCACGTGGGTTCCTCGTCCGGGCACTGCGGCGCCCTGGTCGGTGTGGTTCGGGGAGTGACGAGGGGCCCTCGCGCCGTGCGCTCGGGCCCCTCGTGAAGCTGCCGGCCGAGCCGGCGCGGTGTGCCCGGCGCCGGCCCGGGGCGTTGGTGGTCCGTCCCCCCGGACCAGCGCCCGGGACCGACGAACAGTCCTCAGGCGACCGAGGTCGCCGCCAGGCGGGTCGCGATCGCGGCGATGCGGTCCGGGCGGTAGCCCGACCAGTGCTCGCCGCCGGCGACCACGACGGGCGCCTGGAGGTGGCCGAGCGACATCACGTAGTCACGGGCGTCCGCGTCCTCGCTGATGTCGACGACGGTGTAGTCGTGACCGGCCTTGTCGAGCGCGCGGTAGGTCGCGCTGCACTGCACGCACGAGGGCTTGCTGTAGACGGTGATCGTCATGGTCGTCTCCCGCTGTGTCGTGCCTGTCTGTGCCTGTCCCCGCTCCCGCACCCGGGCGACCTGCGGACCTCCCGCGCACCGGAGAGCCCGTGTCAGGGACGGGGTGCTCACAGCTGCGAGGAGCTTGCTGGGCCGCTCGCCGGACTGCGGCGAGAACGAACTCGACACTACACCTAGTGGTCGGAACTGCACATCACCACTAGGGGTTGTGCTTACACGGCTGTGTTTTTCACCCTGTGGATCGAGCTGTGCACACCCGTCGCACACCCTGCTGAGGGCTCCGACCAGCGCAGATGCACCCCGCCGCGACAGCGTGTCCACACCCCGTCCACCACGACACACCGGGGTCGTCCACACCCCGGCGGAGTGTCTCCACAGACCTACAGCTGCTTGCCCACAGCCCTGATCCGCAGCCCCAGCGCGATGAGCAGGATGCCGACGACCACGGCGTACCAGCCGATGAGCCACAGGATCGCGATCACCCCGGCCGTGACGTTCACCAGCACCAGCACCCCGAACAGCACCGTGAGCAGCGCCGAGGCGAGCATCCAGCCCCAGCCGGAGCCCGGCACCGCACGTGCCGCGAGCGCCACGACGGTGTTCACCACACCCGCGACCACGGCCCACAGCCCGATCAGCCAGACCAGGGCGACCGCCGAGCGCACCGGCGCGAGCACCAGCACGAGCCCGAACACCAGCGACAGCAGCGCCAGCAGCAGCCGCACCGCGAACCCGCCGGCGGCCCGGTACCGGATCGCCTCGACGAGCTCGACCACCCCTTCGACGAGGGCGTAGATGCCGATCACCAGGATGATCGCCAGCCCGGCGCTCACCGGCCACAGCAGCGTGAGCACACCGAAGGCGAGGGCGAGCACGCCCCGCACCACCGGCCAGTACCAGACCTTGGACGCGATCTGCTTGAGACCGGACTCCAGCGGGACCAGGTTCGACATGGCGACACCTCTCGTCGACGTGCCCAGTGCGGCCCTGGGCCCTCCACCCACGATCCTTGCCACCTGGGGCCTCGACCGCCAGCCGAAACGCCCCGCGACCTGCGGACTCACCCGTCCGCGAGAGCGACGCACCCCGGGCGCCGGGCGATCGGCTCAGGCCGAGGGGCGGGGGCGGCGCACGGCCGAGTAGGTGGTGCGCAACGCCGCCATCGACTCGTCGTACCGGGCCTGGGCGACGCCGATGAACAGGCAGTCGACCACCATGAGCTGGGCGATGCGGCTGCCGAGGGCGCCGGAGCGGAACGCGGTCTCACGTGCCGCCGTGGTGAGCACGATGTCCGCGACGGCGGCGAGCGCCGAACCGCCGTGGTTGGTGAGCGCGATGGTGGTGGCCCCGGCGCCGCGGGCGATGTCGAGGAACTCGATGGTGTCGGCGGTGGCGCCCGAGTGCGAGACGGCGATCGCCACGCACTCGGCGTCGAGCGTGGCGGCCGAGGTCCAGGCCGCGTGCGAGTCCGACCAGTTGAGCGTGGTGCGGCCGATCCGCACGAGCTTCTGCTGCACGTCCAGCCCGACGAAGGCGCTGGCGCCGACGCCGAACACGTCGACCCGGCGGGCCCGGCCGACCGCGGCCACGGCCTGCGCGAGCGCGTCCAGGTCGAGGGCGCTGGCGGTGTCGGCGATGGACAGGGTCTCGGCGTGCGAGACCTTGGCGACGATGTCCTCCATGGTGTCGTCGCGGTCGATGTCCCCGGTGACCTCGGGCACGTTCGCCGTCTCGAGCCGCTCGCGGGTGATCTCGCGCGTGACGTCCAGGCGCAGGTCCTGGTACCGCTCGTACCCCATCCGCCGGCAGAACCGGACGACGGTCGTGGTCGAGGTGAGGCACTGGGCCGCGAGCTCGGCGACGGTGCGGGCGGCGGTGCCGGCGGGGTCGGCGACGAACCGCTCGGCGACGCGGCGCTCCGAGGGCCTCAGCTCGGGCAGCAGGTCGCGCATCCGCACGAGGACCGTGCGACTCGCGGTGCCGTCCGACACAGGTTCCGTCATCTCTTCCCCTCCGCGGAAACGTGTGTGTAACTTTAGTACCTCATCATGAAGGCGTTGGTATCAGAATGACCTGACCCGCCCTCCAGGGCTCGCGCGACGCACCGTACCTGCCCCCCGCACGAGCGCTCCGCCTGCACCGACCCGAGGAGTCCACATGCACACAGGTCCCCACGCACGTCGAGCGGGAGCGGCCATCGCGGCCGCCCTCGCCCTCGCGCTGCTGGCCGGGTGTTCCAGCTCGAGCAGCACCTCCCCCACCGCCTCCGCCTCGGTGGCCCCCAAGCCCGGCGGCGCCCTCGTCATCGGCGTCACCAGCGACCCCGACACGCTCGACCCCTGGAAGGCCACCCAGTTCCAGGCCGTCAACGTGCTGCAGAACCTCTACGGCACGCTCACCGAGTTCGACAAGGACCTCGCCGTCGTCCCCGGCCTGGCGACCTCCTGGGACGTGTCCTCCGACGGCCTCACCGTCACGTTCCACCTGCGCCAGGGCGTCACCTTCGCCGACGGCAGCGCCTTCGACTCCGCCGATGTCGTCTACTCCCTCACCAAGATCAAGGACGAGGCCACCGCGGCCGTCGCCCGCGCCTCGCTGGCCTCCGTGGCCTCGATCGCCGCACCGGACGCCAGCACCGTCGTGCTCACCCTCAAGGCACCCGACGCCGCGCTGCTCGCCAACCTCGCCGTCATCAACATGGCGATGGTCTCCTCCACCGACTCCGAGGCCACGCTCGCCACCACCCCCGACGGCACCGGCCCGTTCGTCATGGACAAGCGCACGCCGAACGAGTCGATCACCCTCAAGCGCAACGAGAAGTACTGGGGCGACAAGGCGTACCTGGACACCGTCGAGTTCCGGGTGATCCCCGACGAGACCTCGATCGTGTCGGCCATGCAGTCCGGCAACGTCCAGCTCGCCGTCTTCGACGACCCGCTGGTCGCCAAGACCGTCGAGACCGGCACCACCACCGTCACCAAGACCCCCCAGCTGAGCTACCACGTGCTCCAGCTCAACGCGACCAAGGGCGACCTGACCGACGTCAACGTGCGGCTGGCCATCGCGTGCGCCATCGACCGCCAGCAGGTGCTCGACACCGCCGCGCTCGGCGAGGGCGAGGTCACCGGGCCGATCACCTCCCCGGCCTACCGCTCCGACCCCTCGTCGCGTCCCTGCCCCACGCGTGACCTGGCCAAGGCCGCGAACTACCTGGCCAAGGCCGGCAAGTCCGGTGGGGTCACCATCAAGACGATCGTGTCCCAGGGCGAGTACTCCACCTCCGTCAACGAGGCGCAGAACCTCAAGTCCCAGCTCGCCGACGCCAAGATCACCCTCGACCTGGAGGTGCTGGAGTCCGGCGCCTACGTCGACCGCTGGGTCGCCGGTGACTTCGACGCGGCCGTCGCCCTCAACGGCGGACGCCCCGACCCCGACGGCATGTACAGCCGGTACTTCACCTCCACCGGCAACCTCAACAAGGTCGCCGGCTACAGCTCGCCGGAGCTCGACACCCTGTTCGCGCAGGGCCGGGCGACGTCCGACCCCGCCGAGCGCAAGGCGATCTACACCAAGATCTCCAACCAGCTCGAGGACAACGCCCCCTGGGTCTGGCTGTTCACCAGTTACACCTACACGGCCACCGCGGCCGGGGTCAGCGGCTTCGTGCCGATGGCCAACGGCTCGCTGCAGTACCTGCGCACGACCTCCATGTCCTGAGGTCGACCCGGTGGGGCCGCCGTGCGACGGCGGCGGCCCCACCGGCCGCCCGGACCCTGACCCGACTGGAGGACCATGCTCCGCGACCTCATCCGCCGACCGCTCGTGCACCGCCTCGTGGCGGCGCTCGGCACCCTGCTCGGCGTGGCCGTGTTCGTCTTCGTGATGCTGCGCGCGATCCCCGGCGACCAGATCACCGCAGGCCTGGGCACCGAGGCCGCTGCCCTCACCCCCGCCCAGCGCGCCGCGCTCGAGAGCTACTACGGCATCGACCGACCGCTGCCCGTCCAGTTCTTCAGCTGGCTGGGCAACCTCGTGACCGGCAACCTCGGCTTCTCGTCCCGGGCGCAGACCAGTGTGCTCGACCTGACCGCCCAGTCGCTGCCCGTCACGCTCGAGCTCGCGGTGCTGTCCATCGTGCTCGCGCTGGTCATCGGCATCCCGCTCGGCATGCTGTCCGCCTCCCGCCCCAACTCCCCGCGCGACCTCGTCGGGCAGGCGATCGGGCTCGCCGGGCTGTCCATCCCCGCGTTCCTGCTCGCGACCACGCTGCTGTCGGTGCTCGCCGCCTCGTTCGGCTGGAACCCCAACGGCCAGGGCTACGCGCGGCTCACCGACGGCCCGCTGCTCAACCTCCAGCAGATGCTGCTGCCCTCGCTCGTGCTCGGGTTCGGCATCGCGGCCCCCATCATGCGGACCACGCGGACCGCCGTGCTCGACGTGCGCTCCCAGGACTTCGTCCGCACCGCACGCGCCAAGGGCGTCCCGCCGCGCCGGCTGCAGGTGCGGCACGTGCTCGGCAACGCGCTCGTCCCGATCCTCACGATGACCGGGCTCCAGTTCGGCTACCTGCTGGGCGGGGCCGTCGTCGTCGAGCAGATCTTCTCCCTGCCCGGCATCGGACGTCAGGTGCTGCTCGGCATCCAGCAGAAGGAGTACGCCGTCGTCCAGAGCACCGTGCTCATCATCGCCCTGGCGTTCGTCGTCGTGAACCTGCTCACCGACCTGCTCTACCGGGTCATCGACCCCCGGGTGCGTGCCGCATGACCGACCCCACCCAGACCGCCGCGCTGCCCCCGGGCGGCGGCCGGACGGCCCAGCGCATCCGCGCCCTCGTGCACAGCCCGAGCGGTGTCGCCGGGCTCGTCATCGTCCTCGCGCTCGCCCTGCTGGCCCTCGTCTCGGCCGCCGGTGTGCTGCCGCACGACGCCATCACCCAGGACCCGCCCGCCCGGCTGCAGGGCCCCTCGGCCGCGCACTGGTTCGGCACCGACCAGTTCGGGCGCGACGTGTTCGCCCGGACCGCCGCGGCCGTCTCCAACTCGATGCTCATCTCGATCACCGCGGTCGCGCTCGCCACCGTCGTCGGGACCGTGAGCGGCATCGCCGCCGGGTTCTACCGGCGGCTGCCGGACGCGATCATCAGCGGGGTCACCAACGTGCTGTTCGCGTTCCCGCCGCTGCTGCTCGCCCTGTCGCTGGCCTCGGTGCTGTCCCGCAACTGGTTCACCATCGCCGCCGCGATCGCCCTGGTGTACGTGCCGATCTTCATCCGCGTCACACGCGGGCCGGTGCTGTCGTTGCGCGAGGTCGACTACGTGCGGGCCGCCACCGCCACCGGGCAGAGCCGGCTGGCGATCATGGCCCGGCACGTGCTGCCCAACATCATGCCGATCGTCATCGTCCAGGTGACGCTCTCGCTGTCGTGGGCGGTGCTCACCGAGGCCTCGCTCAGCTTCCTCGGCCTGGGCACCCCGGCACCCGCCGCCTCGCTCGGCTCGATGATCCTCGACGCCCGCACGCTCGTGCAGATCGCCCCGTGGACCATGCTCGCGCCGGGTGCGCTCGTGGTGGCGCTGGTGGTCGGCCTCAACCTCCTCGGCGACGGCCTGCGGGACGTCCTCGACCCCCGGAGCGGAGACACCAAGTGACCACCGACGAGGACCTGTCCGCCCTGGCCACCGAGGCCCCCGACCCGCGGTTCGCGCAGATCGACCGGATGAGCGTCGCCGAGCTGGCCGCGCTCATGAACGAGACCGACCACCAGGTGCCGCAGGCCGTCCAAGCCGCGCTGCCGCAGATCGTCCCCGCGATCGAGGCCGCGAGCCGGGCCATGGCCGACGGCGGGCGCCTGGTCTACGTCGGCGCCGGGACACCCGGCCGCATCGGCGTGCTCGACGCCTCGGAGTGCCCGCCGACGTTCAGCACACCGCCCGAGCTCGTGGTCGCCGTCATCGCCGGCGGCCCCGCGGCGATCGCCAACGCCGTCGAGGGCGCCGAGGACGACGAGGACGCGGGCGCCCAGGCGATGGACGAGGTCGGGATCGGCCCGAAGGACACCGTCGTCGGCATCGCGTCCAGCGGCCGGACCCCCTACGTGGTGGCCGCGGTGCGCCGGGCCCGTGAGCTCGGCGCCGTCACGCTCGGGCTGTCCTGCACCGAGCACTCGGTGCTCAGCGCCGCCGTCGACCACCCCATCGAGGTGGTGGTCGGCCCCGAGCTCGTCACCGGCTCGACCCGGCTCAAGGCGGGCACCGCGCAGAAGCTCGTGCTCAACATGATCTCGACCATCGCGATGGTCCAGCTCGGCAAGACCTACGGCAGCCTCATGGTCGACCTGCACCCCACCAACCACAAGCTGCGCGAACGCGCCGTGCGGATGGTGCGGACCATCGCCGACGTCGACGACGGCGCCGCACGCGAGGCGCTGGCCGCCAGCGACTTCGACGTCAAGACCGCGGCCGTGGCCCTGCGCCTCGGCCTGCCCGTGGAACCGGCCCGAGCCCGGCTCGCCGCCACCGGCGGACGGCTGCGCCACGCACTCGAGGAGGACTGATGCGCGTCCTGGGGATGATCTCCGGCACCTCGCACGACGGCATCGACGCCGCCGTCGTGGACTTCGAGCTGGACGGCGGCACGCTGCGCGGCCAGGTGCTGCACCACGCGAGCACCCCGTACGACCCGGCGCTGCGGGCCGCGCTCGTCGCCGCGCTGCCGCCCGCACCGACCACGCTGGCCGAGGTCTGCCGGCTGGACACGCTCATCGGCCAGGCCTTCACGCAGGTCGCGCTCGACGCCGCGGCCCAGGTCGGCGGGATCGACCTCATCACCTCGCACGGCCAGACCGTCTACCACTGGGTGCACGACGACCACGCGCTCGGCACCCTCCAGCTGGGGCAGCCGGCCTGGATCGCCGAGGCCACCGGGGTGCCCGTCGTGGCCGACGTGCGCGCCCGGGACGTGGCCGCGGGCGGGCACGGCGCCCCGCTCGTCTCCTACCTCGACCGGCTGCTGCTGGCCGGGCGCGCCGGCACCGCCGCGTCGCTCAACCTCGGCGGCATCTCCAACGTCACCGTCGTCACCGGCACCGGCGAGCTCAGCGCCTACGACATCGGCCCGGCGAACGCCCTGGTCGACGCCGTCGTCACCGAGCTCGGCCTGCACCCCGCCGGGTACGACGAGGCGGGTCGTGTCGCCGCGAGCGGGCACGTCGACCCCGTGCTGCTCGACGTGCTGCTCGCCGACCCCTACTACGCCCTGCCGATCCCGCGCAGCACCGGCAAGGAGCACTTCAACCTCGCCTACGTGCACGACGCGGTGCGCCGGGCGGGCGTCGACCTCGCCCCGCAGGACCTGGTCGCGACGCTCACCGAGCTGACCGTGCGAACCGTCGTCGACGCCGTCGCCGCGACCGGGGCCACCTTCCTGGCCGCCGCCGGCGGCGGCTGCCGCAACCCGGTGCTGCTCGACGGCATCCGGGCCGGGCTGCCCGGCGTCGAGGTGGTGCTCACCGACGAGCTCGGCGCCCCGGCGGACGAGAAGGAGGCGATCGCCTTCGCCCTCATCGGCTGGTGCACCGTGCACGGCGTGCCGGGCACCGTGGCGAGCGGCACCGGGGCGCGCGGCGCACGGGTGCTCGGCTCGATCACCCCGGGCGCCGGACCGCTCACGCT
>NZ_VWSD01000099.1 GCF_009829685.1 Cellulomonas citrea
GGGGTCGCCAGCGCCTGCGCGGTGGCGGCCAGCAGCGGGTCACCGGCACCGGCGACGAGGGCGTCGAGCACCTCGGCCTCGGTCCCGGGCGCGGCGGGCAGCAGCGTGCCGGACAGCCGCTCCAGACCACGGCTCGCCAGCGCCGCGACCGAGGAGACCGAGGTCTTCCCGGCGAGCACGGCCTTGCGCAGCCGCAGGAACAGGATGCCGCCCTCGTCCTCGGCCTCCAGGCCGACGAGCAGCACGTGCGGGGCTGCGGCGAGGTCGGCGAAGGTGACCGCGAGCGGGCGACCGGCGACGGCGGCCCCCAGGAACTGGGTCTCCTCCGCCGAGTGCGGCCGCGAGCGGTGGTCGATGTCGTTGGTCCCGAGCACCACCCGCGCGAACTTGGCGTAGGCGTAGGCGTCCTCGAGCGTGAGCCGCCCACCGGGCAGCACGCCGACCCCGCCGGCGGCCTTGGCCGCGGCGAGACCGTCCGCGGCGACCTGCAGCGCCTCGACCCAGCTCACCGGCTCGAGCTCGCCGTCGCGGCGCACCAGCGGCGTGGTGATCCGGTCCGGTGCGCTCTGCCAGGCGAAGGCGAAGCGGTCCTTGTCGCTGATCCACTCCTCGTTGACCTGCGGGTCGTCACCGGCCAGCCGGCGCAGCACGACACCGCGGCGGTGGTCGACCCGGAGGGCCGAGCCCATCGCGTCGTGCTCACCCACACCGGGCGTGCTCACCAGGTCGAACGGGCGGCTGCGGAACCGGTAGGCCGCCGACGTGAGGGCGCCGACCGGGCAGATCTGCACGGTGTTGCCGGAGAAGTACGAGGCGAACGGGCGACCGGCCGCGTCCGAGCCCGCGGGCCCGGCCGGGGCGTCCCCGGTGAAGTCGAGCACGTCGGTGTCGAAGGTGCCGATCTGCTGCCGAGCCCCGCGGTTCTGCAGGTCGATGAACTTGTCACCGGCGATCTGCTCGGAGAACCGGGTGCAGCGCTGGCAGAGCACGCAGCGCTCACGGTCCAGCAGGATCTGGGTCGAGACCGCGATCGGCTTCGGGAAGGTCCGCTTGACCTCGACGAACCGGCTCGTGGTGCGGCCGTTGCTCATCGCCTGGTTCTGCAGCGGGCACTCGCCGCCCTTGTCACAGACCGGGCAGTCGAGCGGGTGGTTGATGAGCAGCAGCTCCATCACACCGTGCTGGGCGGTGTCCGCCTCGGCCGAGGTGCGCTGGGTCCGCACCTGCATGCCCGGCGACACCGTGATGGCGCACGACGGCTGCGGCTTGGGCATCTTGGCCAGCTTGCCGTCACGACCGGGCGCCCAGACCTCGACCATGCACTGGCGGCAGGCGCCGACCGGCGCCAGCAGCGGGTGGTCGCAGAAGCGCGGGATCGCGATGCCGAGCTGCTCGGCGGCACGGATCACCAGCGTGCCCTTGGGCACGACGGTCTCGATGCCGTCGATCTGCACCGTGACCGTGTCGGTCGGCTCGACCGGCGCGGGCTCGGCCGGCAGCGGCACCAGCGGGGCGCCGGTGCGGCCCGGGGTGGTGATCGTCATCAGTGCGCTCCCGCCAGCTGGGCCCCGGTGCGCGGGGAGGGGGTGTACTCGAACAGGGCGCTCTTCTCGGGCGGGAAGAGCACGTCGGCCGGGGTGTGCATCCCGGCCTCGAACTCCTCGCGGAAGTGCTCGATGCCGGAGACCACCGGGCTCACCGCCCCGTCACCCAGCGCGCAGAAGGCCTTGCCGAAGATGTTGCCGGACAGCTCGAGCAGCAGCTCGATGTCACCGGGCTCGCCGCGGCCCGCCTCGAGCCGCTTGAGCACCTGGACCAGCCAGTAGGTGCCCTCCCGGCAGGGGGTGCACTTGCCGCAGGACTCGTGCTTGTAGAACTCCAGCCAGCGGGTCACGGCGCGGACGACGGAGACCGTCTCGTCGAAGACCTGCAGCGCACGCGTGCCGAGCATCGACTTGGCCGCGCCGACCGACTCGTAGTCCAGGGGCACGTCGAGGTGCTCGGCCGTGAACATCGGGGTGGACGAGCCGCCGGGGGTCCAGAACTTGAGCTGGTGACCGGCGCGGATGCCGCCGGCCATGTCGAGCAGCTCGCGCAGCGTGATGCCGAGCGGGGCCTCGTACTGGCCGGGGCGCGTCACGTGCCCGGACAGCGAGAACAGCCCGTGACCGGCGGACCGCTCGGTGCCCATGCTGGTGAACCAGCTCGCACCGCCCTGCACGATGGCCGGGACCGACGCGATCGACTCGACGTTGTTGACCACCGTCGGGCGGGCGTACAGACCGGCGACCGCGGGGAACGGCGGCTTGAGGCGCGGCTGGCCGCGACGACCCTCGAGGGAGTCGAGCAGCGCCGTCTCCTCACCGCAGATGTAGGCGCCGGCACCGGCGTGGATGGTCAGCTCCAGGTCGAAGCCCGAGCCCAGGATGTTGCTGCCCAGGTAGCCGGCCTCGCGTGCCTCACGAGCCGCCTCGAGCAGGCGGCGGTAGACGTGCACGACCTCGCCGCGCAGGTAGATGAACGCGTGGTGGCAGCCGATCGCGTACGAGGTGATGATGACGCCCTCGATGAGGTGCTGCGGGCTGGCCATCATCGCCGGGATGTCCTTGCAGGTCCCCGGCTCGGACTCGTCGGCGTTGACGACGAGGTAGCGCGGGCCGCCGTCGGGGGCGGGCAGGAAGCTCCACTTCATCCCGGTCGGGAAGCCGGCGCCGCCACGGCCGCGCAGACCGGAGTCCTTGACGGTCGTCACGACATCGGCCGGGGCCATCGTGAGGGCCTTGCGCAGACCGGCGTAGCCGCCCGCGGACTCGTAGCTGGCCAGGGTCCAGGACCGCTCGGCGTCCCAGCTCTTCGACAGGACCGGCGTCAGGGTGGTCATCAGGACTCCTTCGGCTCGTCGGCGGGCGCAGCCGCACCGGTCAGCTCGGGGGCGGCCCAGCCGTTCTCACGGGCGAGCACGGTGCCGCGCATGGTGGGCACGCCACCGCTGGGGCCCTCGTTCGCGTGGCCGTCGGGGAACCCGGCGAGCACGTGCGAGACCTCCTTGAAGGTGGCGAGCTGGTCGGGGCCGCGCGTGGGCTTCACCGGCCGGCCGGCCCGCAGGTCGTCGACGAGGGCCACGGCCGAGGTCGGGGTCTGGTTGTCGAAGAACTCCCAGTTCACCATGACGACGGGTGCGTAGTCGCAGGCCGCGTTGCACTCGATGCGCTCGAGCGTGACCAGCCCGTCCGGCGTGGTCTCGTCGTGCCCGATGCCCAGGTGGTCGGCGACCTCGTCCCAGATCGCGTCGCCGCCCATGATGGCGCACAGCGTGTTCGTGCAGACGCCCACGGTGTAGGTGCCGTTCGGGTGCCGCTTGAACTGGGTGTAGAAGGTCGCGACCGCCGAGACCTGCGCGGTGGTGAGGCCGAGGGTCGCGGCCGCGAAGGCGATGCCGCGCGGCGAGACGTACCCGTCCTCCGACTGCACCAGGTGCAGGATCGGCAGCAGGGCCGACCGGGCCTGCGGGTACCGCGCGACGATCTGCGCGGCCTCGTCGGCCAGCCGGGCGCGGGTGGCCTCGTCGTAGCCCGTGCGGTGCACGGGCGGCTCGGGTGCGTGCTCGACGGTCATCAGCGGTCCACCCCTCCGAGCACCGGGTCGATGGACGCGACGGAGACGACCACATCGGCCACCTGACCGCCCTCGCACATGACCGAGGTGGCCTGCAGGTTGTTGAACGACGGGTCGCGGAAGTGCGCCCGGTACGGCTTGGTCCCCCCGTCGGAGACCAGGTGCACGCCGAGCTCGCCACGGGCGTGCTCGACGGTCTGGAAGACCTGGCCGGCCGGGACCCGGAAGCCCTCGGTGACCAGCTTGAAGTGGTGGATGAGCGCCTCCATCGAGGTGCCCATGATCTCCTTGATGTGCTCGGCCGAGTTGCCCATGCCGTCACCGGAGACCGCCAGCTGTGCCGGCCACGCGATCTTCTTGTCCGCGACCATGACGGGCTGGCCCGCCGAGGCGTCCAGCCGGTCGAGCACCTGCTCGACGATGCGGATCGACTGGTACATCTCCTCCAGCCGCACGATCACCCGGGCGTAGGAGTCCGCCTCGGTCGCCGTGGGGATGTCGAAGTCGTACGTCTCGTAGCCGCTGTACGGGTCCGACTTGCGCACGTCGTACGGCAGACCCGTGGCCCGCAGCAGCGGCCCGGTGACGCCGAGCGCCATGCACGCGGCCAGCGGCAGGTACCCCACACCCTGCATGCGCAGCTTGAAGATGGGGTTCTCGAGCATGAGGTCCTCGAGCTGGTGCAGGTGCCCGCGCAGCTTGCCGAGCTTCTCGCGGGTGAACGCGGTGGTGCCCGGCGGCAGGTCCTGCGCGACGCCGCCCGGCCGGATGTACGCGTGGTTCATCCGCAGGCCGCTCACCATCTCGAGGACCTCGAGGAGCTCCTCACGCGCCTGGAAGCCCAGGATCATGATGGTCGTCGCACCGAGCTCGTTGCCGCCCGTGGCCACGAAGACCAGGTGGGAGGCGATCCGGTTGAGCTCCATCATGAGCACCCGGATCTGGCTGGCGCGCTCGGTGACCTGGTCGGTCACGCCGAGCAGCTTCTCCACGGCCAGGCAGTAGCCGGCCTCCTGGAACAGCGGCGCGACGTAGTCCATCCGCGTGCAGTACGTGACTCCCTGGGTCCAGGAGCGGTACTCCATGTTCTTCTCGATGCCGGTGTGCAGGTAGCCGATACCGGCCCGCGCCTCGGTCACCGTCTCGCCGTCGATCTCGAGCATGAGGCGGAGCACACCGTGGGTGGACGGGTGCTGGGGGCCCATGTTGACGACGATGCGCTCCTCGCCCAGGCGCGCGGCCTCGGCAGCGATCTCCGACCAGTCGCCGCCGTTGGCCTCGAACGTGGGGACCCCGAAGGCCTCGTCGTCGGCGACCGGCCTGGTCGCGTGCGGGTTCTGGGTGCTCATCAGCGGTACTGCCTCCGCTCGTCGGCCGGGGGAACGGTGGCGCCCTTGTACTCCACGGGGATGCCGCCCAGGGGGTAGTCCTTGCGCTGCGGGTGGCCGACCCAGTCGTCCGGCATCTCGATGCGGGCCAGCCCCGGGTGCCCGTCGAAGACGATGCCGAAGAAGTCGAACGTCTCCCGCTCGTGCCAGTCGTTCGCCGGGTACACCGACGTGGTCGACGGCAGGTGCGGGTCGGCCTCGCTCACGGCGACCTCGAGCCGCAGCCGGCGGCCGTGCGTCACCGAGGTGAGGTGGTAGACGGCGTGCAGCTCGCGGCCGGCGTCCAGCGGGTAGTGCACGCCGGAGACGCCGAGCGACAGCTCGAAGCGCAGGTCCGGGTCGTCGCGCAGGTGCTTGCACACCTCGACCAGGTGCTCGCGGTGCAGCGACAGGGTGAGCTCGCCGCGGTCGACCACGACGTACTCGACAGCCTGGGCGTACCCGGTGCCGGACTCCTCGAGGAGCTCGGCCAGGATGTCGACGACCTCGTCGAACCAGCCGCCGTAGGGGCGCTCGCTCGGGCCGGGGAGCACCACGGGGGCCACGAGGCCGCCGTAGCCGGACGTGTCGCCCGAGCCCTGGGTGCCGAACATGCCGTGCCGCACCGCGACGACCTCGAGCAACGGGTGCTCCTGCGGGGACGTCGCGACGACGTCCTTCGTCTCCTCGCTCATCGCAGCAGACCCGTCATGTGCGAGGTCGGCTCGGCGGCCAGGGCAGCCTGCTCGACGGCGCGGGCGATGTCCTTCTTGTGCTTGAGCAGCGGTTCGTGCTGGATCTGGTCGTGCAGCGCGAGGATCGCGTGGATGAGCATCTCCGGGCGCGGCGGACAGCCAGGCAGGTAGATGTCGACCGGCACCACGTGGTCCACCCCCTGCACGACGGCGTAGTTGTTGAACATGCCGCCGGAGCTGGCGCAGACGCCCATCGAGAGCACCCACTTGGGCTCGGGCATCTGGTCGTAGACCTGGCGCACGACCGGGGCCATCTTCTGGCTCACCCGACCGGCCACGATCATGAGGTCGGCGTTGCGCGGCGAGGCGCGGAACACCTCCATGCCGAACCGGGAGATGTCGAAGCGGGCACCGCCGGTCGCCATCATCTCGATGGCGCAGCAGGCCAGCCCGAAGGTCACCGGCCACAACGAGGCCTTGCGGGACCAGCCCGCGAAGCCCTCCACGGTCGTCAGCAGGATCCCTGCCGGAGCGGACTCCTCGATACCCATCTCAGCCCTCCTCTCCCAGTCCTGCGATCAGTCCCACTCGAGCCCGCCGCGCCGCCACTCGTACACGAACGGCACGGTGATGAGCGCGAGGAACGCGACCATCGCGACCGTGCCGAAGACGGCGAGGGTGGCGAAGCTCACGGCCCACGGGTAGAGGAACACGACCTCGATGTCGAACACGATGAAGGTCATGGCGACCAGGTAGTACTTCACCGGGAAGCGCCCACCGCCGACGGCGTGCGGAGTCGGCTGGATGCCGCACTCGTAGGCCTCGAGCTTGGCACGGTTGTAGCGCTTGGGGCCCAGCACGGCGCTGGCCACGAGCCCACCCACCGCCAGCAGCAGAGCGAGCGCCATCATCACCAGCAGCGGGACGTACGGGTTGGTCATCGCACGCGCCTCCTTGAGCTGTTCGTCACCGGGTGGGTCCTGCCTGTCGTGTGCGTGCTCATGCCGCCGGCGCCATCCGGGCCAGACCCGAGATCACGCGGTCCATGAGGTCCCCGCCGTGCGGGTCGTAGCAGTCCGACAGGAGCTTGAGGGTGAACCGCATGAGCAAGGGCCGGGGCAGACCGTACCTCGTGCACAGGTGCATGATGCGCGGGTTCTCGATGAGACGGACGAAACCGCGTCCCAACGTGTAGTACCCGCCCAGGTCGTCCTTCATCCGCCCCTGGTAGGACGCGAACGCCCGCTCCCGGCCGGCCGTCGACGTGCGGGCCAGACCCTGGGCGACCGCCTCGGCCGCGACCCGTCCGGCCTGCAGGCCGTAGGCGACGCCCTCGCCGTTGAACGGGCTCACCATGCCGCCGGCGTCACCGAGCAGCATGAGCCCGCCGTCGTAGAGCGGGCCCCGGTTGAACCCCATCGGCAGCGCCGCCCCGCGCACCGGGCCGAGCTGGTTCTCGGGGGTGAACTCCCACTCGCTGGGGGCGTTCGCCATCCAGCGGCCGAACAGGTCCTTGTAGTCGATCTTGGTGGCCGCCGCCGTGGAGCTCACCGAACCGAGCCCGACGTTCACGGTGCCGTCGCCGAGGGCGAAGATCCAGCCGTAGCCCGGCATGAGGTTCGAGCGGCCCGGAGGGCCGTCCCACAGGTCGAGGTGGGACTCCATCCAGGCGTCGTCGTGGCGGGGTGAGCGGAAGTACGTGCGGACCGCGACCCCGAGCGGGCGGTCGGCACGAGGCTGACGACCCAGCGCTGTCGCCAGCCGGGAGGAGACGCCGTCCGCGGCGAGCACGACGCGCGCCCGGTACGTCACCTCCTCACCGCTGCGCCGGCCCTGCGCATCCACCGGGCGGGCGGTGACCCCGACCACCCGGCCGGTGCGCTCGTCGAGGACCGGACCGGTGACCGCCGTGCGCTCGAGCAGCTTGGCGCCGGCGGCGCGGGCGTGCTCGGCGAGCAGCTGGTCGAGGGTGAGGCGCGGCCGGGCCAGGCCGAAGGACGGGTAGGAGGACAGCTCGGGCCAGGGCAGCTGGACGACGTGGCCGCCGCCGAACACCCGCAGACCCTCGTTGCGGATCCAGCCGTCGCGCTCGCGCAGCGGGACGCCCATCCGCACGAGCTCGGCCACCGCACGCGGCGTCAGGCCGTCGCCGCAGATCTTGTCGCGCGGGAACTCGGCCTTCTCCAGCACGAGGACGTCGAGACCGGCCTGGGCGCACCAGTAGGCCGCGGAGGAACCGGCCGGGCCTGCACCGACCACGATGACATCGGCGTCATCGCGAATCTCGACCACCCGTGCGTCCCCACTGTGCAGACCCTTGGTTTACCGCCCGAGTCTATCTGCGCCGCTGGGCACTGTCTCCGAAGGGTGACCTAAGTCCCATTCGGGCACGGACCGTGCTACGGACGGACCGCCCGGTGCAGCGCCACGATGCCGCCCGAGAGGTTCCGGTAGGCCACCTTGTCCCAGCCCGCACCCTTGACCAGGCGCCCGAGCGTGACCTGGTCGGGCCAGTCCACGATCGACTCCACCAGGTACTGGTAGGCGTCCGAGCCGGAGGCCACCGTGCGTGCCACCGCAGGCAGCGCCCGGGTGAGGTAGACGTCGTAGAGCCGGCGGAACGCCGCGGCCGAGGGACGCGAGAACTCGCAGATCACGAGGCGACCGCCGGGCCGCGTCACGCGCAGCATCTCGCGCAGCGCCGCCGAGGTGTCCACCACGTTGCGCAGCCCGAACGAGATGGTCACCGCGTCGAACGAGGCGTCCGCGAACGGCAGCGCCGTCGCGTCGCCCGCCACGAAGGCCAGGTCCGGACGGCGCCGCTTGCCCACCGCGAGCATCCCGGTCGACAGGTCGCAGGCCACCACCCGGACGCCGTGGTCGGCCAGCGGCTCGCTCGACGTGCCTGTCCCGGCCGCCAGGTCGAGCACCCGCTCCCCCGGGACGGCGCCCAGGGCCCGTGCGGTCGCGCGGCGCCAGGCACGGTCCTGCCCCAGGGAGAGCACGTCGTTCGTCAGGTCGTAGCGCGGGGCCACCGTGTCGAACATCGTCGCGACGTCGTGCGGCTGCTTGTCGAGGTTGGCTCGGGACATGCCCCCATCCTGGCAGGCGCCCCGGGCTGGGCGTGCACCTCGCCGAAAGTCCTAGGGTGGGGGCCGATGAGCACCTCCCCCGCACCCGCGGACGCCCTGCCGGCTCCGCTCGTCGTGCGCACCGTCGCCCTCGACGAGCTGGCCACCGGTCACGACCCCGCCGACCTGCTCCGACTCCTGCCCGCGCACGGCGGCCTCGCCTGGGTCCGACGCGGCGACGGCATCGTCGGCTGGGGCGAGGCGGCCAGGGTGCCGGTGAGCGGTCCCGACCGGTTCGCCGCGGCCGACCGCGCCTGGCGCGAGCTGCTCACCCGCGCCGTGGTGCGCGACGAGGTCGGGCTGCCCGGAACCGGACCGGTCGCCTTCGGCACCTTCGCCTTCGACGACCGTTCCCCCGCGGGTGGGGTGCTCGTCGTCCCGTCCGTGGTCGTCGGGCGGCGCGACGGCCACGCCTGGATGACCACCATCGGAACCGGCCTGGCCGCGCCCGGTCCCCTGGTCACCGACCCCGAGCCGGTGACGGCACCCGGCGGCGTCGAGCTCACCGACGCGACGATGAGCCCCGCCGACTGGGAGCAGGTCGTGGCCCGCGGCGTGCAGGCCATCCGGGCCGGACGGCTCGACAAGGTGGTGCTCGCGCGCGACGTGCTGGCCCGCACCACGCAGCCGCTCGACCCGCGCTGGGCGCTGCACCGGCTGGCCGACCGGTACGACTCGTGCTGGACGTTCGCCGTCGACGGCCTCATCGGCGCCACCCCCGAGCTGCTGCTGCGGGCCGAGCGCGGGCTGGTCACGTCCCGGGTGCTGGCCGGCACCATCCGGCGCACCGGGGACGACGACGCCGACATCGCCCGGGCCGGGATCCTCGCGCACTCCTCCAAGGACCTCGAGGAGCACGAGTACGCCGTGCGGTCGGTCGCCCAGGCGCTCGCGCCGTTCTGCACGTCGGCGAACGTGCCCGACGTGCCCTTCGTGCTGTCGCTGCCCAACGTGCTGCACCTGGCCTCGGACATCACCGGGGTGCTCGCCGCCGAGCACCGCTCGTCCCTGGCCCTGGCGGCGGCGCTGCACCCCACGGCCGCCGTCTGCGGGACCCCCACGGACGCCGCCCGCGATCTCATCCGCGAGCTGGAGCAGATGGACCGCGGCCGCTACGCCGGACCGGTCGGCTGGATGGGCGCCGACGGCGACGGCGAGTGGGGCATCGGGCTGCGCTCGGCCCAGCTCGACGCGGACGACCCGCACCGGGTGCGGCTGTTCGCCGGCTGCGGCGTGCTCGCCGCGTCGAGCCCGGCCGCCGAGCTCGCCGAGTCGTCCGCCAAGCTCGAGCCCATGCGGTACGCGCTCGGCGCCACGGACTGAGCCCGGGACGCGTCGTGGGGCGGCGCCCCCGACCCGCAGGTCAGGGGCACCGCCCCACGAGGACCGAGCCGATCAGCCCTTGGAGCCGCCCGGGTTGGTGACCGCCTGCTCGGTCTTGGCGGCCAAGGTCGCGTCGACCTTGAGCGACTTCCCGTCGCGGACCAGCGTGAGGGTCGCGGTGTCACCGGCGTTCATCGACCGCACGTAGGCGGTGAGCGAGTCGGCACCCGGGGTCGGGTTGTCGCCGATCGCCACGATGACGTCGTCCGCCCGGACACCGGCCTTGTCCGCCGGGGAGCCGGACGTCACCGAGACCACCTTCGCGCCGCGACGCGTGACGCCGTCGGCCGTCGCGGTGCCGTCCGTCAGCCGCACCCCGAGGAACGCGTGCTGCGCACTTCCCGACGAGATGAGCTGGCTGGCGATGTTCTTGGCCAGGTTCACCGGGATCGCGAAGCCCAGACCGATGGAGCCGGACTCCGACGAACCGCTCGAGGCGGACAGCGACGCGATGGACGACGTGATGCCCAGCACCTTGCCCTCGCCGTCGAACAGCGGGCCACCGGAGTTGCCCGGGTTGATCGCCGCGTCGACCTGGATGGCGTTGGTGACCACGGCGCTCGAGCTGTCGCTCGAGGTGGCCGTGGTGACCGGGCGGTCGATGGCCGACACGATGCCCGTGGTCACGGTGTTCTGCAGACCCAGCGGGTTGCCGACCGCCATCACCTGCTCGCCCACCGTCACCGTGCTGGAGTCGCCGAGTGCGGCGGGCTGCAGGTCGCTCGGCGGGTCCGTGAGCTTGACGACCGCCAGGTCGGTGGTCGGGTCGGTGCCCACGACGTCGGCCTGGAGGATGCGGCCGTCGCTGAGCGTGACCTGCACGGTGTTGTTCTCCGCACCGTCCACGACGTGGTTGTTGGTGAGGACGTGCCCCTGGGCGTCGAGGACGACGCCGGAACCCTCGGCCACCCCCTGCTGCGTCGTCACGGTGATCGCCACGACGGAGGCCTTCACCGCCTTGGCGACGGCCTCCCAGTCCGGGCTCTCGGTGGACGAGCCAGCCACGGGGACCTGGTCCGTGGTGCTCTGACCGATCTGCGCGATCGACGCCGGCCGGGCCGAGCCGCTGTTGCCCGTGGCCGCCAGCACGCCGAACGTCGTGCCCCCGGCCACCAGTGCCGACACCAGTGCAGACGTGGTCACCAGCACCCAGGTGGGCCGCCGACGGGGCTCGGGTGCCTCGGTGGCACCGGTCGGCACGCCGAAGGCGGCGCCTGCGGCCGGCACGCCGAACGCAGCACCGGCGGCCGGCTG
>NZ_VWSD01000009.1 GCF_009829685.1 Cellulomonas citrea
GCGCGACCGGGGCCGCGGGGGTCGGGCGGGACGCCGGGCGCCGGGTCAGCTCGTCGTACACCCCGACGTAGACCCGGGCCTGCGCGCGCCAGTCGAGCTCCTCGGCCACCCGCCGCCGGGCGGCCAGCGAGCGACGCACCCGCTCGTCGGTGTCGTCGAGCAGGCGCTCCACCTCGTCCGCCATCGCCGCCACGTCACCCGACGGCACGTAGGCGCACGTGTCACCGCCCGAGACACGCGTCTCGACGAGGTCGAACGAGACGGCCGGCACGGCGTAGGCCATGTACTCCATCGTCTTGTTCATCGTCGACAGGTCGTTGAGCGGGGTCTTGCGGTCCGGGCACAGCCCGACCGAGGCGGCGCTCAGGTAGTCGGCGATGCGGTCCGGCCCGACCCGTCCGGTGAACTCCACGACATCGTCCAGACCCAGCCGGGTGCACTGGGCGCGCAGCTCGTCCAGGCAGTCGCCGAACCCGAGCAGGGCCGCGCGCACATCGGTCCGGCCGCGCACCTGCACCAGCTCGCGCACCACCTCGAGCACGACGTGCACGTCGTCCTGCGGTCCCATGATGCCCAGGTAGACCAGGAGGTGGTGTCCGCCCGTGTGGTCGGCGGCCGGCTGGACGGGCCGCATCCGGGCGGTGTCCGGTCCGGAGCGCACGACGGCGGCGTGCTGCGGCGGGACGTGCCCGCGCTCGAGCGCGATGCGCCGGTACGAGGTGTTCGTGGAGATCACCCGGTCGGCCGCGGCGAAGGTGCGGCGCTCCAGCCAGAGCAGACCGGAGTACTGGGCGCGGGCCGAGGCACCGGACGGCGCACCGAACCGGGACAGGAACAGCTCGGGGTTGAGGTCGTGGTGGTCGAACACGAACCGGGTGCGGGCCACGACCCGCCACAGCAGGGCGAGCAGCCAGTAGGTGTCCGGTGGGTTGCACGCCTGGATCACGTCGAAGCCCCGGGACCGGCGCACCCGCACGGACAGCGCGGCCGTGCGCAGCCACGAGTACACGAACTCCAGCGCATACCCCGCCAGACCGGTGGCCTGCGGGGCGGGCGCGTACCGGAAGATCTCGACGTCGTCGAGCACCTCGTGGTCGGCGTCGTCCGGTCCGCGCGGGCAGATGACGCTCACCGCGTAGCCCGCGGCGGTGAGCGCCTGGCACTCGAGCCAGACCCGCCGGTCGAGGGGCACCGACAGGTTCTGCACGATGATGAGGATGCGGGGGGCCCTCATCGCAGACCACCTGCCTGCTCGCGAACCGCCTGGTGCCGCCGCCGCACCACGCCCTGCCTCGTCGTCATCGGTCCTCCTTTGTCGGCCATCCACGCAGCCACGTCCAGTCGGCCGCGAGCGGCCCCCAGGGCTCGGTGCGACCGCGCAGCCGCTCCGCACCGGCCCGGACCACCACCCCGGCCGCGAGCAGCAGCAGACCCGCGCGCGCACGCACCGGACCCCAGGTCAGCCGCGCCAGGCTCGCCTTCCCGGTCATGAGGAGCCGGAGCTTGTGCGCCCGTCGCGGTGAGGAGGCCCCGTTCGCGTGCACGGCGACCGCGTCGGGCGTGATCCGCGGGGCGTACCCCCGACGCCGGGCCCGCAGGCTCAGATCGGCGTCCTCGCCGTACATGAAGTAGCGCTCGTCGAAGCCGCCGAGCTCCTCCCAGACCGGGCGGGGCACCGCCAGCAGGCAGCCCGTGACGATGTCGACCTCGCGCGGGGTGTCCCGCTGCCAGCCGCCCAACGACTCCGGGTCGAAGAGCCGGCTGCGCCGGAACAGTGCCGTGAGCCCCGTCGCGGCGCAGAACCAGCTCCACAGCGTCGGCCGTCCCCAGCAGGACGACGGGTCGAGCGAACCGTCCGGGCGAAGGGTCCTGCCGCCGACAAGGCCGGCCCGCGGGTGCTCCCGCAGGGCGCCCAGCAACGCGTCCACACAACCCGGCTGGACCACGGCGTCCGGGTTGAGCAGCACGACCACCGGCGCCGCCCCCTGGGCCACACCCCGGTTGACCGCACGGCCGAACCCCAGGTTGGTACCCGCCCGGTCCACGTCCACCCGCGAGGACCAGGCGTCGAGCACCCGCTGGGTCTCCTCCTGCGAGCCGTTGTCGACCACCACCACCCGGGTGGGCACCGCGGCCGGGGCCTCGTCGAGCAGCGCGCGCAGGCACCGGTCCAACCAGGCGGCACCGTTGTAGGAGACGATGACGACATCCACGTCGGGACCGCTCATGCGGGCGGGTCCTCGACCGGCCGGCCGTCGCGCCAGGCGACCACCCGGGCCGGTGCACCGACCGCGATGCACCCGGCCGGCAGCGACCGGGTGACGACCGAGCCGGCCCCGACGACGGCGCCGTCACCGATGGTCACACCGGCGACGACGGTCACCCGCGCACCGAGCCACACATCGGCCCCGATGCTCACGTCCTGCTCGATGCGCGGCTGGTCCATGATCGGCGTGCCCGGCCTCGTCGCGTAGTTGCTCGCGGTGATGAAGACCTCGGGCCCGAGCAGCGCGTTGTCCCCGAGGCTGATGCGCCCGGTCGCGTCGCCGGCCCACAGGCAGCAGCGCTCACCGACGTGCACGTCGCGGCCCAGCACGATCCGCGACCCGTTGCGCAGGCTCGCGGTGGGCGACATGCGCAGGCCCGGGCCCGCGGTGATCTCGCGACGCGGCAGCGCATGGCTGTAGACGTGGAACCGGGCGACCTTGACCAGGTGCAGCAGCGACGAGGGGCGCAGCAGGTCGAGAACCCCGGCCCGCGGGGCGCTCACCGTCCCCACCGAGGTGTCGCGCCGGTGGCCCGGAGCAGGACGAGCCCACGTCGTCGCAGCATGGTCGCCCCTTCCCCGCCGATGTGGTGCCCGCTCACGTCAGCCTCGCACGGTAGTGGCGCGGGCGACGGCGCGGCGAGCGCTGCGCCCAACATCACCCGCGCCGCGCGCGCACCTCGTCGGCGACGTCGACCACCTGGGTCGCGGCCCGGTGCCAGGTGTAGTGGCGACGGCGACGGTCGACGGCCTGGGCGCACGCCTCGTAGAGGCCGTCGTCCTGCAGCGCGCGGACGATCTCGTCGGCCAGGTCGACCGGGTCCTGCGAGCGCACCAGCCGTCCGCCGTCCGCACCGAGGATCTCCGGCATCGCGCAGGCGTCGCGCGCCACGCACGGCAGCCCGCGCAGCAGGGCCTCGACGAACGCGATGCCGAACCCCTCCATGAGCGAGGGCATGACGAACAGGTCGTGGCTGTCCATGAGCCGTCCGACCTGGTCGAACGGGACCCGGCCGAGGAACTCGACACCGTCCGGTGGCGCCGACCGCAGCGGCCAGGTCGAGGGTCCCGCCACGGTGAGCGTGACCGGCACGTCCCCGTGCGCCCGCAGGTGCTCGAAGGCCGCGACCACCTGCGGACCGGCCTTGGTGTCGAAGTCCCGTCCGACGAACAGCAGCCGCCGGACCGGCCCCTGGCGCCGCACCGGGACCGGCGCGTCGAGCGCGACGGGCACGTTGACCCCCGGGTTGACGACGCGCACCCGCTCGGCGCCCACCCCGTGGGCGACGAGGCTGTCGGCGAGCCAGCGGCTCATCGGCAGCAGCATCGCGGCGTGCTCGTAGACCTGGTCCTGCCGTCGGCGCAGGGCGTCGATCCGGTGACGGCCCAGAGCGCGGAAGTGCGGGACCCCGCCGGGTCCGTACAGGTCGAGCAGGAGCGCATAGCTGAGGTCCTGCAGCACGGCGAACGGGACGTCGGTCACGCCCAGGTCCTGGATCTGGAGCAGCACGTCGATGTCGGCGCGGTCGGCGGCGCGGCGCAGCCGGCGGGCCACCACGGCACGGGTGGTCGGGGCGTGCCGCCAGGGTGAGGTCCAGCCGGCGGCGGTCCGCCGGACGGACGCCAGCCGCGCCACCTGACGCTCGAGGTCGGACAGCCCGACCTCGACGTCCTGCACCTGGGCGACCTCGTCGAGCGCCAGGCGCAGGTTCCACGGGGTGCCCGACCAGCTCGTCTGGCGCGGGTCGGTCCAGTGGCAGGCGAACCCGAGCCGTGCGTGGCCCTCGGTCGTCGACGTCACGGTCGCGGTCACGATCCCTTCTCAGGCCCGGCCCGGACGGGGCGCCCGCGCGGGCTGGAGGCTTCGGGCAGGATAGGGCGCGCCACCGACCGACGGAAGGGACACCGCGCCGTGCGAGACCTGCCCGGCCCGCTCACGCTGCTCGGACCTGGGGCTCGACGACGGGCCCGACGCGTCGCGGACCTCGTGCTGGCCCCGGTCTCGTCCGTCGCGGGCGGGCACGACCTCAGCCAGGTCGCGGTCACCTTCGACGACGGGCCCGAACCGTCGGTGACCCCGCCGCTGCTCGAGCTGCTCGCCCGGCACGAGGTCCGGTGCACCTTCTTCCTCCTGGTGAAGCAGGCCGAGCAGCACCCCGACCTCGTGCGGGCCGTGGTCGAGGCGGGGCACGAGATCGCCCTGCACGGCCTCGACCACCGTCCGCTGCCGCCGATGGGGCACCGTGGGGCCTACCGCTACCTGCGCGAGGCCAAGGCCCGGCTGGAGGCCGTGGCGCAGGTCCCGGTGCACTGGTACCGCCCGCCCTACGGCAAGCAGTCGGTGAGGTCCTGGGCTGCCGCGCGCAGGGCCGGTCTGGACGTGGTCGTCTGGTCGGCCGATGCGGCCGACTGGGAGGACCTCGACGTGGCGGCGGTCGTCGAGCTGGCGCACGTGCGACTCGCCGGAGGCGGTGTGCTGCTGCTGCACGAGCGTCTCGAGCCGGGCCCGGCGGGCGAGCCGGTCGAGTCGCACCTGGACCGGGTCGAGATGGTCGAGCGCGTGCTCACGGACCTGGGCGGCCGGGGGCTGCGGCCGGTCACCGTGGGCGACCTCGCCCGCCGGGCGCGTCGGACCGCCTGGTTCCGCTGAACGCACGGGTGGGCGCGGTGACCTGAGGTCACCGCGCCCACCCGTGCTGCTGCTAGTAGCTGATCGCGGCGCCGCTCGTCGCCACGTTGCCCGACCAGGTCACGGGCACGTTCACCCGGGCCGAGCCGTACGACGAGTCACCGAACGTGTTGTCCCGCACCGTGATGTTCTGCACGATGTACTGGCCGTTGTTCCCGTCCACCACGAAGACGGTGAAGTTGCCGCCGGACAGGTAGTTCTTCTCGACCAGGACCGGTCCCACCGTGCTCGGCCCCAGGTCAGGGGCGAGGAACAGGGCGGAGTTCGTGCTCGCGCTGTTGGCCAGGTCGATCCGGTTGTGCCGCACGACGAGGTTGGTGACGCCGGACTGCATCTGCCCGCCGTCGGAGTGGGCACCGGCGGCCGGGGTCAGGTCGTGGATCCAGCTGTCCTGCAGGGTCGTGTTCGAACCGAGCTTGACCCCGTCACCCGTGGTCCCGTGGATGTTGACCCGCAGCGCGGTCCAGTTGGAGTACCCGATGCCGTTCTCGAAGCCGTAGATCTCGCTGTCCTGGACCGTCACGGAGCCCGAGACGACCCGCACGCCGTCACCTGAGCCCGAGCCGTGGATCCGCGAGTTCCTGATGACGACACCGGAGGCGTTGATCGTCACCGCACCGGAGATGTCGAGGCCGTCGATCACCTGGTTGGGCGTCGTCACCGTGAGCGGGCCGGAGGCCTTGAGCGAGGTCCCTGCGGGAACCCCGGTCGTCGAGGCGTCGGGGAAACCGGTGCTCGAGGTCGGGGTCGGGGTCGGCGTGGCCGTCGGGGTCGGCGTCGGGGTCGGGGTGACCGTCGGGGTCGGCGTCGGGGTCGGGGTGACCGTCGGCGTCGGGGTCGGGGTGACCGTCGGCGTCGGGGTCGGGGTGACCGTCGGCGTCGGCGTCGGCGTCGGCGTGGCCGTCGGCGTCGGGGTCGGGGTCGGCGTGGCCGTCGGCGTCGGGGTCGGGGTCGGCGTCGGGGCCGGCGTCGTGCCGGTGGGCCGCAGCGCGATCGCCACGTAGCTCCAGCGTGTCGGCTTCGGCGCGTTGGTCCCGATCAGGGTCGAGGTTCCCGCCGATGCCGGGGCCGACTGGAACCAGTAGGTGTCACCCGCCGGCACCAGGTACTGGGCCTGCAGGGTCTGACCGGACAGAACCGTCCGACCAGCCGCGGCCGACCAGTCGTTGCCGACACCCAGGACGATGTCGCCCGGCGCCGTGACCGTCGACACCCCGGCCGCTGCCGTCACCGTGGACGACGTGCCCGAGGACGAGGCCAGAGCCGCGTTGGTGACGGCGTAGAGCGTGCTCGAGCTGTAGTACCCGCCGAGCTTCAACGACGCCACCGGGGCGCACAGCGGCAGGGCGGACTTCGCGCTCGCGGTCCAGACCTCGGCCGTACCGCCGACCTTGTTGGCCCGCTTGGTCAGCGTCCACTTGAGGTTGCAGCCGCTCACCGAGGCGACGCTCTGGCTCCCACCAGCGGGCCCGTCCGCCGCAACAGCGAGCGCGAGGACAGCCGCCCCGGAGGTCGAGACCGTCGAGATCGGCACCGTCCGCGACGGCGCGCGCGAGACCGCCGACGCCGAGGTCACGGTCGTTCCCGTCGCGGCTGCCGCGCTCTGCGCCTGCGCCACCGGGATCGCTGCGAGCCCCACCGCGGCACCCACCATCGCGGCTGCCAGTCGAGGCACCCGCTGGATCCGTACCTTGTCGCTTCGCATGGCGTTCACGTCCTCTCGGTCATCGTCGAGAGTCAGATCGACGCGACCGAGGCCCTGCCATGATGGGACCTGGAGCAGTGTCACCCAGTTGGGTGAGCAAGCGCCCGGGCGCCCAGACGAGGTCGCCCCGAACAGGGACGACGCGATCCGCGACTGTCCACAGTCTCAGGGGTGCCCGGTGGCGACGGGTCGCCGGGGGTCGGCGGTGCCGACCCGAGGCGCAGTCGTGCAGGTCAGTCGCTGACCGGTGCCCCGGAGGCGTCGACGTTCCCCGAGAACGTCACCGGGACGGTGATCCGCACCGGTCCGTAGCGCGACTCGTCGCCGAAGCGGTTGTTGGTGATCGAGATGTTGCCCACGAGGTACCGACCGTCCGCACCGTCGACGCAGAAGAGCGCGTAGCCACCGCCGTCGAGCCAGTTGCCGTTGACGGAGACCGGGCCCGGGCTGCTCGGGCCGAGATCCGGGGCGAGGAAGATCGCCGAGTTGGCACCGGACCCGACGTCGATCGTGTTGCCGGTGACCACGAGGTTCGTCACACCGTTCTGCATCTGCGCACCGTCGGCGTGCGCACCCGGGGCCGGGTCGAGATCGTGGATCCAGCTCGCGTCCAGGGTCACGTCGCTGCCGAGCTTCACCCCGTCCCCGGTCACCCCGTGGATGTCGACCCGGTGCGCGGTCCAGCTGTTGCCGGCGATCGCGTTCTCGAACCCGGAGATCTCGGAGTCGGTGATCGTCACCGACCCCCAAACGACCTGGACCCCGTAGAAGCCGTCACCCGAGATCCGGGAGTTGCGGATCGTCACGCCCGGCGCGCTGATGACGACGGTGCCGCTGATGTCGAGCCCGTCGAGCACCGCCCCGGGCGTGCTCACCGTCATCCCGTCGGACGGGGTGAGCTGGGTGCCGGCGGGGACCCCGGTGTTGCCCGGCCCAGGCTTCGGGTTCGTCGGGGCAGGGACTGCAGGCGCCGGTGCCGGTGCGGTGGTCGGCCGGGCGGGCTTGCGGGTCGCTGTCGCGGTGGGGGTCGGCGCGGCGGTGGGCGTCGGGGTCGACGTCACCGCGGAGGTCGGCGTCGGCGTGGGGGTCGGCGTCGCCGTGGAGCGGGCGGTCGCCGACGAGGTCGAGGTCGCGCTCCCCGCGGCACCCGGGCAGAAGACCACGTCGACCCAGTACTGGTGGTGGGGCGCTCCCTGGTGCGGGAAGCGCCGTCCGTCGCCGACGGTCGTGACCGCCGCATCGTCGTTGTCGACCTGCAGGTCGGGCGTGACCGGACGGCCGACGAAGTCCGAGGTGGCCACGTACCGGCCGTCGGGCGAGGTGTAGGCGACGACGTAGGTCGCGCCCGCCGCCACCGCGACGGGACGGTCCAAGGACGCCGTCTGCCAGCCGCTCGCGGTCTCGTCCTCGAAGCTCACGCTGGCGAGCAGGGTCCCGTCCTCGGACCACAACGTGCCCTCGTGCGCAGCGCGGTCAGCGGTCTGCTTCCAGTAGCGCACCCCGACCACGGCGCCCGAGGTGCTCGGCACGAACCGGGTGCCCACGGTGAGCGGCGCGCCCGCGTCGACGACCGTCGTGCGCACCGGGGCCCCGTGGCCCCACATCGTCACACCGGCGTCCGAGGGCGTCGCGGTGAGCACCGTCGCACCGGAGACGAGCACGACGACGGCCACGGCCAGGGCGGCCCATCTGAGGGTGAAGGGCCCCTTGCCCGCGTACCTGGGGATGAGGTGCATGCGTCGTGCCGGACGGTGCTGGGCCATGTGCTGGTCCTCCTGACGGCGACCGGGGAAGCCACCCGGGCCTGCAGGGCGGCCATGGATGCGCGTGGCATCCGTGGTCGTTTATCGTTCCGTGACATTTGTATCATCCGAACGGAGCAACGTCGAGGCTCGGCCACGCCTCAGAGCGGCACGCCGATCCGCCGACGCCACCCGGTGAGCGCCGTCAGCGCCCCGGCCCCGACGGCACCCCCGAGCGCGGTCACCGCACCGAGGAGGCGGACCCGGCTGCCCTTCTGGGTCTCGTAGACCGGGAGCGAGGGGCTCAGGCTGATCCGCAGGCGCTGGTTGGCCTGGACCCCCCAGTCGTCCTCGAGACGGGTGATGTTCCGGCTGAGGTAGTCCAGCCCCGCCGACATCTGCTGGGCCGCCTCGACCTGGGTCCGCCCCACCGACTGCACGTCCAGTGCCGTGTCGTTGAACTCGTGCACCCACTGGCTCCCCTGGTCGGGCTGCCTGATCTGGTACCCGGCCAGCACCCCCTGGCTCGCCAGGGTGACGCCAGGGTCCGCCGTCGCCCACTCCGGGAACCCCGACACGGTCCTCGTGATGACACCGGCCGAGGCGAGCAGCGAGCTGGTCGACTCCACCAGCGCGTTCGGCGAGGCACCGAGCGGAGGCAGCAGAACCACCCGCACCCGGCCCACGACGAGCCGCTCCTGCCCGTGCAGCAGCACCAGCCCGGAGCCCGCGGTCAGGGCCGCGACCAGCACGAAGACGTGCCACGGCCGCACCAGCAGCAGGAGCCGGCGGCGGCGTTCACCGGATCGACCCGTCATTTCACCTGGATCTCCACGTCGGACCTGAGACCTACGAGCCTATGCTGAACGGGGCGCAGGGCGCCCGCCGGGTCCCGAGCTCGGCCGAGACACAGGAGCGCCCCGATGGATCTGCGGTACCTCCTCGCCCAGCTGCGACGTCGCGCCTGGGTGACGGCACTGTGCCTCGTCGCGACCGCCGCTGCGGCATACCTCGTGCAGGCCAGCATCCCCGCCCGCTACCAGGTCCAGGCCTCGCTCGTCCTCGTGCCGCCGAGCCTCACCCAGGACCCGGGCTCCAACCCGTTCCTGTCGATCGGCGGGCTCAACCCGGCGGCCGACGTGCTCGTGCGCGCCCTCAACTACTCCTCGTTCCACGAGCAGGTCGCCCCCGGTGGCGGGACCCGGACCTACGACGTGGCCCGCGACACCGACGCCTCGGGGCCGCTCCTGGTGGTCACGGCCAGCGACGTCACGGCGGCCGGGGCGAACGACGTGCTGGACACGGTCGTGGCCCAGGCGCCGGTCTCGATGAAGCAGCTCCAGGTCGACATCGGGGTCTCCAACGCCGCGATGATCGACGTGCTCGAGATCGCACGGGAGACCGAGCCCACCGTCGACACCAAGAGCCAGCAGCGGGCGCTGCTCCTCGTCGTGGGCGGCGGCCTCGGCGCCACCTTGCTCGGCGTCGGCCTGCTGGACCGCTGGTTGCTCAGCCGCACGCCACGCCGCCGCACGCCGGGCCGCTCCGCCGGCACGGGGTCCACGCCGGTCCCGGGCGCGGGGCCGGGCCCACGCCCCGAGCCGAGCCGCCCGAAGGGCACGGCCTCGGCACCCGCCGACCCCCGGTCCAAGCGGCGGCGGGTCCCGCCCCGCCCCGGCGGCTCGTCGGACGAGACGCCGGTGGGTGGCGTGGCCCAGCTCGAGGAGCTCATCAGCCAGCCGTCCTACGGCCCCGTCGTGCCACCGGCGGACGACTCCGACGCGACCCCCTTCCGGGGGGTGAAGGGCACGCAATGACCGGCCGGATCGCGTCCGACCTGCCGTCCGAGTCTCGCTCACAAGCTGCCCTCCTGCTCAGGGCGTGGGCCCTGCTCCTGCTCGTCCTGCCCGCCAAGCTCGTCGTGGGCGCCCTGGGCGCGGTCGGCAGCCCGGCGCAGATCCTCGGCATGCTCGCCGCGGTCGCCTGGTTCGTCACGGTCATGACCGTCCGGGCCGTCGAGCGCTCGGCGGCCGACCCGATCCGGTGGGCGTACCTCGCCTTCGCCGTCGCGTGCCTGGTCTCCTACCTCATGGCCGTGAGCAGGCCGATCGAGTCGATCGAGCTGTCCGCGGCCGATCGCGGCATGCTGCTCGTCATGTCCTGGGGCGGGGTGCTCCTCACGGCGTCGGACCTGCTGCGGACCCGGCGCGGCCTCACCCAGGTGCTGCGCACGATCTGCCTCGGCGGCGCCGTCGCGGCGGCGGTGGGCCTCGTGCAGTACTTCACCGGGGACCCGCTCGTCACCCGGCTGTCCATCCCGGGCCTGTCGATCAACGGGTCCTACAGCACGATCTACAGCCGCAACGGGTTCGAGCGGGTCGCAGGCACCTCCACCCACCCCATCGAGTTCGGCGTCCTCATGGCCATGGTGCTGCCGATCGCGCTGCACCTGGCGTTCCACGACACGGCGCGGTCGCGGGTCCGGCGCTGGACGCCCGTCGTGCTGCTGTCCGCCGCCGTGCCGATCGCCATGTCGCGGTCGGCACTCATCGGGCTCGGGCTGGTCCTGCTGCTCATCATGCCGACGTGGACGCGGTCGCGGCGGCGCGCCGGGTACGTCGCACTGATCGCCGGCATCGGTGCGGTCTATGTGACGGTCCCCGGCCTGATCGGCACCATGACCAGGCTGTTCACCGGGATCTCCGGTGACACGAGCGCCCAGTCCCGGGTCAACTCCTACGACATCGCACTGCACTTCGCCGGTCTCAGCCCGCTGTTCGGACGCGGCTTCGGCACCTTCCTGCCGCGGTACCGCATCCTCGACAACCAGTACCTCGGGATGCTCGTCGAGATCGGCGCCGTGGGGCTCTGCTCGTTCGTCGTGCTGCTCGTCACCGGTGTCGTCGTGACCCGGCGGGTCTTCCGCATGGTCCCGTCGGGCAGCCCCGACCGGAGCCTGGCGATGAGCCTGCTGGCCACCGTCGTCGCCGCGGCGGCGGCCTGCGCGACGTTCGACGCGTTCGGGTTCCCGCAGGTGGGCGGGCTCCTGTTCGCCGCGCTCGGGCTGCTCGGCGCGCTCGCCCGGATGATCGACGAGGAGAACCGTCCGCCGTGGATCCAGGCGGCGAACGAGCCCGATGCGGTCACCGCGCCGATCCGGATGGTGATCGCCGGCGCCCGGCGCCCCGGCCTGGGACGCCGATGAGCGCGCGACGACGTGACGGCGGCCTCGTCGTGCTCGCCTCCGGGGTGTCCTGGGACGACGCGGCCATGTCGGAGAAGCACATGGCCCAGGCGCTGAGCACCCGCACGCACGTGCTGTTCGTCGACCCACCGCTGTCGGTGCTCACGCCCCTGCGCAAACCGCACCTGCGCGACGCCGTCCGGCACCCCGGTCTGCGTGAGGTCGCGCCCGGGCTGAGCCGGGTCACACCGCTGGCCCCGCCCGGGGTCACCCGGCCAGGGCTGCGCCGACTGGCCCTCGCCGTGACACGCACCACCATCCGACGAGCCGTCCGCCGGCTCGGGCTGACCCCGTCCGCCCTGGTCGTGGCGTCGCTGGACGACGTGTTCGGCGCACTGCCGACAGCGCCGCACGTGCTGTGGGCGACCGACGACTGGGTGGCCGGCGCCGAGCTCATGGGCCTCGACCGGACCGTCGTCGAGCAGGACGAACGGCATCAGCTGGCGCGGTGCGACGTGGTCGCGGCCGTGTCGCCCGTGCTGGCCCGACGGCTGCAGGCGCACGGGGTGCCGACCCACGTGCTGCCGAACGGTGTCGACGCGCCGCTCCTGGCCACCTGCGACCAGGTGCCGGCCGCGCAGGACGTCCGGCTGCCACCCCCGGTCGCGACCTTCATCGGGCATGTCTCGGCCCGGATCGACCTGCAGGCGCTGCTCGCGGTGGCGCGGACCGGGGCCTCGCTGCTGCTGGTCGGCCCCCAGCCCGTCGTCTCCTCGCTCGAGGGCCTCGACGAGCTGCTCGCCCACGAGAACGTGCAGTGGACCGGTCCGCGCGCCGCGCACGAGCTGCCGGGCTACCTGCGGCTCACCACCGTCGGGCTCACCCCCTACGTGGACACGGCGTTCAACCGCGCGAGCCACCCGCTCAAGACCCTCGAGTACCTGGCGGCCGGCCGACCCGCGGTCGTCACCGACCTGCCGGCCGCGCGGACGATCCCCCCGGACCTCGTCGCCCTGTGCACGACGCCCACCGAGTTCGCCGACGCGACCCTCGCTGCGCTGCACCGACCTGCCGACCCGGCGGCGGCGGACCGTCGCCGCGCCTACGCGGCCGAACACTCCTGGCAGGTGCGGGCCGACCAGCTGCTGACCGTCATCGACGCGACCGCTCCGAGCCCCGGTGGTGGGCGGTGAGCGCCGCGGCGGCCCGGTTCGCGGCCGCGGCGTACCGGGGGGTGGTCGCGGCCGTCGACCTGCTGCCCGCCGGCTGGCGGTACGGCTACGTCACCCCGGTCGCCGCACGCGTCCTGGGCGGCGACCAACCCGCCGGGTTCCGCCCGGTGACCCCGGCCCCGGCCCCGGCCACGGCCACGCCCGCGTCCGGCCCCGAGCGGCCGGTTCCGGCTCCCCGGCTGCACGTCGGGCTCGTCACCGGCCGCCTCGACGTCGGCGGGGTCGAGGCGGTGGTCGCGATGCTCACCGAACGGCTGCCCCACGAGGCGGTCCGCTGCACGGTCGTCTGCACCCAGCTCGGCCGGACGGCGGCCACCCTGCGGACGTCCGGGGCCCAGGTCGAGGTGGTCACCACCGCTGAGCGGGCTGCCGCGACGTTCCAAGCGATCGGGGCGGACGTGCTCCAGCTGCACAATGCGCCGCCGTTCCTCGTCGCAGCCGCCCGGCGCAGCGGCCTGCCGCTCGTCCCGGTGGTGCACAACACCGAGGTCTACAACACGGGCGAGGACTGGCGCGCCGCCGCCGAGCTGCTCGACCACTCCCCCCAGGCGGTCGCGGTGAGCGCCGCGGTGCGTGACTACTACCGTGCGCACCTGCCGTGCGAGACCGCCACCGCCTGGTCCGTCGTGCCGAACGCGGCTCCCGTCGGGTCCGTGCGCACCTCGGCGGACCGGGACCAGGCGCGTGAGCTGCTCGGCAGGTTCTTGGGCGTCGAGCTCGCCACCGAGACGGTCCTGGTCTGCCCCGCCCGCTACGACGCGCAGAAGAACCTGCCGGGCACGGTCGCGGCGTTCCACTCCCTCGCCGCCACCCCGGGTCGGCACCGGCTGCGCCTCGTCATCGCGGGCGAGGTGACCGACTGGGTCGAGCACCGCCGTGCCGATGCGGTCCGCCGTGCCGGGCCGATGCGGGACCGGGTGCACCTGCTCGGCAACAGCGACACCTCGATGCTGCTGGCGGCCGCGGACGGTCTGCTGCTCGACTCCTTCTTCGAGGGCTGGCCGGTGGTGGGCTCCGAGGCGGTGACCGTCGGCCTGCCGCTCGTCATCGCCGATGTCGGGGGTGCCGTCGAGCTCGTCTCCGCCGGTCACGGCGTCGTCGTCCCCAACCCCGCGGGGCCGACGGCGGGTCTCGACCCGCGTGTGCTGGCCCGGGCCCGCCGCGCCACGTCGCAGGTCAACGTGCCCGCGCTGCGCGCCGCCCTGCTCAGGGTCGGCCCCCACGACCTGGACCGGCGCAGCCCCCTGCGCGACGAGCAGGTGTCGGCTGCGGTCGACGCGATGGCACGGGCGCACGCCGCTGTGCTGGCGGCAGCGGCCGGATCAGCCCTCTGAGGCTGCCGCGGTGGCCGGCAGCCTGGCCTCCACGCGCGCGACGAGGCCCGGCGCGATCCGCCCGACCCGCAGCCCGCGCAGCAGGTCCACGGCGACGGCGGGTTCGACGAGAATCGCGAGCACGACCTGGACCAGGGACATCGCCACTCCGACCAGCACGAGGCGGAGCAGGTCGTCGAAGCCCGATGTCAGCACCACCACCAGCAGCCCGACCGCGGTGCTGCCGATCATGATCGGCGCGGCGCGCACCAGCGGCGTCGCGATGTTCGTAGCCCTGGTCTCGAGCAGCCTCGCCACGAGGAACCAGCGCAGGACCGTCGCGCCGAACGCGACCAGAGCGAACCCGCATGCGACACCGAGCAGGCCCCACCGCACGGTGAGCGCCGTGACCGCCAGCGTGAGACCGTCGATCACGACCGAGTACCAGAGCCAATTGCCGGGCTTGCCCACACCGTAGAAGAGCCCGTGGTCGAGCGTGGCGCCCATGGTGAACACGGCGGCGAGGGCGAGCACCTGCGCGACACCTGCGCTTGTGCCCCACCCGCCGCCGAAGAGCACCGGGACGATGAGCGGGCCAGCGGCGACAACAAGCCCCAACGGAAGCGACACCGTCGTGTAGCACGCGGACAGGGCACGGTGATAAGCCGACCGAAGGTGCTCGACGTCCTCGCGCGTCTTGGCAAAGACCACCGTGGCGACCGGGAAGATCGCCGAGGCACTGAGGTCCTGGACCGTCTCGATGAGCTTCTTGGCGATGCTCAGGTATCCCAGCCCCGTCGCACCGAGAACCGACGCGATGATCGCGGTCTCGCCCCACGCACGTGCCACCGCCACGAGCTCGACGACGACGACCTGGCTTCCGAACCCCGCCATGACTCGGAGGTCGATCAGCGAGAAGCCCCATCGTGGCCACCAGCGCGCCCGCACGATCGCGAGGACGGAGCCCACGCCCATCGAGACGAGCAGCTGCCCGACCAGGGCACCGACACCCGCCCCATTGAGTGCGAGCACGACCGCGACCACCTGGGCGGCGAGACTCGCGACCGCGGTCTGCTGCGCCAGCTCACGGAACATCAGGCGGCGCCTCAGGAGCGCGATCGAGACCGACGACAGCGAGACCATGAGGATCGCAGGTGCCATCCAGCGCAGCGCCGTCGTCACCCCGGGGATGCCGAACGCGGCCGCGAACAACGGCGCACACAGGTAGAGCGCGGCGAAGAGGATGACCCCCATGCCCAGGCTGAACCAGAAGGCGGTTCTCAGGGCTCGTTCGCTGGGCGCGTCGACCTGGACGACATAGGTCGACAGACCGACATCGCTCAGCAGGTACACCATCGGCAGCACGGACATGGCCGCGGAGACGGTGCCGAAGTCCGCCGGATCGAGCACACGAGTCAGCAACGCGACAGTCGCGAGGCCACCGAGCCGAGTGATCCACTTCTGCACGGTCATCCACAGGACGCCGCGCGTGGCGGCCCCGCCTAGTCCACCAGACTCCACCGCCGCATCACGGACGTGCTCCGCATCGGGTGCCGCCGCGAGGCCCTCGCGCCGACGGCGCCGCCACACGCCGCTCACATGCCCCATCGATTCCATGTCCGCCATCGAAGACGGTCCCGCAGGTCAGCCGAGTGCCGCCACGTCCAAGCCGCACCGAGGTGCCACGGGGACCCCCCGTCGGCGATGGCACGAAAGGCACGCCAGCCGCCGCGGCGCTCGACCCTCGGGTCGAGCTCATGGACAAACTGCACGGCCGGCTCCACCTCGGCGAGCGGCGCCCCGTCTCGGACCCGGCCGATCACCCATGACAGGGCCTCCTCGACGGCGCGGTCGATCATGACCGCTTCGAGGTGGTCTCGAGCCGGCCCGGGATCCAGCCGCCCGAGGTGCGCTCGGTAGGCCTCGACCCGTTGCCCCACGTCACCGACCATGGTGGCGAAGTGGTTCTGCGACATGGCCGCCCCGTGAACCCGTCGGAAGGCGTGATCCGGTCCGTTGACGTGACCGACGTCGCTTACCGACGCGATCCTCAGCCACATGTCCACATCGCCAGCGTGCGGCTGCCTCGGGTCGTAGTAGCCCACCGCGTGCTGCACGCTCGTGCGGACCACCGCCTCGGGGCTGAAGAGCGCGCTGTTCCCTCTCTTGAACTGGAGCTCGATCCACCGGGAGCCCTGCCACAACGACCAGTCGACGGCGCGGGGGCGGAACCCCGGGGGTGCTCCCTGGAAGTCACGCGGGCGCCCGTAGGCCAGGCCGACCGAGGGGTGCGCCTCGAGCAGAGCACCCGCGCGGGCGAGAGCGCCCGGCGCGAGCAGGTCGTCGGCTGAGAGCAGAACCACGTAGTCGGAGTCCACCTGGGCGAGCCCGTCGTTGTACGTCGCGATGTGCCCGGCATTCGTCTCGTGACGGATCAGCCGAACCCGAGGATCCGCGTCGACGATTCGTCGTGCTACCTGCGCGGAGTCGTCGGTCGACGCGTCATCGACGACCGTCACCCGAACCTGGACACCAGACTGACCGAGCACGCTGTCGACGCAGTCAGGAAGGAAGCGCCCGTAGTTGTAGCAGGGGACCACCACCTCGACCAGCGGCGCACGAACCAACGAGACTGGTCGTCGCGCTCTCACGCCCCACCCCCGACCGTCATACCAGGGCCTGCACCAGGACCTCGACCACCCGTTCCTGCTGGGCAGACGTGAGGTGCGGGAACATCGGCAGCGACAGGATGTGGTCGGCGGCCGCCTCGGCCACCGGGAACGCGCCCCGGCCCAGCCCGAGACCCGCGTACGCCGCGGTGAGGTGCACGGGCGTCGGGTAGTGGATCCCCGCCCCGATCCCGGCGTCCCCCAGCGCGGCGAGCACCCGGTCCCGCTCCTCGACCTGGACGACGTAGAGGTGCCAGATGTCCTCGTTGCCCGGTGCCGTGGTCGGGACCCGCACCCCCGGCACGTCGGCGAGCAGCGCGGCGTAGCGGTCCGCCGCCACCCGGCGCGCGGCGTTCCAGTCCTCGAGCCGGCGCAGCTTCGCCTCCAGCACGACGGCCTGGACGGTGTCGAGCCGGGAGTTCACCCCGATGAGCTCGTGCTCGTACTTGCGCGGCGAGCCGTGGGCCGAGAGCACCCGCACCGTCCGGGCCAGGTCGTCGTCGTCGGTGAGCACCCCACCGCCGTCGCCGGCTGCCCCCAGGTTCTTGCCGGGGTAGAAGCTCGTCCCCGCGATCGCACCGAAGGTGCCCGCCGTCCGGCCGCCCTGCCTGGCACCCTGCGCCTGGGCCGCGTCCTCGACGACGGGCACACCCGCCGCCTGCGCGATCGCCAGGAGCGGGTCCATCGGCGCGACCTGGCCGAACAGGTGCACCGGCACGATCGCCTGGGTGCGCGGCCCGACCGCGGCGCGCACCGCCTCGGGGTCCATGAGCAGGTGCACCGGGTCGACGTCGACGGGCACCGGGACCGCCCCGATCCGCGAGACGGCCTCGGCGGTGGCGATGAACGTGTTCGCCGGAACGATCACCTCGCCCCCCGGCTGCACCCCCACGGCGCGGTAGGCCAGCTCCAGGGCGTCGGTGCCGTTGCCGACCCCGACGCAGTGCCGCACCCCGACGAACGCCGCGAACGCCTCCTCGAACCGACCGACCGCCGGACCGCCGATGAAGGCGGTCCGCGCGAACACCTCGGCCAGCCCGGAGTCGACCTCCCCGGCGATCTCGGCGTGCTGGGACAACAGGTCGACGAACGGGACGGACATCATGACCTCGGCTCTCTGGTGTGGATCGACGACTGGTGCAGCACGGACCGTCACCGGGCCCGGGTGGTGATCGGGCGCGCGGGCGTGCCCACCCACACCTGGCCCGCCGGCAGGTCCTCCAGCAGCGCGGACCCCATGCCCAGGGTCGCACCTGCCCCGACCGAGACGCGCTCGCGGACCGCGGAGCTCATCCCGAGGTAGGCGCCCGGCCCGACGCGCACCCAGCCACCGAGGGCGACGCCGGCGCACAGGGTCGCGTAGTCCTGCACGACGTCGTCGTGCGTGAGCGTCACGTGCGGCATGACCACGACGTGGTCACCGATCTCGACCGCCGTCGTGAGCACGACACCGGCCAGCAGGATCGTGCCGCGTCCGATCCGGGTCGCCCCGGCCGTGGAGACCCCGGGGTGCACGACCGTCGCATAGCGCTCCGGCGTGACCCCGGCCCGGGTGAGCCGCTCGACCACCGACCTGCGTGCGGAGCCGCGGCCCGCGCACACCACGAGCTCGGCGGCCGGCCACCGGGCCACGTCGTCGATGCCACCCAGCACGGGCAGACCGTCGACGTCGCGCCCCACGAGGCCCGGGTCGTCGTCCAGGAAGCCGAGCACCTCACGCTCGCCCTGCTCCCGCAGCAGGGCCAGCACCTCACGGGCGAGCCCGCTCGCGGCGACCAGCAGGAGCGGTGCGGCCACGTCAGAGCCCCGCCGCGTCCCGGATCGACCGGATGACCCGGTCCTGCTGCTCGTCGGTCATCACGTGGAAGACCGGGAGGATGAGCGTGGAGTCCGTGAGCCGCTCGGTCACCGGCAGCGGGCCGTGCTCGACACCCGCGTGCGCCGGCTGCCGGTGCGCCGCCATGATGCCGCGCCGGGCCGAGATCTCGTCACCGGCCAGGTGGGCCAGCAGCCCGTCACGGTCGACCGGGAACTGCTCCCCCACCTCGACCCAGTAGGACTGGAAGCTGCTCGTGCCCCACGCCGGGTCGGCCACCGGCCGCAGCCCGGGCACGGCCTCGAACGCGGCCGAGTAGCGGGCCGCGATCTGGCGGCGACGAGCGAGGATCTGGGGCAACCGGCCGAGCTGGACGAGCCCGACCGCGGCCTGCAGGTCGGTCATCCGGTAGTTGTAGCCGACCTCGAGGTACTCCTCGGCCGGGGCCAGGACGCTCGCGTGCCGGTCGGCCGCCGAGACGCTCATCGCGTGCTCGCGAAGCCGCCGGGCCCGCGCGGCCCAGTCCTCGTGGGGCGTCGTGAGCATGCCGCCCTCGCCCGTCGTGATGACCTTGCGGGGGTGGAACGACCAGGCCGTGATCTCGGCGCCCGCGCCGACCGGACGACCGCGGTAGGTCGCGCCGGCACCGCATGCGGCGTCCTCGATCACCACGATGCCCCGCGGGTCGGTGACGGCACGGATCGCGTCGAGGTCGACGGGCACACCGCCCTGGTCCACCGCGATGACGGCACGGGTCCGCGGCGTGAGCACGGCCTCCACGGTCGCGGCGGTGAGGTTCCCCGTCGCCGCATCGACATCGGCGAAGACCGGGTGCGCACCGACGTAGGTGGGCGCGTTCGTGGTGGCGACGAAGGAGAAGGACGGGACCACCACCTCGTCACCGGCGCCGACACCCGCCACGACGAGCGCCAGGTGCAGCGCGGTCGTGCACGAGCTCGTCGCCACGGCGTAGGGCACCTGCTGGGCCTGGGCGAACTCCGCCTCGAACCGTGCGACCCGAGGGCCCTGGGCGACCCAGCCCGAGGCCAGCACCTCGTTGACCGCGTCGGCCTCCTCCTGGCCGAGCCAGGGACGCATCACGTCGATGCGGCTCATGAGAGCTCCTCACCCGGTGCGGCGGACGTCGCGCTGGCGACCCAGTTGCGGTCCTCGATCCGGGCGAGCATCTCCTGCGGAGTCTGCGGCCGCGAGCTGAACCACCCGACGAGGTCGGCGACCCCGTCCTCGAAGACGACCTTGGTCTCGAAGCCGGTGAGCGACTTCATGTACCGGCCGTCGACGATGAGCCGCCGCACGTCGCCCGGACGGTCCTCGAGGTGGACCGGGACGAGGTCGGGACGTCCCACCCCGGCCACCACCGCGGCAGCCAGGTCGTTGATCGTGACCTCACGCCCCGAGCCGAGGTTGACCGTCTGGCCGACCGCCTCGTCGCAGACCGCCAGCGCGGCGAGCCCGCGTGCGGTGTCGTGCACGTGCATGAAGTCCCGGGTCTGCTCACCGTCGCCGTAGACCAGCGGCGGCAACCCGCACAGTGCCCGGACGATGGTGCGCGGCAGCACCTCACCGCTGTCACCCTCGAAGTGGCTGCGCGGGCCGTAGGTGTTGAACGGTCGAGCCACCACGGTCGCCATCCCGTGGGTGCGGAACGCCGCACGTGCGTAGGCCTCCCCGGCGAGCTTGCTGCCGCCGTACACCGTCTCCGGCCAGGTCGGGTGCCGCTCGTCCATCGGCGCGTACTGCGCGGTGCCGAAGACCTCGCTCGAGGAGACGTGGACGAACCGACGCACCTCGTGGCGCCGGGCCGCCTCCAGCAGCGTGAGCGTCGCGCCGGCGTTGACGTCATGGTTCTCGACGGGGTCGTGCAGCGAGTGCCGCACCCCCAGGCAGGCGAGATGCATGACGACGTCGACGCCCTGCAGCGCGCGCTCGACCGCATCACCGTCGCGCAGATCGGCCGCGTCGAACCGCAGCCTCGGATCGGTCCCGAGCCGGACGAGGTTCTCGATCCGGCCGTTGGCGAGGTTGTCGATGACCCGGACCTCGGCGGGGTCGTGGTGCTCGAGCAGCTCGTCCACGAGGTGCGAGCCGATGAAGCCGGCCCCTCCGGTGACCAGGACCCGCGCGCCCTCGAGCCCGCTCATGCCGCACCCGCCCCGACGTTGCCCGCGACGGGGACGAGCCGGCCGGCCTCGCCGAGGCTGCGGCCCGCAGCCTCGAGCACGTCGAGCACCCGAAGACCGGCGCTGCCGTCGGTCCGCGGCGGGCGTCCCTCCCGGATGGCGGCGGCGAACTCGGCGACCATGACGCCGAGCGCCTCCGCCTCCTTGAGCGCCGGCGACCACGCGTCACCGAGCCGGTAGGACACCTGGGCGGCGGTCCGGTCCGCCGTCGTGGCCCGCAGGTCGACGCCCCGGTCGAACACCGTGAGGCGTTGCTGGGGTGCCAGGTCGTCCCACACGAGGGTCTTCTTGCTGCCGCCGACGACGAACTGCCGGATCTTGGTCGGGCTGAGCCAGTTCACGTGGACGTGGGCCATGGCCCCGCCGGGGAGCGGCAGCGTGAGGTAGCCGACGCAGGACTGGCCGACGCCCAGCGGATCGGCACCCTGTGCGCCGACGGCGGTCGGGACGAGACCCCCGGGCAGGATGAAGTCGAGGATCGACAGGTCGTGCGGCGCCAGGTCCCAGAACACGTCGACATCGGGCTGCACGAGCCCGAGGTTGATGCGCACGGAGTCGACGAACTGGATCTCGCCGAGCGACCCGTCGGCGATGAGCTCACGGATCTTCAGGACCGGCGCCGTGTAGCAGAACGTGTGGTCGACCATGAGGGTGAGGCCACGTTCGGCCGCGAGCGCGACCATCGCCCGGCCGGCCTGACCGCCGTCGGCGATGGGCTTCTCGACGACAACGTGCTTGCCCGCCTCGAGCGCCGCCGTCACGATGGCGGCGTGCGTCGCCGCGGGGGTCGCGACCGCCACCGCGTCCACGTCGTCCCGAGCCAGCACCTCCGGCAACGAGGTGACGACCTCGACGGTCGACCGGGCGCCCACCACCTTGCGAGCCCGCGCCTCGTCGAGGTCGCACACCGCGACGAGGTCCCAGTCAGGGCTGTTCCGGAAGTTCCGCGCCAGGTTGGGCCCCCAGTAGCCGGCCCCGATCACTGCCACCTGCAGCTTGCTCATGTCGTCCTTGTCGCTCGGGTACGTCCAGTCTGTCCGCCAGGCGCGCGACGGTCACGCCGAGTCAGCCGAAATCGCCCGGCCTTCACCCGCGCCGAGCAGCCACGGTCCTCCGCCGCGACCGCTCAGCTCGAGGGCACGAAGACCAGGTCGACCCCGTACGAGGCGGACGAGCTGCTGCCGGGGAACCCCGTCCCGTAGACGTAGGCACCCCCCGGTGCGAGGCTCGTCAACGGACCGGCGGTCAGTGCCGTGGCCAACCCGTTGGGATCCACCGCGTAGTGCCCGGTGCTCGAGTGGTAGGCGACCGTGTAGGTCTGGCCGGGCGCCACGGACACCGGCGAGGCCAGCTGGACGGTCTGCCAGCCGGAGGCCGACTCCGCCGAGGATGCGGCCGAGGCCAGCAGGGTCTGCGACCCGTCCCAGAGCTTGACCGTGTGGACCCCGGTGTTCGCCGCGCCCTTGTAGAACCGGATGGCGGTCACCTGGCCCGGAACCGACGTGGTGAACCGGAGCCCCACCTGCACCGCTGCGGTGTCGTTCCAGGCGGCGTTGGCCGGCGTGTACGTGTCCGACCAGAACGACACCGCCGAGGCCTGCGGCGCGCTCGTGGTGAACGACCACGACCCGCTCCCCAGTGTGGCGCCGTTCAGGCTCGCTGCCGCGGTGTAGGAGGTACCGGTGGCCATCGGGGTCGACGGGACGAAGGTGACGGTCAGGCTCGCCGCGTCGTAGCTGCTGGTGCCCGCGACGGCGCCCGAGGCCGAGCTCACCGAGAGCTGGGGCGTGCCCGAGGCGGGCGCCTTCGACAGCGTCGCCGACAGGGACGCCGTGGTCGACACCCCCGTCGCTCCCGCCGGAGGTGAGGTGGACACGACGGTCGGCGGCGTGGGCGCCCCCCGCACGAACACCACGTCGACGAAGTAGTTCGACTGCTGCCAGGTCGACGTCGGGAACCCACCGGACGCCCCGTACCGGTAGCGACCGTTGCCGACGGCAGGCACCGTGAGCGGACCGACCGTCAGATCAGCGGTGAAGGCGTTCGCGGTCACCGCGTAGTGGCCCTGGGGCGCGAGGTAGGACACCACATAGGTCTGGCCGACGGTCACCTCGTAGGGGCTGCTGAACGTGGCCGTCTGCCAGCCCGAGGCCGACTCGTTGGCGAAGGTCACCGTGCGCAGCGCGGTCCCGTTCGAGCTCCACAGCGTGCCGACGTGGGTGCCGCCGTTCCCGGCGCCCTTGTAGAACCGCACCCCGGTGATCGAGCCGCTCTCGTTGGGTGTGAACGAGACGCCGAGCTCGACCGCGCCGGTGTCGTTCGCGGAGGCCGTGGCCGGGGTGCCGGTCGCGAAGAGCGAGCACGGGCAGCCGTCCGACCCCGTCGTGGTGAAGCTCCAGCTGACATCGGCTGCGGTGCTGCCGTCGGTGGCGGTCAGGTGGCTCGCGGTCGCGGTGTAGGACGTCGAGGCCGCCAGCGCCGAGGTCGGCGTGAAGGTCAGCGTCAGGCCGTCCGAGGACAGGCTCGTGGCACCGGCCACCGACGTCCCCGCGGCGGTCCGGAGCGCGAGCGAGGCCGCGCTCGTCACGGCCTTGGAGAAGGTGACGGAGACCGGGTTGCCTACCGGAGCGGCGGTCTCGCCAGACGCGGGCACCTGCGACGCCACGGTCAACGGGGTCGCCGCCCGCTTGAAGACCACGTCGACCAGGTAGCTCGTCGAGGTCGTCGTCGACGGGTACCCGTCGGCGTAGCTGTACATCCCGCTGTCGGTCGCGGTGCGCAGCGGGTCACGCTGCACACCGGCACCGGAGAACGCGCCCGCGGTCGCGGAGTACCGCCCGACCGTCGTGCGGTAGGACACCACGTACTCGGTGTTCTTCGTGATCTGCACCGGCTGGGAGAACGTGGCGGTCTGCCAGCCGGTCGTGGTCTCGTTCGTGAAGGTCACGGTCGCGAGCGCGGCGCCGGTCGCCACCGACCAGAGCGTCCCGACGTGGGTCCCGGTGTTGTTCGGGCCCTTGTAGAACCGGACGCCGGTCACGGTGCCGTCCACGGAGCTGGCGAACCTCGTCCCGAGGGTCACGGCGTCGTTGTCCGGGACGTCGAGGACGCCAGGAACCGCGGAGTCGTTGTAGAGCGACACCACCTGGGCGCCGGCCACCTGGTCGGGTGCCGCCGTGGTGAAGGTCCAGCTCGGGCTCCCGGTGATGGCACCGCCGCCGACAGCCGTCGCAGCCAGGGTCGCCGTGTACGACGTGGAGGTGGCGAGCGCGGCGGACGGCGTGAACGTCACCGTCCGGCTGGCGGCGTCGTAGGTCTTGGTCCCGGCCACCGACGCCCCGGCTGCCGTCTTGAGGGTGAACGTCACGGTCGAGGCGGTCACGTCCTTGGAGAACACCGCCGAGAGGCTCGACCCGGTGAGCACCGAGCCCGCACCCGCCAGCGGCGTCTTCGACGAGATGACCAGCGGCGTCGTGTCGACCGTGTTGAACACGACGTCGACGTAGTAGTTGGAGGAGCCGTAGGTGCTCGTCGGGAAGCCGCCCGGCGCACCGTAGACCCCGGATGCGGCCGAACCGAAACCACCCGGGACCGACAACGGCGCAGCGGTGTAGGCCCGATACCAGAACGCGTCGGCGCGGACGGCATACCCGCCCGCAGGTGCGGTGTACGAGACGACGTACGTCGTACCCGCCGTCACCGGGACGGCCTGCGCCAAGGTCGCCGTCTGCCAGCCCGTCGCGGTCTCGGCGCTGAACGTCACGGTCGCGAGCTTCGCGCCCGCCGCCGACCACAGCGTCCCGGTGTGGGTTCCCGTGTTGCCGGAACCCTTGTAGAAGCGCACCCCGGTGATGTAGCCCGACGTGGACGGCACGACCTTGAGCCCGAGCTCGACGGCCGAGGTGTCCGAGGCCGATGCGACGGGCGGCACGGTCGAGCCGAACAGCGTGCAGGGGCAGGACACGGTGAAGCTGCGGCTCACCACGGCGCCGATGTTGGCGCTGTCGTCCGTCGCCCGCACCTTGACGGCGGTGCTGCCGTTGCCGGTCTGGACGTAGGTGTAGCTCCAGCTCGTCGTGCCCGTGGCGGGGTGCCACGACGTGCCGCCGTCGGTCGAGACCTCGACGCCCGCGACGGTGCCGCCGAGGTCGTAGGCCGAGCCGGTGAGGGTGACCGAGGCTCCGTTCGACTGCGCCGAACCAGCCCCCGGGGTCAGGATCGTGACGGTCGGACCCGTCGTGTCCGCCGTCTTGGTCGCGGCGACCAGACCCGACATCAGCGTCGTCGGCTGGGCCGACATGTCCGCGAGCAGGTTGACGGTCGCCTGCTGCATCCGGGAGTCGGCCGGTGCGCCGGCGCCGTCGTGCTCCTGGTCGAGCCCCCAGGCCCACTGGATGGACCCGGCGGAGAAGACCCGCGCACCGCTCGCCGCCTTGTAGAGCGTGATGTGGTGCGACGTCGTGCCCGGCGCCGTCACGAGGCCGTAGTCCTGCAGGTACTGCGGCACGGCACCGTTGGTCGTGGACATCCGGATGAGGCCTGCCGGTCGGAACCCGTTGTCCACGTCCTCGTCGGACTCGTAGCCCACCGTGTGGGGCGCGAGGGCGGCGGAGGTCCCGGCGGCCATCGAGGCGAGCGGGGTGTTGCGCCACAGCCGGAGCTTGCCCTCGGCCGCCGAGACCGTGACCGGCAGATCGGAGTCGTTGGACATGTACATCGTGCCGGTCAGCGCGTTCTCCGGGGTCCCGCCGCCGTTCGCGGGCGAGGCGAAACGCGGGTCGCGGAAGGTGCCCGTCCACTGCGCCGACGGGTCGATCTTGGCGTTGCTCCAGGTCTCCTTGTACGAGACGAGCGTGCGGTAGGCGGTGGACGCCCCGTCGATCGAGGGCTCGTAGCGGGTGCGCCAGTAGACCTCGTTGCCGCTGAAGAAGGCAAGGTTCACGCCGGCGTCGCGGGCCGCCTCGACGTTCGCCCGCTGCGCACCGGACCAGTACTCGTCGTGCCCGACCGAGAGGAAGACCTTGTGGTTCTTCAGCAACGACCCGGCCCGGTCGGAGTCCACCCCGGCGATGTACGTCATGTCGTAGCCGTTGCGCTCGAGGAACCGCACCATCGCGAACTCGGAGCTGAAGTAGAAGTCCCGGCCTTCGATTCGGCCCCTGGTGACGACCGGCCGGTTGTAGCTGATCTTGTAGGCCCGCCCGTTGGCCGCCCCCTGGTAGAAGTCCGAGCCGCCGTAGGTGTTGTAGGCCTGCCAGGTCGGGTCGGACGTCTGGAACACCACCTGCGAGGTGCTGGCGTCGTTGCGGACGACGAAGACGATATGACTGGCCTCACCCGTCGACGGGACCGTCAGCTTGGCGACGTACACACCCGAGACCGCCGTGGACGGCACCGCCCAGGTCGCCGACAGGCCCCAGTTGCCGCAGTCGGTGAGCTCGTTGGTCTGGTCCCAGATGCACTGCGGCTGCGCCTGCGGCAGCGTGGCCGACGGCGTCACCGAGGTGATGTACCGGGCGCCGAGGCCCTGGTAGTAACCGGTCCGGTAGATGTCGATCGTGTAGGCGGCGGCCGCGGTGTCGATCTTGAAGCCGATGGAGCTGCCCGCGTTCACCGAGATGTCGGTCGAGAACCCCTGGATCGCGTCCGAACCGGCGCCGCTGATGTCCCAGACCGACGGGTCGGTCCCCGGCTTGGAGTTCTCGCACGCGATCGCGTTCCCACCGACGCAGGGGTCGGTGGCGGCGGACGCCGGCACGGCGGCGAGCGTCACGGGCAGTGCCAACGCGAGGCCGACCAGCGGGGCCACCCAGCGACGGCGCATCAGACGAGACATGGGATCCTCCAGCGCAGTGCCGACCCGGAGCGGCGCGCGGGCAGGCGCCGCTCGCACGAGTCGGTCGATATCGGACAATAGGGGAAGATCGGGCGCCGTCGAAGGTTGGTCCATCCCTTTCACCCGCCATGCCGCCCAGATGGCGGCATGGCGTGGCGAACGGGTGAATCATCGGCCCCGTCACCGATCTGAGGAGCCGTGCATGAGCCCCGCATCCGTCGCCCCCACCGCCGATGTCGACCCGGGCGCCCGGCTCGGTGACGGCACGAAGGTCTGGCACCTCGCTCAGGTCCGCGAGGACGCCACCGTCGGTGCCGAGTGCATCATCGGGCGCGGCGCGTACATCGGCCCCGGGGTGCGGGTCGGCGACCGGTGCAAGATCCAGAACTACGCCCTGGTCTACGAGCCGGCGGTGCTGGAGGACGGCGCCTTCGTCGGACCGGCCGTCGTGTTCACCAACGACTACTTCCCGCGGGCGGTGACCGTCGACGGGGCCCTCAAGTCGGCCGACGACTGGCACGCCGTCGGCGTCACGGTGCGCACCGGCGCCTCGATCGGGGCGCGCTCGGTCTGCGTCGCCCCCGTGACGATCGGGCGGTGGGCCCTCGTCGCCGCCGGGTCGGTGGTGACCCGCGACGTGCCCGACTTCGCCCTGGTGGCCGGGGTCCCGGCCCGTCGGGTGCGCTGGGTCGGGCGCGCGGGGGAACCCCTGGAGCAGGTCGACGCCGCGACCTGGCGCTGCCCGCGGACCGGCGAGACCTACCGCGAGACCGACGGCACGCTCGCGCTGCTCGACGCCTGACGGGGACGCCGCGCCGAGGACGAGGCTCAGTAGGCCCCTGAGCCGCCGATCACGGCACGCAGGGTCTTCCACACGATGAGCAGGTCGAGCGCGATCGACCAGTTGTCGACGTAGCGCAGGTCCAGCCGGATCGACTCGTCCCACGACAGGTCCGACCGTCCGGAGACCTGCCACAGACCGGTGAGCCCGGGGCGCACGTGCAGCCGGCGCCACGTGGCGTCGCGGTAGCCGTCGACCTCGTCCGGCAGCGGCGGCCGGGGCCCCACGAGGGACATGTCACCGCGCAGGACGTTCCACAGCTGGGGAAGCTCGTCGAGCGACAGACGCCGCAGCACCCGTCCGACCGGGGTCACCCGCGGGTCGGCGCGCATCTTGAAGAGCACACCGTTGCCCTCGTCCTGGGCCGCGAGCGCGGCCTTGCGGGCCTCGGCGTCGACGTACATGCTGCGCAGCTTGAACATCCTGAACGGCACGCCGTCGATGCCCACCCGCTGCTGGACGAAGAACGGCGAGCCCTTGCTGGTGAGGGCCACCGCCACCGCGCAGACGGCGATGACCGGACCGGCGACCAGCAGCATCATCGCGGCGGTCAGCCGGTCGAACCACCACTTGGCCCACTGCCGACGACGCGGCGTCGCGACCTCGACCTCGAGCAGCGACAGCCCGGCCGTGGGACGCATGCGCACCCGTGACCCCATGACCTCCACGAGCCCGGGGGCGACGACGAGACGGGTGCCCGTCTGCTCGAGCGCCCACGAGAGCCGGCGAAGACCGTCACCGGTGAGCGCGCCGCCGGTGACCACGACGACGTCGATCGACCAGTCGTGCACCACCTGCGGGATGTCGGCGATCGCACCGAGCGTGGGAACGTCGCGCACCGTCGGAGCGGTGTCGAGGGAGGGGACGCACGTGCCGACCACCCGGTAGCCGTGGTAGCTCGCGGTCTGCAGGTCATCGACCACCCGGCGCAGACCCGCACCGTCGCCGACGATGAGGGTGCGTGCCATCGCCTGCCCCTGCGCGCGCGCCCGGTGCAGGCCACGCCGGACCCCGTAGCGCCCGACCCCCACCCCGAGGGTGAGCAGGACGGCCGTCGTCGCGACGACGGACCTGGACATCGGCAGGCCGGCCCACTCGCTGACGACCGCAGGGACCACCACGGCGGCCAGACCACCGCGCAGGACGGCCTGGAACTCGCCGGGGCCTGTCCCCAGGAAGTTGGTGTCGTAGCCACGGAACAGCGCCATGCTGGCCAGGAAGGTGACGACCACACCGAGGGTCCACAGCATCCCGATCGCCGAGCCCGGTCGGGTCAGCCAGGCGATGGCGCCGACGACGACACCGGCGACCATGAGGTCGACGGCCACGACGCGGAGCACGTAGGCGCTCGCCTCGACCTGCCACCCTGCGTCGGGACGCTCGACGGCGCGCGGCGGCCGGTCCTCGAAGGGGCGGCTGCGGGCCCAGGACATCCGCGGGCCGGCGGAGGTGCCACGCCGGTCGAACCCGGTCGGCTCCGACGGCGTCTCCACCGGCTCGAGCACAGGCAGCTCGCCGGTGTCCGTGCGCGGCACCGAGGCGGACGCGCGGTCGACGGCGTCGACACCTCGGTCTGCATCGTCAAGGATCGTCATGGTCCCGTTCCGTCTCGGTCGGCTCGCCTGGCGAGGCTAGGCGAACCTGTGAACCATTTCGCCCCCACATGCCCGAATTCACCCATTCGTCACCGAGGTGGCGCAGTCACGACGGCGCGTGGAACTCCTGCTGGGCCGGCTCCAGCCCCTGGGTGACGATCGCCTCGACGGCGTCGGCCGCCCGGTCGAGCAGCCAGCCGAGGTCCGCGCGCTCGGCCGAGGTGAAGTCCTTGAGCACGAAGTCGGCCGGGTCCTGGCGCCCCGGCGGGCGTCCGATGCCGACCCGGACCCGCAGGTAGTCCTTGGTGCCGAGCGCGCGCGTGATGTCGCGCAGACCGTTGTGGCCACCCTCGCCCCCACCGCGCTTGAGCCGCACCGTGGCGAACGGCAGGTCCAGCTCGTCGTGCACGACGAGCACCTGCGCGACGTCGACCCCGTGGTAGCGGGCGAGCGCACCGACCGGACCGCCGGAGACGTTCATGTAGGTGGTCGGCCGCACGAGCAGCGCGCGAGGTCCGGGGGCGCCGCCCGGGAGAACCCCGAGCCGCACGTCGGCCGTGAGCGCCTGCGGCCGCCGGCCCAGCGGGCCCGAGGCGCCGGCGAACGACTGCCCGCACCGGCGCGCCAGCTCGTCGAGCACCATCGCCCCGACGTTGTGCCGGTTGCCGGCGTACTGCGGACCGGGGTTGCCCAGGCCCACGACGAGCCACGGACCCTGCGCCACGAGACCTCCTTCAGACGCCGACACCCGGCCACGTGGGCCGGGTGTCGGGTCGGACGAGCAGAGCCGATCAGGCCTCGGTGGCAGCGGCCGCGGCGGCCTCGGCCTCGTCGGCGGCCCGGTCGGCGGCCGAGACGGTCGGGACCGAGACGGTGAGCACGACGTGCTCGGCCTCGGTGATGAGGGTCGCACCGGCCGGCAGCGTGACGTCGCCGGCGTGGATGACGGCGCCCTCCTCGAGGCCCTCGATCGAGATCTCGACGTGCGACGGCAGGTTGGTCGCCTCGGCCTCGAGCTGCAGCTGCTGGGTCTCGACGACGTGGATGGTGCCGGGGGCCGACTCGCCGATGATGTGCACCGGGACGTCGACCTGGATCTTCTCGCCGCGCTTCACGATGAGCAGGTCGATGTGCTCGATGATCTGGCGGACCGGCTCGATCTGCACGTCCTTGGCGACGGCCAGGATCTTCTTGCCGTCGAGCGCGACCTCGAACAGGGCGTTGGTCTGCTTGAGCGCGAGCATCGTCTCGTGGCCCGGCAGCGAGACGTGCAGCGGGTCGCTGCCGTGGCCGTACAGCACGGCGGGGATCTGGTCCGCGCGGCGCAGCCGACGGGCGGCGCCCTTGCCGAACTCGGAACGGGCGGTGGCGGTCAGGACGGTCTCGGCCATGACGACTCCTTGTGGGGGCGAGTGTGATCGGTCCGGCCTCGACGCGGGACGCGAGACGGCGCACGCGGAGGCACCGCCCAGTCGATCACGGAGGGTTCGGGCCGTCAGGCCCGTCCCGCCTCCCTCGCCGAGGCAACCTGACGATCCTACCGGACGAGCGCACCGCTCCCCACCTGCGAGTCCCCGCCTGCGGGGTCGAGCACGGGACCTGACCGGTGCGCCAGGCTGCCGCTGGGGTCAGGCGTTGCCCTCGAACAGCGAGGTCACCGAGCCGTCGTCGAAGACCTCGCGGATGGCCCGGGCGATGATCGGGGCGATCGACAGCACGGTGAGACCGTCGAAACGGTGCTCCTCCGGGATCGGCAGCGTGTCGGTGATGACGATCTCGCGGGCACCGGACTGCTGCAGCCGCTCGCACGCCGGGTCGGACAGCACCCCGTGCGTCGCGGCGACGATGACGTCCTTGGCGCCCGCGGCCAGGACCACCCGCACCGCCTCGCTGATGGTGCCGGCTGTGTCGATGAGGTCGTCGACCAGCACGCAGGTCTTGCCCTCGACGTCACCGACGACGCGGTTCGCGACGGCCTTGTTCGGGGTGCGGATGTCCCGGGTCTTGTGCACGAAGGCCAGCGGGCCCCCGCCGAGCTTGGCGGCCCACTGCTCGGCCACCCGGATGCGACCGGCGTCGGGCGAGACCACCGTGACGTTCTGCGTGTCGACGCGGGTGCGCACGTACTCCACGAGGACCGGCTGGGCCCACAGGTGGTCGACCGGCCCGTCGAAGAAGCCCTGGATCTGGGCGGCGTGCAGGTCCACGCTCATGATCCGGTCCGCACCGGCGGTCTTGAACAGGTCGCACATGAGGCGGGCCGAGATCGGCTCCCGGCCACGGTGCTTCTTGTCCTGCCGGGCGTAGCCGAAGAACGGGGCGACCACCGTGATCGTCTTGACCGAGGCCCGCTTGAGGGCGTCGACCATGAGCAGCTGCTCCATGATCCACTGGTTGATCGGCGAGGCGTGCGACTGCAGCACGAAGGCGTCCGACCCGCGCACCGACTCGGCGAACCGGGTGTAGATCTCGCCGTTGGCGAAGTCGTAGGCCGTCGTCGGGACCAGCTGGATGCCCAGGTGGTCGGCGACGTCCTCGGCCAGCTCGGGGTGCGCGCGCCCCGAGACCAGCACCAGCCGCTTCTCGCTGTCGACCGTGACAAGACCGGTCATCGGTCGTTCTCCGTTTCGTGGGTGGTGCCGGGGTCGGACGACCCTGCCGAACGTGCCCGCGCCGAGGCCTCGGCCGCGGGGGTACCAGGACGGGACCGCTCGACCCAGCCCTCGACGTTGCGCTGACTGCCCTGGCTCACGGCGAGCGCACCGGCCGGGACGTCGCGGCGGATCACGCTGCCGGCCCCGGTGTAGGCGCCGTCGCCGACCTGGACGGGTGCGACGAACATGTTGTCCGCACCGGTGCGGGCATAGGAGCCGATCACCGTGCGGTGCTTGTGCACGCCGTCGTAGTTCACCGTGACCGACGCCGCGCCGATGTTGGTCTCGACACCGATCTCGGCGTCGCCGACGTACGACAGGTGCGGCACCTTGGACCCGCGCCCGATCGTGGCGTTCTTGGTCTCGACGAAGGTGCCGATCTTGCCGCGCTCGCCCAGGATCGTGCCCGGCCGCAGGTAGGCGAACGGGCCCACGCTCGCCCCGGCCCCGATCACCGCGTCCGAGCCGTGCGTGCGCACGATCGTGGCGCCCTCGCCGACCTCGACGTTGGTGAGCGTCGTGTCCGGGCCGATCCGCGCACCGGTCGCCACGCTCGTCGCACCGTGCAGCTGGGTGCCGGGCAGCAGCGTCACATCGGCGGCCAGGTCCACGTCCACGTCGACCCAGGTGGTCGCCGGGTCGACGACCGTCACCCCGGCGCGCATCCAGTCCTCGACCGTGCGGCGGTTGAGCTCGGCGCCGAGCCGGGCCAGCTGCACCCGGTCGTTGACACCCTCGACCGACAGCACGTCCTCGGTGCGCAGCGCGCGCACGTGCCCGCCGTCGGCCCGGGCCAGGGCCAGCACATCGGTGAGGTAGAGCTCGCCCTGGGCGTTGCTGCGGTCCAGCCGGGTCAGCGCACGGCGCAGCACGTCGGCGTCGAACACGTAGACCGAGGTGTTGATCTCGTCGACCGCGCGCTGCACGTGGTCGGCGTCCCGCTCCTCGACGACCGCGAGCACGTCACCGGTGCCCGCCTCGCGCAGCACCCGCCCGTACCCCGTCGGGTCCGCCACGACGGTGGTGAGCACCGTCACGGCGTTGACGTCGGCGTGGTGGGCGACCAGCAGCTGGCTGATCGTGCCAACGTCGAGCAGCGGCACGTCGCCGGCCAGCACGACGACCGACCCGGTGAGCTCGCCGGCGCCGTCGAGCGCCTCGAGGGCCACCTGCACCGCGCGGCCCGTGCCCGGCACGTCGTCCTGGTCGACGATCAGCACCTCGGGGTCGAGGGTGAGCACATGGTCGGTCACGGCGGCCCGTTCGTGGCGCACGACCACCGCGAGCCGCTGCGGGCTCAGCGCCCGCGCCGTGGTGAGCACATGACCCACGAGGCTGCGCCCGCCGATCTCGTGCAGCACCTTCGGGGTGGCCGACCGCATCCGGGTGCCTTCGCCAGCAGCGAGGACGACGACTGCAGCCGGACGGGGGATGGTCACCGTGTTGCGCTCCTCGCGGTCGTCCCCGCGCAGGTGCGGAGGGCTGGCTGGCACCCGCACTCTACCGCCGCGACCACGGGGCCCGGCCCGCGGTGGGTGCCCGCGACGGGGCTCCGCCCCCAGGACTCGAACCTGGACCGCAAGGCTCCAAAGGCCTGCGTGCTGCCATTACACCAGGGCGGACCGCAGCCACCCAGTGTGCCAGTCGGCGGCGTGGCCCCGCGGGCACGCGGCATGATGACCCCGTGACCAGCGACTCCAGACGGACCGCACGGTCCCGCATGACAGGGGCCCAGCGCCGTGCCCAGCTGCTCGACGTGGCCCGCCGGCTGTTCGCCGAGAAGGGCTACGAGACCACGAGCATCGAGGAGATCGCGGCCCGGGCCGAGGTCTCCAAACCGGTGGTCTACGAGCACTTCGGCGGCAAGGAGGGCATCTACGCGGTCGTCGTCGACCGTGAGGTGCAGGCGCTCACCGATGCGCTCTCCGGGGCCCTCGAGGGCGGCGGGCACCCCAAGGTGCTGCTCGAGCGCACGGCCCTCGTGCTGCTCGGCTACATCGAGGACAGCGAGGACGGGTTCCGCATCCTGGTGCGCGACTCCCCCGTCGCGCAGGCCACCGGCACGTTCTCCAGCCTCATCGGCGACGTGGCCACCCAGGTGGAGCACCTGCTCGCCGAGCAGTTCGCGCGCCAGGGCCTGGACCCGAGCACCGCACCCATGTACTCCCAGATGCTCGTCGGGATGGTGGCGCTCACCGGCCAGTGGTGGCTCGACGCCCGCAGCCCCGGCAAGTCGGAGGTGGCCGCGCACCTGGTCAACCTCGCCTGGAACGGCCTGTCCGGGCTGGAGAGCCAGCCGATGCTCACCGGACATTCCCGAGGTATCACGACATGAAGAATCTCGACGACGCGTAAACTCCGGGCATGACGACGGAGCCGGTCGACGAGGTCGCACGGATCGTCGAGGCCTGGCACCGTGAGCGCCCCGACCTGGACGTGCGCCCCATGGAGGTGCTGTCGCGGGTGAGCCGGCTCGCGCGGCACCTCGACCTGGCGCGGCGCGCCACCTTCGCCGAGCACGGTCTGGAGACCTGGGAGTTCGACGTGCTCTCCGCGCTGCGCCGCCAGGGTGAGCCCTACCGCATGTCGCCGGGGGCGCTGCTCACCGAGACGCTCGTCACCAGCGGCACCATGACCAACCGGATCGACCGGCTGGCCGAGCACGGGCTCGTGCAGCGGATGCCCTCCCCCGACGACCGCCGCGGTGTGCTCGTCGAGCTCACCGACGAGGGCCTGGCCCGCGTCGACGCCGCCCTGGCCAGCCTGCTGCGGGCCGAGCAGGGGCTGCTCGCCGGGCTGAGCGGGGCCGATGTGCGTCACCTCGCCGACCTGCTGCGCGACGTGCTCGCCCCGTTCGACGCCGGCTGAGGCCCCGGCTGCGGAACGCCCGACCGGCGAGGAGTCAGCCGGCGAGGAGTCGGCCGACGAGGGCTCAGCCGGCGACCTCGGCGGCGGCCAGCCACTGCTCCTCGAGCTCGTCGCGCTCGGCGGCCAGGGCACGCAACCGGGTGTCCAGCGCGAGCACCGCGGCGTGGTCGGTCGCCTGCTCCGCCATCTCGGCGTGCAGCCGCGCCTCCTGCTCGGCCAGCCGCTCGAGGCGTCGCTCCAGCCGGGCGACCTCCTTGCGCGCGGTGCGCAGGTCGGCGGCGCTCGGCGCGACCTCGGCCGCCGGTGCGGCCGGCGCCGGGGCCGGTGCGTCCACGACCGCGGCGCGCAGCCGCAGGTACTCCTCGACCCCGCCGGGCAGGTCACGCAGCGTCGCGTCGCCCAGCACCGCGACCTGGCGGTCGGTCACCCGCTCGAGCAGGTACCGGTCGTGGCTGACGACGACGAGCGTGCCCGGCCAGCCGTCGAGCAGGTCCTCGACCGCGGCCAGGGTGTCGGTGTCCAGGTCGTTCGTCGGCTCGTCGAGCAGCAGCACGTTCGGCTCCCCCACGAGCAGCCGCAGCAGCTGCAGCCGCCGCCGCTCACCGCCTGACAGGTCCTTGACCAGGGTGCGCGCCCGGTCCCGGGTGAAGCCGAGACGTTCGACGAGCTGACCCGCCGTGAGCTCCTTGCCGCCGACGACCACCTGGCGGCGCTCGCGCTCGACGGCCTCGAGCACCCGCAGGTCGGCGACGTCGTCCAGGTCCTCGACGTCCTGCTTGAGCTGGGCCAGCACCACGGTCTTGCCGCGGCGCACCCGGCCCGAGGTCGGGGCGACCTCGCCGGCGAGCAGCCGCAGCAGGCTCGTCTTGCCCGCACCGTTGACCCCCACGATGCCGATCCGGTCCCCGGGCCCGAGCCGCCACGTGAGGTCGTCGAGCAGCACCCGGTCCCCGTAGGCCAGGCGCACACCCTCGACGTCGAGCACGTCCTTGCCCAGCCGCGCGGTCGCCATCCGGGTGAGCTCGAGCGGGTCGCGCGGCGCCGGCTCGTCGGCGATGAGCTCGGCGGCGGCGTCCAGCCGGAACTTGGGCTTGGAGGTGCGAGCCGGGGCGCCCCGGCGCAACCAGGCCAGCTCCTTGCGCAGCAGGTTCTGCCGCTTGGCCTCGACCGTCGCCGCCTGCGTCGACCGTTCGGCCCGGGCGAGCACGTACGCGGCGTAGCCGCCGTCGTACTGGTCGACCACACCGTCGTGCACCTCCCAGGTGCGCAGCCCGACGGCGTCGAGGAACCACCGGTCGTGGGTCACGACGACGAGCGCACCGCGGCCACGGAACCGTTCGACGAGGTGCTGGGCGAGCCAGGCCACGCCCTCGACGTCGAGGTGGTTGGTCGGCTCGTCGAGCAGCAGCACCTCGTCGTCGCGGGTGAGCAGCGCGGCGAGCGCGACCCGGCGGCGCTGACCACCGGACAGCGTGCCCACGTCGGCGGCCAGGTCGACATCGGACAGCAGCCCCGCGTGCACCGCGCGGACCTGGGGGTCTGCGGCCCACACGTGCTCGGCGGCACCGCCGTGGATCGCCGCCAGCACCGTGCCCTGCGCCAGCCCGTCACGCTGGTCGAGCATCGCCACCCGGGTGCCGGCCAGCCGGGTCACCCGGCCGGAGTCGGGGTCGGCGCGGCCGGCGAGCACCCGCAGCAGCGTGGACTTGCCGGCCCCGTTGGGACCCACCACACCGATCCGGGCACCGTCGTCGAGTCCCAGGCTGACGTCGTCGAGCACCGCACGGGTGCCGAGGGTCAGGGCGACGCGGTCGGCGCCGAGCAGATGTGCCACACCCCCAGTGTCCCAGCCCGCCCGGTGCGGGCCGACCGGCTCAGCCCGCCGAGCGGCGCAGCGCCTCGGCCAGCCGCACCCGCGGACCCGTGCGCAGCACCGAACGCTCGTAGATCCGGGCGGCCAGCAGCACCACCGCCACCGTCGCGACCACGAGCAGCACGAGCGAGATGAGCGGCTCGGCCCAGCCGACGCCGCCGACGAACATCCGCACCGGCATCGCGACCGGCGCACTGAACGGCACGTAGGAGGCGACCGCGAGCACCACGGGGTTGTCGTTGAAGAACACGACGACGAAGTACGGCGCGATCGTCAGCCAGGTGACCGGCTGGATCACGGCACCCAGGTCCTCCATCCGGGAGACCAGCGCGGCCGATGCGGCGTAGATCGACGCGAGCAGCACGAAGCCGACCGCGAAGAAGATGACGAACCAGGCCAGCGGGGCGCCCACGAGGGTGAGCACGTCGTCACGCCCGGTGGCCGCCAGTCCGATGACCGCGACCGAGACCAGCGCGGTGATCTGACCGAGGGCCAGCACGCTGTTGCCCACCACCTTGCCCGCCAGCAGCGCCCGCACCGGGACCGCCGACAGCAGGATCTCGACGATCCGGGTCTGCTTCTCGGTCACCGTGTTCTGCGCGATGGTCGAGCCGAAGGTGATCGCCGCCATCATGAACACCAGGCCGAAGGCCAGGCTCACGACGTAGCGCACCACCCCGTCACCGGCCCGGTCGGGTTCGAGCACGTCGACCTTCGGGGTGACGGTGAGCGCGTCGACGACGGCCTGCGGGGTGCTGGTGAGCACGACGACCCGCGGCACCGACCCGGTCCCGGGCAGCAGCGCCGCCTTGACCGAGCCGTCACGCACCTTGGCCAGGGCAGCGTCCTCGTCGGGCACCTGCTGGACGTCGACGCCCTTGAGCTCGCCGACCTGGGCGGCCACCGCCGTCGGTGCGGCGACCGGGACCGCCGCCGAGTCGCGTCCGGCCAGCAACGAGCTGACGACGATCCCGGCGAGCACCGCGAGCAGCAGCAGCGCCGAGGAGATGAGGAACGCCTTGCTGCGCAGCTGGGTGGTGATCTCACGGCCGGCGACCAGCAGCGTGGCCGCACCCAGCGACGGCGGCGTGGGGGCGCTCATGCCGCCACCTGCGCACCGTCGTGGGCCGCACCGTCGTGGACGGCGCCGTCGGCCATGAGCTCGCGGAAGATCTCGGCCAGGGTCGGCACCACCGGGCCGAAGCGGCGTACCGGCCCGCGCACCAGCGCCGCACGCAGCACCTCCTGGGCGGTCGCCTCGTCGGCGTCGAACACCGCCTCGTCGGCCGCGAACTCCACCACCTGAACCCCGGGGACCTCGCGCAGCCAGCCGGTGTCGGAGGCCACCAGCTCGAACCGGGAGCCGGCGTGCGCCGCCCGCAGCTCCTCCCGCGACCCGGCGGCCACCACCCGGCCGCCGGCGATGATGACGAGGTCGTCGCACAGCCGCTCGACCACGTCGAGCTGGTGGGAGCTGAACAGCACCGGCGCACCCGCCCGCGCGTGCGCCACCAGCACCGACGCCACGGCGTCCACCGCGATCGGGTCCAGACCGGAGAACGGCTCGTCGAGCACGAGCACGTCGGGGTCGTGCACGAGAGCCGCCGCGACCTGCGCGCGCTGCTGGTTGCCCAGCGACAGGCTGTCCACCGGGTCACCGGCCCGGGCCGCCAGGTCGAGGCGTTCGAGCAGGTCCATGGCCCGCGCCCGCGCCGTCGAGGCGTCGTACCCGTGCAGCCGGGCGAGGAAGGCGAGCTGGTCGACCACCTTCATCTTGGGGTAGAGGCCGCGTTCCTCGGGCATGTAGCCGAACCCGCGCCGGGTCGCCGGGTCGAGCACCCGCCCGTCAAGCCGGACCTGCCCCGCATCGGGGGTGAGCACCCCCATGACGATCCGCATCGCGGTCGTCTTGCCCGCCCCGTTGCCTCCGACGAACCCCGTGGTGCGGCCCCGCCGGACGACGAAGGACACGTCGTCCAACGCCCGGCGCTCACCGAACGTCCTGGTCACATGCTCCAGCTCGATCACACCGCCACGGTAGGGCTGGGCAGACAGCGGGCGCCTCGGCCGCGGGGCCGATCTTCGGCTCGGCCGCCAGACGGAGCTCAGCCCACGAGACCGTGCTCGTAGGCGTAGACGACCGCCTGCACCCGGTCGCGCAGCCCCAGCTTGGCCAGCAGGTTCGACACGTGCGTCTTCACCGTGGCCCGCGACAGCACGAGCCGGCCGGCGATCTCCTCGTTCGACAGGCCGTGGGCCATCAGCACGAGGACCTCACGCTCACGTTCGGTGAGCAGACCGTCGTCCGGCTCGTCCACCCGGCGCCGGCTGCCGACGACCGCCTGGGCGATGACCGCCCGGGTCACCTCCGGCGAGAGCAACCCGTCGCCGGCCGCGGCCGCCAGCACCGCGTCGGTGAGCTGGGCGGGCCGGGACGTCTTGAGCAGGAACCCGCACGCCCCGGCCTGCAGCGCCGCGAGCAGGTAGTCCTCGCGGTGGAACGTGGTGAGGATGACGACCGCGGCGCGCACCGTCGGGTCGCCGACCAGCTCGCGCGTCGCCGCCAACCCGTCCAGACGCGGCATCTGCACGTCCAGGCACACGACGTCCGGGTCCAGCGCCCGGGTGAGCTCGACGGCCTCGCGACCGTCCGCGGCCTGCCCGACCACCTCGATCGACGGGTGCGCGTCCAGGATGGTCGACAGCCCGGCGCGCACCAGGGCCTCGTCGTCGGCCACCACGACCCGGGTCATGCCGCGCCCACCGGGACGGTGGCCCGCACCACGAAGCCGCCGCGTGAGCGCGGGCCGACGTGCAACGTGCCGCCGTCGGCGTTCACGCGCTCCTGCATCCCCAGCAGCCCGAGCCCGGAGGACGGCAGCCGGGTGAGCGGCCGCCCGCCCCCGCCGTCGTCAGCGACCTCGAGCTCGACCGCACCGGGCAGGTAGCGCAGCCGCACACTGGCCCGCGCCGTCGGCCCGGCGTGCCGACGGGAGTTGGTGAGCGCCTCCTGGGCGATCCGGTACAGGTTGAGCGAGACCAGCGGCGGCAGCGGCTGCGGGGTGCCGACCACCTCGAGCTGCACCGGCATCCCGGCACCGGTCGCGTGCTCGACGAGCTCGGGCAGCCGGGCGACGCCGAGCCGGCCCAGCGGCTCGTCGACGGCCTCGGCCCGCTCCTCGCGCAGCGTGCCCAGGATCGCGGCGAGCTCGTGCACCGCGTCCCGCGCCGACTGCTGGACCTGCTCGACCGCGACGCCGGCCTGCGTGTCGTCACCCGCGTCGAGCAGGGTCGAGGCGACCGCCGCCTGCACCCCCATCGCCGCGACGTGGTGGGCGACCGCGTCGTGCAGCTCACGGGCGATCCGCAGCCGTTCGAGGGCGACCGCCTGCTCCTCGGCGCGCCGCTGGGCGGCCGCGAGCTGCCAGGTGCGCCAGGCCGTCCGGGCGCGTTCGCGTGCGGCCGACCACGCGTGGTCGCCGAACGCCCACGCGCCGGCGAAGTAGACGACGTTGGTGAGCACCTGGATGAGCAGGTAGGCGGCCAGCGGGGAGAACGCCCCGGACCGGGAGAACCCCGGGACCGCCTCCGGGTCGGCCACCGCCTGGAAGATCGCGACGAGCAGCCAGACGAACATCCCGACGACGACGAGCGCCCGCACCCACACCGCGCGGCGGCGGTCGGTCTCCCAGGCGCCGACCGTGTACAGCGCGATGAACAGCGCCACGTTGACGACGAGCGTCTCCGGCACGGCGAGCACCTGGGCGACGACGAACGCCACCGCCACCACTCCCAGCACGGCCGACGGGTACCGCCGCCGCCAGGCGAGCGGTGCGGTGACGGCCAGCAGCAGCGGGACCGAGACGGCCCCCGATGCCGGGTCGGGCCGCACCCCCGTGACGCGCCACAGCACCATCGACAGCACCGCACCGACGAACAGCGCCGCGGCCAGACCGGCGTCGGCACGCTGAGCGGAGCGGTCCACCGGAGGTCGCCGCCACGAGGCCGCGTCCGGGTCGCTCACAGCGGTGACGAGCGTCCGCCCGGCGCCGATCTGCGCGGCCTCGTCGCCGTCAGTCACCGCCGGCAACGGGTCTGCGGGCACCAGGTTGGTGAGCACGAACGTCACCACGGTGATGCCCCACAGCAGCAGCACCGAGATGCCCAGCCGGGTCAGGACGTACCGCACCAGCGGGTGGGCACGC